>CAIMWE010000168.1 GCA_903845115.1 uncultured Acidobacteriota bacterium | reverse complement strand
TCGCTTCTCGGGGTGAGCGGTTGGCGGGCGTCGACGATGGCTCGACAGGGTGAGGAGTATTGGGGCGGAGAGGGAGCGCTGCGGAGACGACTGGAAGGGGCCCTCGGACGAGGCGTATACAGCAAACACCAGACCTGACCCTTCGGCTGTTCTTCGGCTCTTCGGCTGTCGACCGATGGTAGGCTCGACTCTGAGGTGCTTTCGTGAGCTCGGAGCCGGTTCCCGGTGGGGTTTCCCGTGGAGACGAGCCTGGCTCGGGAGAGGCGGGGCGGAGGATCCGGCTCGCCGATGTCGTCGACCTCCCTGCGATCCAGGAGCTCCTTGGTGCCTCGTCCGAGTTCACCCGGATTCCCGCCAGGATTCTCGATCGCGACGGCTCCTTCCTGGCCGGCTCGGACCGGCGCGAGGAGTGTTCCTGCTGGAGACGGCCTTCCCCGGGGGAGCGCGGAGGGATTCCTCGAAACTTCGAAACCGAGGCGCCGCCCGCCTTCGGCTTGCCGCCGGGGACGTCGACGGTCCGCCGGTGCGCGCATCGACTCTGGAACCTCTCCACGCCGCTGGCGGTGGCCGGGCAGCAGGTCGGGGACTTCTGCGTCGGGCCGTTCCGCCACGAGGACGCGTCGTGGTCCCCCGGGCAAGCCGGTCCGGACGCAGGCGGAGGAGGCGTTGCTGAAGAGGGCGACCCCGCGGCGCTCGAGGGCGTCCCGCTCCTCGAGGGGGCGGAAATCGCGAGGGCCCTCGCCCACCACGCCAGGATCGCCCGGGCGATCGGTGCTCTCGGGGAGCGCGAACTGCGGCTCTCGGACGAGCTGAAAGAGAAGGAATCGGCTCTCGAATCCCTGGGGAGGAGCGAGGTGCGCCGCCAGGTCTTGGACGCCCTCTCAACGGGGGTCGTGCTCCAGTCGGGCGACGGCGGGATCGTGACCGCCAACCCTGCCGCGGAGCAGATCCTCGGCCTCACGGTGGAGGAGCTGATCGGGCGGACGTCGCTGGACCCGAGGTGGCGCGCGATCCACGAGGACGGCTCGCCGTTCTCCGGGGAAACGGACCCCCTGATGGTCCGGCTTCTCGCCGGAGAGCCGCTGAAAGAAGTCGTCATGGGAGTCCACAGGCCGGACGGATCGTTCAGGTGGCTCTCCATCGACGTGGTGCCGCTCCCCGGTCAGGAGGCGGGGAGCCCCTCTGCTGTCGTCACGTCGTTCCGCGACATCACCGCCCGCCACGCCGCCGAGGCCCTCCTCAGGATCCGTCTCAGCCTCTCCGATCTCGCATCGGAGGGCGAGCTCGAACAGCTCTACCAGGCTGCCGTCGACGAGGCGGAGGCGATCACCTCGAGCCGGATCGGCTTCTTCCACCTCGTCGACGAGGACCAGGAGAATCTGTTGCTCCAGGCGTGGTCGTCGAGCACGAAATGGGGCCTGTGCGAGGCCAGGGCGGAGGAGAAGCACTACCCGATCAGCCGGGCCGGGGTCTGGGTCGACTGCTTCTTCGCGCGCGTGCCGGTCGTCCACAACGACTACGCGAGCCTTCCTGGCCGGAAGGGCCTGCCGGAAGGCCACGTCGCCGTGACGCGCGAGCTGACGGTGCCGGTCCTCCGGAACAACAAGGTCATCGCCATCATGGGAGTCGGCAACAAGCCCACGGACTACGTGCCCGCCGAAGTCCAGGCCGTCCAGGAGATCGCCTCGATGGCGATGGACCTCGTGGACCGGGTCCGCGCCGAGGAGGGCCTGCGCCGGAGCGAGGAGCGCCTCCGGGTGGCCGCCGACGCGGCAGGCCTCGGGACCTTCTGGCACGACCTCGGTACGGGGCGGCTCTCCGTGGACGAGCGGTGCCGCGAGCACCTCGGGCTCGCGGCCGCCGACATCTCCCTGGAGGAGTTCGTCGCGAACATCCACCCGGACGACCTCCACCGCCTTCGCGAGTCGATCGCCCGCTCGCTCGACCCGGGCTCGGGCGACGGTCGCGACCATATCGAGTACCGGATCCTCCGGCCTGGCGGCGAGGTGCGGTGGATCTCGAACTTCGTGAGGATCCACTTCGAGGGAGAAGGGGCGAAGCGCCACCCCCTGTTCTCCGTCGGGACGAGCCTGGACGTCACGCAGAGGAGACGGGCCGACGAGGGGCGGCTGGCGGCCGAGAAGCTCGAGGCGCTCGGGACCCTGGCGGCCGGCATCGCCCACGATTTCAACAACGTCCTGCTCGCCATCCGCGGGAACGCGGCGCTGGCGGCCCGGGACCTGGCCCCTGGAATCCCGGGGCGGGAGTTCGTCGCCGAGATCGAGCGCGCCGGGATGCGGGCAGCAGGTCTCGTCCGGCAGATCGCGGAGTTCGTCCGGCCGGGCGAGCAGACTCGTGCTGCGCAGCTGCTCGGGCCGGTCGTGGACGAGGCGCTGAAGCTCCTCAGGCCCACATTGCCCGCCCTCGTCGAGATCCGAACGGACGAGACCGGAGACGTCCCCCCGGTCGACGTCGACTCCGGACGGCTTCACCAGGTCGTGGTCAACCTCGTCACCAACGCGGCCCACGCCATCGGCTCCCGCCCCGGGCGGATCGACGTCACGCTCTCCCCGTTCGAGCGGGGCGACGGCTCCTCGGAGGTGCCGCCCGGGCTCGCTCCGGGACGGTACGTGCGCCTCTCGGTCAGCGACGACGGGGGCGGCATGGACGCGGCGACCCTGGCGCGCCTCTTCGACCCGTTCTTCACGACGAAGGCGCAGGGGGCGGGACTCGGGCTCCCGAGCGTCGAGCGGATCGTGAAGAACCACGGCGGGGGGATCGCCGTCCGGAGCGAGCCGGGCCGTGGCACGACTTTCGACCTCTACTTTCCGGCCGCTGCCGGGCGGATCGAGGCCGCCGCGGCGCCACGGCCGGTCGGCAGGAGGGGTCGGACGCAGCACCTCCTCGTCGTCGACGACGACGACGCCCTCGTCCGCCTGTACCAGCGCTTCCTCGGCTCGTTCGGTTACCGCGTGACTGGCGTGGCCGACCCCGTGCTCGCCCTGACCCGCTTCCGGGAAGATCGGAGCGCCTTCGACGCGGTCGTGACCGACGCCTCGATGCCCGGGATGTCGGGCTTCGACCTCGCGCGCGAGGTTCTCGCGCTCCGGGGAGACGTCCCGGTCATCGTCACCTCCGGGTACGTCACACCGGCGTACGAGGAGGAGGCGAAGCGGCTCGGAGTGAGGCGGCTGATCAGCAAGCCCGACACCATCGACGAGCTGGTCGGTACGCTCGACCGGATTTTCCTCGGGGCGGAGGAGTGAGTCCGAGCGGGGTAATGAGAAAGGGCTGAACGGAGAGCCACTTCGGGATCGTCCCACCGCCCGCGAGCCGTTCGTACTCGCGCCCGCGGGAGGTGGTCCGTCGATGGCGCCCGGCTACGGGACGACGCGCTGGACCGGCAGGAGCCCGTCCTTCGCGGCCAGGGCCCGGAAGCGGGGGAGCTGGTAGAGGCCGTAGAGGGAGGCCGGCTCGAGGACGAGGACCGCACGCAGCGCCGCCTCTCCCTCCAGCGAGACCCAGAGGCTCCCGGCGGGCAGCTCCGACCGCTTCCCGTCGGCGCAGCGCACGACCTGCCGGCCGCCGTACCGGGAGTGGACCTCGTCGAACTCCTCCTCCACGCGGACGAGGGTGCAGGCTTCGGCGGCGAGTCTCCTCGGCGTCGAGAGCGCCTCGAAGGGGATCCCGTGCCGGTCGAGGAGCTGGCGGAACTCGCCCGCCGCCCGCGGCTCCACGGCGTACCCGAGCGGCACCGGGACGGTCCTCTTCACGACCAGATCGGTCATCAGGTTGGCGGTGGGGACCTTCACGACCTTCCCCGTCGCCGTCTCCACGACCGGGAACCGCGTCACCCTCGCCGACGGGTTGACCCAGAGGTAGTTCGTCGGGAGGAACGAGGGGAGCGGCCGCTGGCGGGCGCGCTCGATCGCCCTGCGCTCCTCGTCCCGGTGGCCGTCTCCCGCGAGCAGGGTCCGGAAGAGGGTGAGGTAGGCGTCCACGCGGTTCCCCAGGTCGCCCGGGGGCGCCTTCCCTTCGGGGGCCGCCGCCTCCGCGATGAACGAGAGGCCGCCGTACATCCCGATGGCGTTCAGGCCGCCGTCGATGTCCGGGGCGGAGTGGCGTTGCTCCTCGTGCGGCGGGAGCCCGCCCACCCAGTAGCGCAGGAACGGATGGCCGGCCTTCTCCTCGGCCTCGGCGACCATGTCGACCCAGCGTCGGGCGGTGCCGATCAGCTCCGGCGAGAAGAGCGGGTTGTTCAGGCCGTCGAGGGTGATGTCGGACCACTTCCTCCATCCCCGCGCCCGGTACTCCTCGGGTTCGCGCGCGAACTCGTGGCAGTCGACGGCGACGTCCGGCCGGATCCGGCGCGCGACCCGGTGGAGGGCCTGCGTCTCCGGCTGCTCGAGGCCGATGTGGTCCCGGTTCAGGTCGGCTCCCGCTCCGTTCCGGCGAGTCCCCGCCTCGGCCCCGTCGGGGTTCATCATGGGGAAGACCCAGAGGTCGACCTCCTCGGGGAGGAGCTCCGGCTTCCGGGCGACGTCGCGGAGCAGGAAGAGGAGGGCGTCCTTCCCGGAGAGCTCGTCGCCGTGCTGCTGGGCATAGAGAAGGACCTTCCACCGCTCGGACGTCCCGCCCCGGCCCCGGTAGGCGTGGACGAGGAAGAGGGAGCGTCCCTTCACCGTCGCCCCCTCGACCGAGACCCGGATCGGCCCCTTTCCGTCCAGCTCCTTCAGGACCGCCTCCATCTCGGCGTACGACGTCGTTCGCTCGAGACTCCGGGGATCCTCGGGGAGGCGGAAGACCGGCGGGCCGGCCTCGAGCGCGGCGAGCGGGAAGCGGGCGGAGAGGAGGGCCGCGAAGGTCAGGGCGACGGCGAGCGGGCGAGCCATTCCGGGAGGATACCCAGAATGCTCTCCCCGTCCCCATCCGCTCGATGCACCGGGGATCGTCGAGGAGTGGTTCCGTTGACCGCGACCGTTCGCCGGAGTAGTTTCGCGACGTGAAAATCGGTATCAGGACGTGGAGCGCAGCCTTCCGCCGCCCTCCCGCCTCGAGATCTCCTCATGGCCGCCGAAAGCTCGCTCGATAAGGCCCTCTCGGTCCTCGAGGCCGTCGCCCGTTCCGGCGGCGGATGCCGCCTGATGGATCTCTCGAGCTCCGCCGGGTACCCGCCGGCCACCCTCCACCGCATCCTCTCGCAGCTCCTGAGGCGGGGCTACGTGCGTCAGGACCCGGACACGAAGGTCTACCAGCTCGGGTTAAAGTGCCTCGACGTCTTCTCGAGAGTGCAGTCCGACCTGGAGATCACCACCTATGCCCGGCCGGTGATGCGGCGGCTCATGGAGAAGACCGGTGAGACGGTGAACCTGGTGGTCTTCGACGGCGACGAGGCGGTCTACCTCGACCAGGTCGCGAACGACAAGGCTCTCCTGCGCGCGTTCACGCGGGTGGGCGTCCGGGTCCCTCTCCTCAGCTCGGGGGTCGGCAAGGCCTACCTGTCGACGCGGCCGGAGGAGGAGGTGGTGGCGTACTTCCGCAGGGTCAAGAAGGTCCGCTATACCTCGAGCACGCTCACCCGGGAGGAAGACTTCGTCAGCGACGTCGCTCTCTCCCGGCAGCGCGGCTACGCCGTCGATCGCGAGGAGTACGAAGCGGGCGTGGGGTGCGTCGCCTGCGTCGTCACCCAGGGAAGCAAGGTCGCCGGCGCCATCAGCATCTCCGGGCCGAGCTCACGGCTCCTCGGGGCCCACGCCGATCGTCTGGCCGGCGAGGTCCTCCGGGGAGCCGCCGCCATCTCGAAGCAGCTCTCCTGAGCCCGGGGTCGAGAAATCCCTTGACAGGCACGGCCGGGCCGCCCTATTTTCACATTACGGAAATGACTTCCACCATGTGGAAACACAACATCGGGGGGCTCCCGAAGCAGAGGAGAAGAAGCAAATGGCCAAGATGACCGCCATGGAAGCCGCCTGCCAGGTGATGGAGAGCGAGGGAGTGGAATTCGCCTTCGGCGTCCCGGGCGCGGCGATCCTCCCGCTCTACAAGGCGCTCGAGAAGTCCCGGATCAAGCACCTCACCATGCGCCACGAGGAGGGCGCCACCCACGCCGCCGAAGGCATCAGCCGGGCCACGGGCAAGGTCGGCGTGGCCATCGGCACCTCCGGCCCGGCGGGCACCAACATGGTGACCGGCCTCTACACCGCCATGGCCGACTCGATCCCGCTCGTCACCATCACCGGACAGGTCGTCCGCTCGCAGCTCCACCGGGAAGGCTTCCAGGCCGTCGACATCGTCAGCATCGTCAAGCCCGTCACCAAGAAGGCCTACCTGGTGATGGAGCCGGCCCAGGTCCCCTACGTCTTCCGGGAGGCGTTCCGGATCGCCCGCGAGGGCCGTCCCGGGCCGGTCCACATCGACCTTCCTCTCGACGTCCAGAAGGCGATCATCGAGTACGACCCCGAGGCCGACCAGCCGCTCCAGGTCTTCAAGCCCAGTCCCAGCCTCAAGGCCGTCGAGAAGGCCGTCGAGATGATCCTGGCGGCCGAGAGCCCTCTGATCCTGGCGGGCGGCGGGATCATCACCGCCGAGGTCTCCGGCCTCCTGGTCCAGCTCGCCGAGCACCTGCAGGTCCCCGTCTCCCCGACCCTGATGGGCTGGGGCTCGATCCCCGCCGACCACCCGCTCTACGCCGGCCGCGTCGGCATCCAGACGAACAACCGGGCGGGCAACCAGGTCTTCCTGGAGTCGGATCTCGTCGTCGCCCTGACGGCCCGGTTCGCCGAGCGCCACACCGGCGCCCTCGACGTCTACACGAAGGGACGCAAGTTCATCCAGGTCGACATCGACCCGACGCAGATCGGCAAGATCCTCCAGCCGGACCTGGGGATCGTCTCCGACATCGGCGAGGCGCTGAAGGCGCTGATCACCGCCGCCAGGGCCAAGACCCCCGCCCGCAAGGCCGGCGCCTGGGTGGCCCGGGTCCAGGAGCACCAGCGGACGCTCACCCGGCGGACCGACTTCGACGACGTGCCGATCAAGGCGCCGCGCGTCTTCGGAGAGATCAACGAGTACTTCGGCAAGGACACGGTCTTCGTCACCGCCATCGGCCTCTACCAGATCGAGTCCGGCCAGTTCCAGCAGGTCTACAAGCCGCGGCACTACCTCTGCTGCGGGCAGGCCGGCCCGCTCGGCTGGGAGATTCCCGCCTGCATCGGCGTCAAGAAGGCGCTCCCTGACAAGCAGGTCGTGGGCGTGGTGGGCGACTACTCCTTCCAGTTCCTCATGGAGGAAGTGGCCGTGGCGGCCCAGTACCAGGTACCCTACGTCCTCATCATGCTGAACAACACGAACCTCGGCCTCATCCGCCAGGCCGAGAAGATCGGGTACGACATGCGGTTCGCCATCGACCTCGGCTTCGGCGAGAACGCCCAGGGCGTCGACTTCGTCAAGGCGATGCAGGCCATGGGCGGCGACGGCTGCGCCGTGACGCGGCCGGAAGAGCTGCGGAGCGCCTTCGCGTGGGCCGTCGAGAAGTCGGCCAGCATCAAGGCGCCCGTGCTCGTG
This sequence comes from uncultured Acidobacteriota bacterium, assembly GCA_903845115.1. Taxonomy (GTDB): domain Bacteria; phylum Acidobacteriota; class Thermoanaerobaculia; order UBA5066; family UBA5066; genus CAIMWE01. The sequence continues at coordinate 60,263 of CAIMWE010000168.1, read as the reverse complement.
GAGGTCCGGATCGAGAAGGACAACCTGGTGGCCATGGGGCCGTCGCTCGACAAGATCAAAGAGTCCCATCCGCTGCCGGAGGTCCTGGTGGCCTCGACGGTTCGATAGGGGAGGCCCGACGATGCCCAAGCTCGCCGCGAACCTGACCATGCTCTTCACCGAGGTCCCCTTCCTGGAGCGGTTCGACGCCGCGGCCAGAGCGGGCTTCAAGTACGTGGAGTTCCTCTTCCCCTACGACCACCCGGCCGAGGAGATCAAGGCGCGGCTCGACAGGAACGGCCTCACCGTCGTCCTCTTCAACCTCCCCTCGGGGAACTGGGCGGGCGGGGACCGCGGCATCGCCGCCAACCCCGACCGTGTGCAGGAATTCCGGGACGGCGTGGGGCGGGCCGTCGCCTATGCCGGGATCCTGGGCCCGCCCCGGCTGAACTGCCTGGCGGGCAAGGTCGTGCCGGGCCTGGGCCGGGCGGAGCATTGGCGGACGCTCGTGGAGAACGTCCGCTTCGCCGCGGACGCCCTGGCCGCCGCCGGCCGCAAGCTGGTCGTCGAGCCGATCAACCACTACGACATCCCGGGGTTCTTCCTGAACCGGACGCAGGAGGCCCTGGACCTCATCACCGAGGCGGCCCGGCCCAACGTCTACGTCCAGTACGACGTCTACCACGCTCAGAGGGAGGAGGGGAACCTCGTCCCCACCCTCCGGGAGCGGATCGCCTCGATCGACCACATCCAGGTCGCGGACAACCCGGGCCGGCATCAGCCCGGCACCGGCGAGATCAACTATCCGTTCCTGTTCGCCGAGCTGGACAGGCTCGGGTACGGGGGCTTCGTCGGGTGCGAGTACGTCCCGGCGCCCGACACCGCAGGTTCCCTCGGCTGGATCCAGGCCATGGGCTGCCGGCTGAGCTGACACGCATGCCGCGAAACGACATGACGGGAGGGCACGAAATGCGCAAGATCGGATTCATCGGCCTCGGGATCATGGGGAAGCCCATGAGCAAGAACCTCCTCGAGGCGGGCCACCAGGTGGTCGTGTACGACCTCGAAGCGGCCCCCGTCCTCGAGCTGGCCGCGGCGGGCGCCGGGACCGCCTCCTCCCCCAAGGAGGTGGCGGAGCGCTCCGACGTGATCATCACCATGGTCCCGAACTCGCCGCACGTGAAGGCGGCCGTCCTCGGCCCGGGCGGCGTCATCGAGGGGGCCGCGCCGGGCGCGCTCGTCATCGACATGTCCTCGATCGACCCGATCGTCGCCCGGGAGGTGGGGGCGGCGCTGGCCAAGCGGTCGATCCGGTTCCTGGACGCGCCGGTCTCGGGCGGCGAGCCGAAGGCGATCGAGGGGACGCTCTCGATCATGGTGGGCGGAGCCGAGGGCGACTTCGAGGAGGCGCTCCCCGTCCTGAAGTCGATGGGCGCGTCCGTCGTCCGCTGCGGAGACGTCGGCGCCGGGAACGTGACGAAGCTCGCGAACCAGATCATCGTGGCGGTGAACATCGCCGCCCTGGGGGAGGCCCTGGTCCTGGCGACGAAGTGCGGCGTCGACCCCCGGCAGGTCTTCCAGGCCATCCGCGGCGGCCTCGCCGGCTCCGCGGTCATGGAGGCGAAGGCGCCGATGGCGCTGGCGCGGAACATCAAGCCGGGCTTCCGGATCAACCTGCACATCAAGGACCTGAACAACGCGCTGGCGGCGGGACACGAGGTGGGGGCCCCGCTCCCGCTCACCGCTCAGCTGATGGAGATGATGCAGGCGCTCAAGGTGGACGGCCTGGGCGAGGCCGACCACGGCGCCGTCATCCGGTACCACGAGAAGCTGGCCGCGGTCGAGGTGAAGGAGAAGAGCTCGTAGCTGCGGTGAGTCACTCCTCGGTGGGGACGAGGCGGACGGCCACGAACAGGAGGGAGACCGTCGTGGTCGTCTGGTACTTCTCGGAGGAGAAGAGGTAGCGCAGGAGGGGCAGCTGGCCGAGGAGGGGAATGTACGTCTTCTCCTTCGTCGTGAAGTCGGACGTGAAGATCCCGGCGACGTAGTTCTCTCCGTCGGCCGGAAACACCCGGTCTGTCTTCAGGGTCTTGACGGTGTAGGTCGGCGCCTCGGTTCCGGCGAGGACGATCACCCCGGTGTTGACCGCCACCTGCATGTCGACGGCGAGGGAAACCTGGCTCTTCACCGGCCTGTCCGCGTCGAACTGCGAGAGGGTCGGGGTCAGCTTGATCTTCGTCCTCAGGTTCTGCATCTCGGTGGAGATGAAATCGCCGGAGCTGATGATGATCGGGGTCCTCGTGTTGTTGGAGATCGTCACCTGCGCGCCGTTGGCGGTGACGAGCTCGCCGCTGATGAGGATCTTCCCGACGTTGTCGCTGTTGATCAGGTCGATGTTGGCAAAGACGGCGGTTCCGCTGGTGACCGCCGTGAGGACCCGGCTCCAGGTGTCCCCCGACGTGTCGTGGGACGACGTCGTCATCACCCTCACCGTCTGGCCGATGTCCTTGACGCGGGGGAAGAGGTTCACGCCGATCCGGTTGATCTCGCTCAGGGTGAAGGAGCGGAGGCTGACCTGGATGTCGACCAGGAAGGCGGGATTCTCGAGCTGGCGGCGCAGGACGAAGACGATCGTCCGCTTCGCCTCCTCGACGGCCTGCGGGCTCCCCATGAGGACGACCCGCGGGGACGAGGACGCCTCCGAGACGAGCGCCTTCGCCCCGCCCATCTGTCCCTTCGCCTGGAGGAGATCGAGCATCGACTGCACCCGGGAGACGTTCGCGCCGAAGAGCGGCAGGCTGACGAGCGTCCCGTCGGCGTTCGACAGCTCCCCGGGGAGGACGGCGGCGGCACCGGCTCCGGACGAGAGGCCGAGGCAGGCGAGGAGGAGCGCGGCCCGGACGGCGCGCGTCACCGGAGGGTCCTCGGGAGGAGCCGGGCCGAGATGAAGAGGACCGACGCCGAGCGGCTCTTCTCCTTCCGCTCGTTGGAGAAGAGGTACTTCAGGAGCGGGATGCTGGAAAGGAGGGGAGCCCTGTTGCTCCCGGTCAGGAGGGCGTCCTGGATGAAGCTCCCCGCGAAGACCTGCTGCCCGTCGGCCCGGACGATCCGCTCGGTCGTCAGCCGCTTCTCGGAGTAGGCCACCGCCTCGGTCTTGCCGTCCTTCCCCTTGACCGTCCCGAGGGGGAACGAGATCGTCATCTCGATCGTCAGCTTCACGAGGCTCCGCGCCGGGTTCTCCGCGTCGAAGCGGGTGATCACCGGGGTGACGAGGACGGCCGTCACGACCGACTGGTCGACCGCCTCGATCCCCCCCTGGCTCGTCGACTTGATCACGGGGGTGTGGTCCTCGCTTGTGATCTCGGCCGTCACGCCGTTGTGGGTGACGACGTCCGTCCCGACGACGACCCGCCCCATCGACGCCAGCTGGTTGAGGTTGATCTCGGGGATCGTGAGCTGGAGGTCCCCCGTGGAGGCGGAGGTGTCGGTCCGCCGGAACGAGCCGTCGTTCGCCGTGGCGTAGCTGCGGCTGAAACCGACCTCCCCCTTCGTCATCGTCGGGAAGAGGTTCACCCCCGCCTGGTTGACGTCGCTCGACTGCATCTCGCGCAGGTTGACCGCGACGTCGACGAGCACCTGCGGCGTCCGGCTCTCCTCGCCGAGCATGAAGGCGACCCTCTCGCGCAGCGTCGCGACGGCCTGCGGCTCTCCGAGGAGGACGACGGCGGGGAGGTTTCCCGTCTCGGCGACGACGATCGTGACCCCGAGGGTCTCCCCCAGCTCCCCCAGGCGCGCCACGAGGCTCTTCACCGCGTCGAGACGGCCGAGCGGGAAGGGGATCCTCACCTTCCGGCCGTCCTCGCTCACGTCCTCGCGGAAGAGGTGCCGCTCGACGGCGAGCGGGTCGTCGGAGGCCTTCGCCTCGCCGAGGATCTCCCCGACCGCCTTTTCCGAACGAGGTGTCTCGGTCGAGAGGCTCGCCTCGGCAGGGGGGGGCACCTCGGCGGCGGCCGCCATCTGGGTCAGCAGGACGAGGAGGACTCCGATCGAGGTCACGGCGCGTCAGTAGATGTTGACGACCTCGCCCGGCAGCGCGAAGAAGGGCCACCAGACGATGTAGTCGTTCAGGACGTCTCCCGACGCGGCTCGCAGCGCCTGGTAGCTCTTGCGCATCGGGACGAAGAGGTACTTGATCGACTTCGACGGCGGGGCGGTGAACTCGACGAGGAAGCGGGGGGAGGTGTAGGCCCGGAGGAAGAGCTGGTTGAAGTGCCGGTTGTCCGTCTCTCGAATCGTCGTGCAGGCGTCCCAGTCGACTTTCAGGTCGACCGTCCCCTGCGCGCCGGCCGCCCCGCCGAAGAGGGGCGAGAGGTAGAGGAACATCTCGGTCGAGCCGTCCACCCAGAACTTCCCCGGCGGGACGTTCGCCGGGTCGAGGACGCCGGCGACGAAGAACTGGCCCGTGCCGTCGGCGACGGCGAAGCGGGCCTTCCCGTCGGCGTCGGTCACGGCCCTGGCCACCGGCCGGATGTTCGCTTCTCGCATCAGGCGGAGCGCGGCATTGACGACCGGTCGTCCGCCGCCGTCGACGAGGCGCACGTCGACCGGCGTGAGCGCCTTCTCGTCCCGCGCCGCGAGGGAGAAGGGGCACGCGAGGCACGCGACGGCCAGGGAGAGGGCGGCACGCCCGAGGACCCGGTGAATCGTCTGCATCTCCCGCGTTCTCCCTGGCCGCCCGCTCCGCGAGCTAGTTGCTGCTTTCCAGGATGGCCTTGGCCACCTTCTGGATGTTGTCGTACGTCGTCTCGGACTTGTACTGCTGGTCCCACGAGAGCTTGTTCGCCTGCGCGATCGCCGCGTCGACCACCGCGTCCGCCTTGGCGGCGTCGTTGCCGTTGTACATCCCCTTGAGGAGCTTGAGCATCGTGACGACGTCGGCGGCGGAGACCTTCTCCGCGTAGAACTCACCGGTCGCGTTCTGGGCCGCCATGAGCCAGGGGAGCTGCCAGACGTAGGCCTTGCCCCAGATCTCCGGCGTGTCGTTTGCGCTCTTGGGGAGCTGGAAGTCGACCTTGCTCTCGAAGGAGACCGTCCCGTTCCCGGCAAGGACAGGGTTGAGGACGAGCCCCGGGTAGATCGTCGGGTAGACGAACGGGAACTGGCCCCTGTTGTAGAGGAGGCCCATCGCCTGCGGGAAGCCGAGGCTCGGGTCGAGCTTCATCTCGGAGAGCTGCGTCGGCGTGAGCGGGTAGTGGGTCGCGTTGGCGGCGTTGGCGGCGTAGTTCATCGCCCACTGGGGAAAGCTGAACCCCTTGGCCGGCTTTTCGTCGTACCCCGTCTTGTTGACGTTGTAGCTCAGCGCCTCGTAGTAGCCCTTCTCGACGGAGGCCCAGACGAAGCCCTGCAGGTTCATGAAGTTCAGGACCGCCCCCTGGCCGGAGGAGTCCACGTAGAGATTCGCGGCGGCGCCCCCCTTGAGGTTCTGGAGGAACTTGTACTTGGAGGCCTTGCGGGCGGTCGGCGATCCGCTGGCGTTGGCATGGATCGCCGAGGGGGCGTTGTCGTTCTGGTAGTAGCCCGAGTGCTCGGCGTAGCGGAAGCGCGACTCCTGGAGCGCCGTCGCGAACCACTGGTTGACCCCCATCGACTCGACGACCTTCGCCGCGATCGCCGCCTTGTCGAGGTTCTTGTCGGCGAGCGTCGTCGCCTTCAGGTCGGCCTCGATCTCCGTGAGCTGGAGGAAGATGCTGTTCCCCAGCGCCATCGCGAGGGCGGCCGTCTTGAGGGTCGCCTCGTCGGCCTTGTCGGTCCGCGCCCACTTGGTGGGACCGGAGTAGACGTCGGTGTAGGTCGGGATGGTGCCGAGGATGTTCTTCACGTCGACCTTCGAACCGTCGTTGGCGATCGGCACCGTGTAGCTGCCCACGTTCAGCTTGAAGCTCCCGGCGAAGGCGGGCGCCGCGGCGAGGAAGCTCGCCAGGGCCGCCGCCACGATCCTTCCGGGTCCGGTCGGGTTCGTTCTCATCTCGTCTTCACTCCTCTTGCCGTTCTTGCCGTTCTGCGGCCTTCTTCTAGTTGCCCAGCCATCCGCGCAGGGCCAGCTGCTCGGCGGATCTCTTGTGGTAGTCGAACGTCTTCGTGTCGAGGCCGGTCGTCGTCGCCCACTGCGCTTTCGTCCCCCCCTGGTCCCGCTGCAGCGTCCAGTGCATGACGCCCCGGAAGCCCTTGGGCCGGACGAAGCCGGAGATCACCGCGTCGAGCCGCTCCGGCTTCAGGGTCCAGGCGTCGGCGCCTCCCGTCTTCGACGCGTCCTTGTCGGCGCTGTCGGGCTGGTCCTGGTACCCCGGCTCGAGCCCGACGACGATGCGGGCGGCGACCGCCTCGTACTTCATCCCCGTCGCCTTCTGGACCTGCGCGACGACCATGTCCGCCGCGCTCGCGAAGACGTTGTTCAGGAACCTCTCCGGGTTGGCCGCCCAGAACCGGTCGGTGGCCGTCCGCGCGGCCACGTCCGCGTCGGCCGACTGGCCGGTCGCGACGCACCCCCAGCCGTAGTTGTAGGCCTGCCCCTCGAAGTAGTCGATCTCCTTGCCGGGAAGGAGGTCGAAGACGGCGGTGCGGACCGGCTTGCGCGCGTCGGGGATGCCGACCATCGGCTGGATCTCGCAGTCGAGCGCCACGACCGCCCCGGGCCTCAGCTTGCGGATCGCCCGGCAGGTCGCCGAGATCTCGGCGGCCGGCCAGGCGTCGGTCTCGATGTCGAAGCTGACGCCGTCGAGGTGGTACCGGTCCATCCAGGCGACGACGAGCTTCGCGAGCTGATCCGGCGTCTTGCCGCCCTTCCACGGGAGCTTGTTCCCCGTGGACGCGTTGTCGTGGGCCCCCCCCGCCGAGCCGACGACGATCGCCCCGGCCGACTTCATGGCGTCGACCCACTTCACGAGGTCGGCGTCCCTCTCCGCCGAGACGCCGTCGAAGACGATCTTCGTCCCGTCCGGCGTGACGAGGCCGAAGGCGACGTTGACGACGAGGGCGAACTTGCTGCTGAAGAGCTCCGGGACCTTGGCGGGCAGCCTCGACGGCATCTCCCAGAAGCCGATCGACCCCTCGATCGCCCAGGTCGGAACGTAGGTCGAGAGGATCGGGACGTACGGGTCGAGTCCCTTCCCCGTCAGGGCGCTGCGCCCCGCGAGGGCGACAGGGGCGCTCGCGAAAGCCGCCACGGCCGCGAGGGCGAGGAGGGCCCTTCTCATCTTCAACTCCCGGGGTGTTCCTGCGGATTCGCTCAACGCTTCACGGCCTGGACGGGCGTCCCGCCCCCCTCCGCCGGCGGCGTGACACGCCTGTGCGGCGCGGCGGCCCAGTTCACCGTCGTGTCCTGCGGCTGCTCGCGGGAGGCGGCGGACGCCGAGGACCCCGTCTGCTCGAGGGAGACCTTCATCGAGGCCAGGTCGAAGTGGACCTGTCCCGATTCCGTCGAGCCGCCGGCGTCCGTCGAGACGTGGACCGTCTGGTGGTGCCCGCCGTCGAAGATCACGTTGCGGGCCGTCTTGAGGTAGGCCTCCAGGCCGAGCCGGCCGCTGGCCGGGTCGAGGGTCGCCTCGTAAACGGCCTGGGCGTTCTCGCCGTACTGGACGTAGAGCCCTCCCCAGCCGCCGTACCACCTCCCGGGCTTCAGCTTCAGCCCCCCGATCGAGAGGCTGCTCTCGCGGGCCGGGTCGAATCCTGTGCACGGGATGACGGCGTCCTCGATCACGAGGTGGATCGCCCCGCCCGGGAGCGCCGTGTCCATCTCGACCCGCGCCCGGGCCGACCGGAAGTCGATCGCCTGCGGCACGCCGTCCGACCCGGCGAGGTCCCACTCACCCGTCGCGCGGACTGGCCAGTACTGGACGTACCGGTCCTTCTCCCGCCGAAGGCCGAGGGCGGCCTCCGCCGGCTTGCTCTCGCGCAGGAGGTGGGAGAGGTCGATGCCGGCGACGACCGCGCTCCAGGTGTAGCTTCCGAAGTCGAGGACGAGGTCGATCGTTCCGTCCGTCGAACGGAACCGGCGCGTCCGGAGCGTCGTGGTCCAGGTCCCGTTCTGGACGGCGATCTCCTTGGCCCCGAGGAGGAGGGAGAGTGTCTCGGCCTTCGGGTCGAACGAGGCGAGGGCCGGGTCGAGGAATGCTCCCCCCACGTGTACCGAGGCGGTGTCGGAGGACCACGACTGGGAGACCTCGAAGGTGCCCGGGGGCTTCAGCTCGAAGTGGGCCCGGAGGGCCGCTCCCCCCTCTTTCAGGAGGGCGCCGAACGTCATGCGGGCGCGGCGGTTGCGGACGCCGATCGCCGACCGGGACTCCCAGTACGCGAACCGGTATCCGGGCGCGGGGACCGCCTCCACGGCGAAGCCCTCGCCGACGCCGACGGAGTAGATCTTCGGCGACGTCTCCGCCGCGTCGACGAAGACCGTCCCGCCGACGGGCGGGGTCGCCCCGACGTGGACGAGGCCGCGGGGGGTGGAGGAGCCCCCGGGAGAGCCGACGGAAGCAGACGTCAGGTGCCCTTCGTAGCTGGCCACCTCCCACGTCAGGAGCCAGGGCGCCCAGCCGTACTTCTTTCCCAGGGTCGAGATCCAGAACGGGGGCTGGTATCCGGGGCTCTTCGTCAGCGGCACGAGAAAGTGGGGATGAACGTCCAGGTCGGTCAGCCTGGGGTAGACGCTGGGATCAGAGGACGCCTGGATCAGCCAGAGGCAGGCCGAGAGGCTGGCGCTGAGCTCGGTCGAGCTCGAGTTCTCGACCGAACTGTCGTAGTCGTAGCCCATGCCGTTCCCGGCGACGTAGGCGTGGATGTTGAACTGGCTCGTCGTGGCGACGGAGACGTCCTTCGACGAAGACGCCTTGAAGTCGGAGCACGTCTCCACGTTCGGGGTGACGTACATGTTCCCCAGGATCAGGTTTCCCTTCCCGTCGTCGACGTCGAGGATCGAAGGGCCCTGGTACATGGAGGCCGTCGACATCCACCCGAGGACGTCCGTGGACGCGGGGGCGGGGGTCATCCCCGCGAGGTACTGGGATTTCGTGTCGTCGGCGGCCTTCAGCGTGGTGATGTCGAACTGGATGGACTGCAGGTCGTACCCGGTGACCTTCGAGTTGTAGATCGTCTGCGGCAGCAGGGTGCCGTTCATCGCGGCCGCCTTGTACGCCTCGACGGTGATGGACGGCTTCCCGACGACCAGCCAGCCTACCGACCCGCTGTTCGTTCCCTGGGCCGAGTACTTCACCGTCTGGGACATCTCGGACGTCTGTGTCGTGGCCGTCGTGTTCTCGACCGAGGCCGTCACGTCGATCCCGGTGTCGACCTTGGCCTCGGCGAGGAACCCGACCTCGCCCTCGAAGCCCGCCTTCATGTTGACGGAATTGCTCGTCGAGGAGGAGGTCGCGGTGCCGGAGCCCGAGCTGTGAGCCGTCTCTACCGTGGCCGGGCCGCCGTCCTTGTAGTCCTCGTACTTCCCGCCGTTCAGGCTGTAGACCCCGGGGCCCTGGATCACGCCGATGACGTTCCAGGCCGCCGGATCGTCGTAGCTCGACTTCGACATGTCGATTACCTGCTTGACGAAGGCCTTCTGGAAGACCTGGGACTGGCGGGTCTGCATCTGAAGCGCCTGGCCCTGCCACCCGGAGACGACGAGGTGCTCCGTGAGCGACCCGTCGGGATTCGCGGTGGTCGCCGTCGCCGTCGTGACGTTGGTCGAGGACCAGAGGTACTGGTTGGCGATGTCGTCACCTCCCTGATGAGGGGCCCAGGTGCCTGCCTCGATGTTGTAGAAGTAGCGGTTGCCCGTCCTGAGGATCATCTGGACCTGGTCGACCGCGTAGTTCTCGCCCGGTCCGTAGAAGAGGCCGGGGTCGTTCGACCGGTCCGGGTCGATGTAGGGAGGAGGGATGAGGTCGGTCCAGACCAGCCCGACCGGCTCCTTGGCGAAGGCGCCGAAGCTCATCGTCCTCTTCTGGTCGTCCCTGCCGAGGACCCCCATCACCCACCGGTACAGCGGCTGACCGGACGTCGCGCCCGGGACCTTCTGCTGGAAGACGACGGGCTCGAAATTCGCGGGAATGGCGGCACCCTCCACGTAGAACCCCGTCTCGACCGTCGGATCGACCTGCCAGCAGGTCCAGAGGTACCTCCCTCCCCCGAGAGGGGGGGGGTTCACGAAGTCGACGAAGAGGAAGAGCCGGCCCATGTAGGTCTTGGCCCTCACCCGCTGGATGGAGGTCGGGGACGTTCCCCAGGGGGTGACGAGAGGCACGGCCTTCGCTTCCGACCACTTCCCGGTCATGTCCATCGTGTGGAGCTCGAGGACTGCGGGCGCCCCGGAGGCCCTGGGCGGGACCGAGAAGAAGCAGAGGAGGCCCTGGAAGACGTCGCCGGTGATCGCGTTCGGAGACCCCGGGTCGAGGGGGAAGCTCGGCCTGGTGAAGTTCGGGACCTGGTTCCACTTGTTCAACGCCAGGTCGTAGATCTGGGCGTCGGCCACCCCGGGGTTGTTGTATGCGGAGGTGAGGAAGACGGACTTGCCGAGCCACGAAACGCCGGCGATGTGGTTGGGATTAGCCGCCGACGCCGCCGGCGCCAGGAGGGTGAGGGCGAAGAGGAGGAAGGGCGGAAGCGAGACGCGAGACGGGGACCAGCGGCGCGGCATGTCGTTCGTGTTCATGGCTCCTCCTGCCTTTCCCGGACAACCTTCCCCCTGACCGGACGAGGGAAAACCATGGGCTCGTGAGGAATACTGACAGATCTGAAGTGCAAGCCTTGGCCGGTTGTGACGGGAGGCGGACTTCTTCCGGGGAAGGTCAGGGAGCCGCGGACGAGTCGGTGGAAACGGCGGATTTGGCGCCGTTCCCCAGGTCAGGAACCGGGGCGTCCCCTTCGCGAACGCGGAGGCCGTCCCGGCCCGGATCCTCCCCCTCCGCGGCCGGTCAGGCGGGACGCGTCGGCCGGGCCCGCTGTTTCAGGTAGGCCAGAAGGGCTCGCGCGGCCGGGGGGACGGTGGAGTCGTCGAAGACCACCCTGACGGCGCCTCGGTCCCCGGGCCCTCTCCTCTCCACGGCGATCTCGTACTGCTTCAGGTCGCGGGCGGCAGGGGAGAGGGACGTTCCGGAGGCCGTCAGGCGGCTCGCCTGGACGAGACCCTCGACCTCCCGCGCGGCTTCGGGGTCGAGGAGCGCCGAGTCGACCGCGCACCCTCTCGTCGCCCCGGCGAACCCGCCCGACTGGAGAAAGGTCACCTTCACGTCCGGCCTCCCCCGGGGACGTTACACCGTCAGCCCGACGCTCCTCCAGGCCGCCTTCACCGCCTTCTTCTCCGCCGCCCCGAGCGTCGCCGCGATTTGGAGCGTCATCGCCGCGCAGTCCTGGAACTGGCTGGAGCTGGAGAGCTGGAGGAGCGTCCGGTACCAGATCCGGCCCGCCGCCTCCCAGGCGTTGCCCCCCAGCGCCTTCGCCGCGAGGACGAACGCCCGGTTCGGGATGCCGGAGTTGATGTGGACCCCGCCGTTGTCCGAGTTGCCCAGGTAGAGGTCCTTCAGGTGGCCCGGCTGGGGGTCGGTCCCCAGGTCCGGGTCGTCGGTGAAGGCGGTCCCCGGGTTCTCGAGGTCCCGGATGGCTCGCCTCGTCTTCGCGGGGACCAGCACCCCGCGCCCGACCGTCCAGTCGGCCGTCCGCGCGCTCTCGCCGTTCTTCCACTGCCGCACGAGGATGCCGAAGACGTCGGAGAAGTGCTCGTTCAGCGCCCCGGACTGCCCCGAATAGGTCAGGTTCGACGTGAACGAGGTGACGCCGTGGGTCAGCTCGTGCCCGATGACGTCGAGGGAAAGCGTGAAGCGGTGGAAGAGAACGCCGTCGCCGTCCCCGTAGGCCATCTGCTCACCGTTCCAGAAGGCGTTGTCCATCGAGACGAACGAGCCGCCGTAGTCCGGCTCGGCCACGTGGACCGACGAGACCAGGGTCATCCCCCGGTCGTCCAGGGAGTTCCGCTCGAAGAGCTGCTCGTAGAAGTCGTACGTCGCCCCGGCCCCGTCGTACGCCTCGTTCACCGCCGGGTCCTTGATGCTCTTCCCACCCTCGGACCGCGCCAGCGTCCCCGGGAGCTGGTCCGTGGACCGCGAGTCGTAGACCAGCCGGTGCTTCTTCTTCTCCGGCGCCGTCGTCACCATCAGCGACGGCAGCTGCTGCGAGAAGCTCCTGACGGCCCGGAATGCCGCGGCGCGAGACAGGTTGGCCACCGCCCGCGCCCGGATCCTCGGGTCGGCCGACTGCGCCAGCCGTTCGGCGATGTAGGGGGGAATGATGCACTGGACCGGGTGACGATCGTTCACGGGGGCCTCCTCTTTCCGTTCGATGCAGTCGTCCGTCTACGCCTCGTGCTTTGCGGACCCGGGAGTCACGGCGGTCACCGCCGCGGCAGCCGCCGCGGCGGCGGTAGAGGTGATGGCCACGGCGCTTCCGGAGACGATCGCCCCTCCCAGCGCCACGAATGCCGCGGCGAGCTTCAGGATGGCCTTGACGTTCTGGATGGTCCCGATCACCTTCGTCGCACGGGCCGCCCCGTCGGCGATCGTCGCGAGGTCACCCCGCAGATCGTCCAGGACGACGCCGGCCGCCTTGGTCGTCAGGCTGCTCGAGCAGGTGAGCAGGTCCCACTCCTCGTCCTCGACCCTCTTCCGGTCGGCCGCCGTCATGTCGTTCCAGCTGTCGAATCGATACGTCCCCAGCGCGTGGGCCATGTCGAGAAACGCTCGCCCCAGCTCGCGTGCCTGGTCCTTCGAGATCGGCCCGGCCTGGGCCTTCTTCGCCCTGCTCTTCCCGCTGCCGTTGCTCATCCTTCAGTCCTCGAGCGTCCCTGCCGCACTTGCCAGCGTCGCCAGCTCCTTCGAGAGCTGCTTCAGCTTCTCCACCAGGCTCTTTCCGTCCAGCTTACCGCCGTCGGCGGCCAGTTCCGCGTGCCCCTTGCCGATCTTCGCCAGCGCCTCGGCGTAAGGCTTCAGCTTCCGGCGGCGGGCCGCCACCCCATCCAGCGCCTCGGCCTGCAGGTACCTCGCCAGCCGCCCGGCCGCCTCTTCCTCGCCCCGGCTCCTCGCGTCGGCGAAGGCCGTCCCGAAGTAGTTCCGGATCGCGTCCGCCTCCTGGTCGAGCGAGGCGGAGAAGTCCTGCGTGACCACCTCACCCAGCCCGGCGACACTCCTCTGGACCGAAGGGTCGACCTCCCGGACGATCTCGCCGACCCGGGCCTGCCGCCACCCGTCGAGCGAGAGGCGCGTCAGCACCTTCGCGATCGACCCGGCCGCGTCGATCGTCCCGTTGGTGATGGCGCTGGCGCCGACGGCGCCCTTCGCATCCTCCAGTGAGACGACGAGCGCCCCGATCTCCGGGTTCGCGCTCGGGAGGCTGGAGGCGGCCAGGTCCGCCAGCGTCCTGAAGTAGTGCCCCAGGACCCGCTGCACCGACCAGAGCCGCCCCCGCTGTTTCGAGCGCTCCTTCGCGAGCGAGTCGAGCGAGGCCGCCTGGCCGGCCGGTGCCAGCCGGGCGATGACGGTGGGTGCCTGGGCGTAGTCGATCAGCACTTCCCTGTTCTCCACCGCGACGGCCGACGTCGTCGCGAACGTCCGGACGGCGGACAGATTGGTACAGGCCGACAGGCTCAGCGCGGCCAGGGCGGCCAGAGCCGCCACGGCCGCCCCCCGGGGCGTTCCGTTCCTGGCCCTCGCGGTCATCATCGTCACGCCGAGGACACCGCCCGCCACCGCCGCGACCAGGATCTTGGCCCACGCGGGGCCGAACGAGCTCCTGAGCCCCATGAGCGCGCCGAACAGCACCACCCCGGCGACGATCCGCAGCAAACGCGAACTCTTCCAGTCCATCCTGCTTCTCCAGGTCTCGGGACGAGCCGTTCGAGAGCCTGAATTCCCAACGCGCTCTCCCGGGGGCGGAATCCGTGATGGGCGGCATCATGGCATCGCGCCCCCGCGGCCCGCAACCGTCGTCGCCGACGGCGGGCGGGGGGCCTGCGTAATGCGTCAGGTCGGGGGTTTCCCGGCGCCGTTCCCGGCCACCGCCTCCCTCGCATACCCCATCTCCTCGAGGGTGGAGACGACGGCGAGGCGCGCCTCGCGGACCAGGAGGACGCTGGCGTAGAGGAGGGCGCAGGCGCCGGCGATGCCGGGCCCGATCGCGACGAGGCTGTCGGGCCAGGCCAGGAGGACCACGATGGAGACGCCGATGCTGGTGGCCACCAGGAGGCCGATCGCGGTGTAGAGGGCGGTCATGGCATTGCGGAGCAGGACGACGCGCTGGGCGAGCTGGTTGAGCTGGCTGGCGATGAGGGCGGTCCGCCGCGAGGAGATGGCGGCGCCCTGGGGAGACGGGGTCCGCTCCGCCTCTGCCGCGAGGACGCGCACGCGGTCGACGACGCGGCTGAGGCGGTTCGACGTGGAGAGGACGAGCGTGCCGGACGCCGAGATCAGGACGGCGGGCGTGATCATCGCGCCGAGGACTTCGCCAGCTGCGGTGTTCATCGAGCGAGTCTAGACGGAGCGCCGCCAGGAGGGAGCGATCCCCCGGTCAGGGGTTCATCTCGTAGGCGTCCTTCAGGGCGTGGACGCTCTTCCAGACCCGGTCATAGCGGCCGGCGTCGAAGACAGGCTTCCGGATCATCTTCAGCGCGTACTCCATCTGGGCCGGCGTGGTGGAGGGCTTGGTGTAGAGGTCGCCGGCGTGCCTGGAGAAGTCGCGGACGAAGACGTCGAAGATCTGGTCGACGAGGTCGCCGTCCACCTCGGCGGGGCCGAGGAGCCTGGCGTTCTCGAGGATCAGCTGGGCGTAGACGACCAGGGTGAAGAGGTCGCCCACGACGAGGAGCATGTCGACGTCCTTCGTCTGCTCCTCGGTCGGGGTGGCCCGGACGAGCATCTCCTTCAGGAGCGCGATCTGCTCCATGAAGAGGGCCACGTTGGGCTGATGCTCTTGCTTGGCCCAGGCCGCGAAGACGGGCGTCGGGTCGTGGAAGCGGACCTTGCCGAGGCCCTTGGCGGGCCCCTGGCTCCAGAGGAAGGTATCGTCGGCGGCGTCGGCGCGCCGCGGCACCTCCGGGTACGGGGCCGGGGCGAAGAAGTAGTTCTTCATGAACTTGACGATGAGGGCGATGTTGACGTGGACGGTCCCCTCCAGCTTCGGGAGCGCCCGGATGTCCCGTGCCGCCATCTCGAAGTAGGTGTCCTTCTCGAACCCCTTCGCGGCGATGACGTCCCAGAGGAGGTCGATCACCTTCTCGCCCTCGGTGGTCACCTTCATCTTCACCACGGGGTTGAAGAGGAGGTAGCGCCGGTCCTCCAGGGACGCGGAGCGGAAGTAGTCGCTGGCCCGGAGCGCGAAGAGCTTCATGGCCACGAGCCGGGCGTAGGCGTCGGTGAACATCCGCTTCACGTGCGGGAAGTCGGTGATGGCCATGCCGTAGAGCCGCCGGCCCGCCGCGTGGTGAATCGCCTCGTAGAGGGCGTGCGTGGCGATCCCGATGGAAGCCCAGCCGAGGTTGTACTTGCCGACGTTGACGGTGTTCAGGGCGGCGTCCCAGGCGGCGGGGCCGCGGAGGAGGATCTCGTCCTCTGCGACGGGGTAGTCCTCCAGGAGGAACTCGGCGACGTACGACTGGCTGGCGCAGATGTTCTTCACCAGCTTGTACCCGGTCCGCTTCGGGTCGACGGCGAAGAAGACGTACTCGCCGGTGCCGGCGATCTTCCCGAAGACCGAGAGGAGGGACGCCTCGTTGCCGTTGCCGATGTAGTACTTGTCGCCTCGGGCCATCCACTTCCCCTCGCCGGCACCGACCAGCTCCATGTCCGACGAGTAGATGTCGGCCCCGTGCTCCTTCTCCGAGAGGCCGAAGCCGAAGATCCCGCCCGCCTCGAGCCGGTGGGCGGCCATCCGCCTCATCAGGTCGTTGTCGCACATCCAGAGCGGTCCGAGGCCCAGGATGGAGACCTGCCAGGTGTACCAGTAGGGGAGGCCGTAGAAGCCGAGGACCTCGTTGAGGTCGCAGTTCCGGGCCGTGTCCCAGCGGGCGTTGTCCCCGCCGAGGGGGGCCGGCGTGAGGAAGGTGGCGAAGACCCGCTTCTTCTCCACGAATTCCAGGAAGTCGCCGTACCAGGTCCGGTCGAAGTCGTCCTGTTTGAGCCGGGCCTTTCCCTTGGCCTCGAAGAAGGAGATCACCTCGCGGACGACCTCGCGGGAGGCCTCGTCGGACGTGAAGAAGGCGGGCTGCCTGGGGTTGAGCAGGATCATGGTTCCCTCCTCGGTCCCCGGCCGGCAGGGCCGCCCTGCGGGGACGGGACGATGCTATCTCACCGTGGGACGTTCGTCCGGCTGGCGATCGGCTCCCTTCCCCTCCCGTGTGGCCGGCCTCGCCTCGAAGGCGATCCTTCCCCCCACCACGGTCAGCTCGACGGGCGCCGTGAGGAGCGCTCGCGGGTCCGTCTTCCCGATGGCGAGGATGTCCGCGCCGAAGACGACGAGGTCGGCGAGCTTCCCCGGCTCGAGCGTCCCCTTACGTTCTTCCGCGAATTCGGCGAACGCGGACCCGCGCGTGTAGAGGTCCAGCGCCTCCTCGATCGTCAGCTTCTCCTCCGGGTGCCAGCCCCCCTTCGGTCCGCCCTCCTGGCTCTCGCGGGTGACGGCGGCGTAGAGGCCGATCCGCGGGTCGAGCGGCTCGACCGACCAGTCGGTGCCGAAGGCGACGGGGATCCCGGCGTCGAGGAGGGACCGGAAGCGGTAGGCGTCGTGGACGCGGACCGGGCCGATTCGCTTCTCGGCCCAGGCCAGGTCGGTGATGCAGTGGGACGGCTGGATGGAGGCGAGGGCGCCGAGGGCGCGGTACCGGGCCAGGTCCGCCGTCCGGATCGCCTGGGCGTGCTCCACGCGGGGGCGGACCGCGCGGTGGCCGGTCGCCTTCTCGATCTCCTGCAGCGCGTCCAGGACGAGGGCGTTGGCCCGGTCGCCGATGGCGTGGACGGCCACCTGGAAACCGGCGGCGTCGGCCGAACGGATCAGCTCCTTGAGCTGCACGTCGCCAGAGAGGAGGAGGCCGGAGGTGGAAGGGTCGTCGGCGTACGGGGCGAAGAAGGCGGCGGTGCCGGAGCCCATCGACCCGTCGGCGAAGAGCTTCACAGCGCCGATCCGGAGCCAGTCATCGCCGATGCCGCCCACGATACCGGCCGCCCGGAGCGCCTCGAGCGACTCCGAGCCCTGCCACGCGCTGATCCGGACGGTCAGTTCGCCAGCCCTCCTCAGGTCGCGGTAGGCCCTGAGCGCGGAGGCGGGGGAGTTGTCCTGGACCGACGTGACTCCGAGGCGCGCGGCCTCCCTCATCGCCGCCCGGACGGCGGCCAGCGTCTCCTCGCGCGAGGGAGGCGGGATCACCTTCGTCACCAGGTCCATCGCGTTGTCCTTCAGGATCCCGGTCGGCTCGCCGCGCGCGTCCCGGACGATCGTGCCGCCGGCCGGGTCGGGCGTGTCGCGGGTGATCCCCGCGGCCTTCAGCGCGAGGGAGCTCGCGAGGGCCTCGTGACCGTCGACGCGCGAGACGAGAACCGGGTTCTTCTGCGTCCCCGGGTCGAGGGAGGCTCGGCTCGGGAGGACCTTCCGGGTCCACAGCTCGTGGTCCCACCTGCCGCCGGTGATCCAGCGCCCGGGCGGCAGCGTGGCGGCGAAGGCCGCGATGCGGGCGGCCATCTCGGCCTCGTCCTTCGCCGAGCGGAGGTCGAGCGAGAGGAGGCCGAATCCTCCGCTCGCGAAGTGGAGGTGCGCGTCGTTGAACCCGGGGACGACCCGCCGCCCCTTCAGGTCGACGACGCGGGTCGCCGGTCCCTTCCAGCGGAGGACCTCCGCGTCGGAGCCGACGGCCGCGATCGTCTCGCCCCGGACCGCCAGCGCCGTGGCTTCGGGGAGGCCCTTCCCGGCCCAGACCTTCCCTCTCGTGAAGATCAGGTCGGCGGGGGCGAGGGGCGGAATCGCGGAGGCCTGGGCCATCACGAGCGCGGCGATCGGCAGCATCATCCCGAAAGCGTAGCAGGCCTCCCGCCCGCGAGGGTCTCAGCAATACACGATTTCAGGACCGTCCCCAATCTCCTACCAGACCGTTTGAACGACACCCCACGCCGTGATGGTCGAGTCCCGGGTGACGAGAGGAAGGCCGAGCTGGATGGCGGCCGCGCAGACGAGGGCATCGAACGGATCCTCGTTCGGCCGTTTCTCGGCGGCGCAATAGACCTGTTCCGGGTCGAGGTCGAGGGGCTGGTAGGCTGGATTCGCGAACAGATCCTCGAAGAAGGCGCGCACGCTGCGTCCGAGGTCGATTCGGCCCACCTTGGCCAGGAGGGTGGTTTCCCAGACGACGACGGCCGGGACGTAGAGGATCGCCTCCTGTCGTTCGCACGCATTGAAGAAGGCGCTCGCCCGGCGTCCGAGACGTTTCCCTCCGGCCGCGAAGAAGAGCAGCGGATGCGTGTCGGTGACGGCCGCCTTCTCAGGCACCGCTTCCGCCGGATGGTGGCCTGGAAGGAAACAGCGCCCGGAGGGCCTCGTCCGCTCTCTCCAGACCCGCATCGTCTGGCGAGATCCGGATCGTCCCGCGAACGGATTCCGCGCCGGTACCCACGCGTGAGCTGGAGCGCGCCTCTGCGAGAAGGCCGTCGAGGACCGAACTGAGGCTCCGTCCGTCCTGGCTCGCCGCTCGGGCCTTGAGCCAGGCGAGGTTCGCCGGGCTGATCGTGACCGAAAGGGCCGTCTTCCTCATGGGACTATTATACGATACTAGACATCTGACCCGGTCGATGGTTTCCCGCTGGAGCCCCCCTTCTCTGCCAGCTCGCCCCTACTCGACCGCCCCCCCCCTACTCGATCGCCTCCGCCGAGTGGGCCTGCTGCCGCAGGAGGTACTTCTGGATCTTGCCGGTGGAGGTCTTCGGCACGACCTGGAAGACGAACTTCTTCGGCACCTTGAAGTGGGCCATCCGCTCCCGGCAGTGGTCCCGCAGCTCCTCGGCCGGCACCGTGACGCCCGGCTTCAGCTCCACGAACGCGCACGGCACCTCGCCCCACTTCGGATCCGGCGTGGCCACCACCGCCACGGCGATCACCGCCGGGTGGTGGTAGATGACGTCCTCGATCTCGACCGAGCTGATGTTCTCGCCCCCCGAGATGATGATGTCCTTCGAGCGGTCCTTGATCTTGATGTAGCCGTCGGGCTGCATCACCGCCAGGTCGCCGGTGTGGTACCAGCCGCCGCGGAACGACTCGTCGGTGGCGGTCGGGTTCTTCAGGTACCCCTTCATCGTCAGGTTCCCGCGGAACATCACCTCGCCGATCGTCTCGCCGTCCCAGGGCACCGGCTTCATCGTGACCGGGTCGAGGACCGTCAGCCCCTCCTGCATGTGGTATCGGACCCCCTGCCGGCCGTTCCGCTCGGTCCGCTTGCTGATGTCCATCGCCGCCCAGTCGTCCTGCTTGGCACAGACGGCGGCGGGGCCGTAGGTCTCGGTGAGGCCGTAGACGTGCGACAGGTCGAAGCCGATCCGCTCCATCCCCTCGATGACGGCGGCGGGCGGCGGCGCGGCCGCGATGAGGCCGGAGACCTTGTGCGCGATCCCCTGCCTCATCTCCTCGGGGGCGTTGATCAGGAGCGAGTGGACGATCGGGGCGCCGCAGTAGTGGGTCACCTTGTGCTGCTTGATCAGCTCGAAGATCTTCTTCGCCTCGACGTGCCGGAGGCAGACGTTCGTGCCGGCGTTCGCCGCCGTCGTCCAGGGGAAGCACCACCCGTTGCAGTGGAACATCGGGAGGGTCCAGAGGTAGACCGAGTGGGGCGGCATCGCCCAGCTGACGATGTTCGAGATCGCGTTGAGGTAGGCGCCCCGGTGGTGGTAGACGACCCCCTTCGGGTTGCCGGTGGTCCCCGAGGTGTAGTTGAGCGAGATGGCGTCCCACTCGTCGGCCGGCCCCTTCCAGGCGAACGCCGGGTCCCCCTCGTTCAGGAGGTCCTCGTACATGACGCCGCCGACCGGCGTCTGGAGCGGGTGCTCAGGGTCGTTCACGTCGATCAGGAGGTAGGGGCGGGAGAGGAGCGAGACCGACCTCCGGATCGTGTCGGCGAACTCGCGGTCCGCGATGATCACCTTCGCCTCGGCGTGCTCCAGCATGAACGAGACGGTGTCGAAGTCGAGGCGGGTGTTGATGGTGTTCAGGATCGCCCCTGCCATCGGCACCCCGAAGTGGCACTCGTACATCTCGGGAGTGTTGGCGAGCATCACGGCGACGGTGTCGCCCGGCTTCACGCCCCGCTTCACCAGCGCCGACGCCAGCCGCCGGCAGCGGGCGTAGGTCTCCTTCCAGGTGAACCGCCGCTCGCCGTGGACCACCGCGAGCCGGTCCGGGTAGATGTAGGCGGACCGCTCGAGGAAGCTGAGGGGGGTCAGCGGCACGTAGTTGGCCGGGTTCTTGTCGAGGCCGCTCATGTACGGGCTGGTCATGGCGAGTTCCTCCTGGGGGAGTGAAGTGCGGGGAGAATAGGAGCTTCGGACGGAGACGGCAAACCGGTGGCGGACGGGGGCGGTATCGCTTCCGGCCTCCTCGTCGCCCACCTCCGCGACTTCGTCGAGAGGTGCGTGAAGGGGATCGAAGCCGACGCGGAGAGGTGGGCCGGCTACGCCGTCCGCTCCTGGGACGGCAGGCCTACCTCGGCTGGCGCGGAAGGAAGGCGCTGGTCCGCTTCACGTAGTCGCGGTATCCGGGGCGGCTCTTCTTCAGGTGCGCCTCGAGCATCGTGACGCCCGAGACGCGGAGGAGGAGGAAGGTCATCAGAGCCGGCGCGAGGACCGTTGCGAGGCCCCACGGGGCATCCGCCGCGAAGAGCCAGAAGCCCCACCAGAGGACCGCTTCGCCGAAGTAGTTCGGGTGCCGCGTGTAAAGCCAGAGACCGGTGTCGAGGACCTTCCCGCGCTTCGCCCGGTTGGACCGGAAGCGGTGGAGCTGCCAGTCGCCAACCGCCTCGAAGCCGAGGCCGGCGGCGAAGAGGAGAAGGCCGGCCAGGTGGTTCCAGCGGATCGGACCGGCGACAGGGTTCGCGAGCGCGGCCTGGAGGGGAGCGGAGATGACGAAGAGGAGCGTTCCCTGGAGGAGGAAGACCTGGAAGAAGCTGACCCACCAGTAGCGCTCCGGGCCGAAGCGCTCGCGGAAGGCCCTGTAGCGCGGGTCCTCGGCCTTGCCGCGGGAGCGCCAGAGCAGGTGGGCCCAGAGCCGGACTGCCCAGAGCGCGACCATCGCGGCGAGGAGGCGCTTCGCCGGGGCGGGCCCGGAGGCGAGGAGCGTCTGGATCGCCAACAGGAGAAAGCCGATCGACCACCAGGGGTCGACGACGCTCGCGTCGCGCCGGAAGACGCTCCAGCCCCAGAGCAGGGTCATCACCGTCGCGACGAGGAGAGCGTTCTGGAGGAGCAGGTGTGCGGTCACGCGCGATTATGAGTCCGGAGGGCAGCCGCCGGAGGCGATTCCGGCTCGGGCTGCAAGCGATGCGAAGCGACTCGAGCCGTCCTTCCTCAGTCCCCCGCCACCTTGCGGCTGGTGTAGGCGGTGTAGTCGGTCCCGACCGGGGTGTACTTCTCCCTCAGGAGGGGGGACGAGATCAGGAAGTCGGCCGTGGACCGGGTGCAGGCGATCGGGACGTTGTAGACGACGGCGATCCGGAGGAGGGCCTTCACGTCGACGTCGTGCGGGTGGGGTTCCATCGGGTCCCAGAAGAAGATGACGATGTCGATCTTTCCCTCGGCGATCAGCGCTCCCAGCTGCTGGTCCCCGCCGAGCGGGCCCGACTTCAGCTTCGTGATGTTGAGGACCGGCGGCTTGTCCTTGACCTCGACCGCCTTGGCCTTCAGCACCTCCTCGACGAGCCGACCGGTCGTCCCGGTGCAGACGAGCTTGTGGTCGACGATGATCTTGTGGTTCCAGCCGACCCACTCGATCAGATCCTTCTTCCGGTTGTCGTGGGCGACGAGGGCGATGTTCTTGATCTTGTCCATGGAGCTCCTTTTCGGGCCCTTTCACCTCATTTCGGAGGTTTTCGGGCCATCGGGCGTCCCATCCGGGTCAGGATAGTGGTCCGGAACGCTTGAAGTCAGGATCTAGCACGATCTGGGCCAGCCGCTGTTAGGCGAAAATCAGATTTCCCGGGTGTCCAGGAATAATCGTCGTACGGCATCGGGCCGAGATGGCGGCCGAGAGCTCATGCCGAGGTCCGACGGCTCAATCGGGAGATGGCTTCAGATAGCCCGAGATGGGGTGCGCCCCTATGGAGAGCCGCCGGTCGCAGACCTTCGGTCGACATCGGCAACGCGTCTTGACAGCCTCGTCGAGGCCGCTTCTGTCCCGGCTTCCGCGGACTCTGCGGTCCTGGCGATCTACGGGGGAGGACCGCCCAACCTCTCCGCGGACCGATCGTAATAGTAGACCCTCCTCCCGGGAAAGAACTCTTGAACCCGGCGGTCCGAACGCAGGCCGTGCGAAGCCGCAATCACCACCTCGCCATCGAGGCTTGCCGAGTTCTTCCAGGATAAGGCACCATAGTCCGTCCAGTCACTGCCCTTCACGAAGACCAGCGCCTTCCCGAGGTGGGCTGCCTCGATCGTATTGGAGTCGCGGCGGGTAATGCCGTACAGCCCTTGGCCTTGTCGAAGCTGCGGGATGGTGGTCGCGCGGATGCCCCAGACCGCCACGATCGGTAGACCCACCATTGTCACCACGCGGCAGTATCTGCTCGTCGACAGTGACACCAAGCCATGCGCGACGATCAACCATACCCACGGCAGGCCCTCGAGGTAGTAGCGTGGCCCGTAGGCGCCGCCGCTGCTGACCCAGTAGGCCAGGTAGGCGCAGATCAATAACAGAGGAGGAGCCACGAGCAGAGGCAGCATCCGGGCATTCCGCCAGGCCAGGCTGAATAGCCCCAGGGTGAGGAGCGCCGCTCCGAGCCACGATGCCAGGACACGGGGAATCGGAAGGAACAACTCTCGCAATTGGCCAAGGTCTCTTCGGAGGTTGAGATACGAGATCCCCAGGGAATGGCCGGTCGGCACCGTGCCGTGGCCAGGCCCGAATCCGATCGTGTCGCACTGTTCCCACATCGTGTAGAGGTTGGTGAACGGATCTCCCGTGGCCGCGTAGCTATAGAAAGGCGAGAGCACCGCCACCAGCAGGCCGGAAGCCAGCATGACGCCATAGCGTCGGACGAAGAAGCCTGGGCTCCGAAATAGGTCCACTACAGCCAGGACGAGAAAGGCTGCACCGATTCCGGCTGCCGTGAGCGGCCGGATGAGCACACCGAGACCGAGGCACAGGCCAGCGCCGATGGCGTACGAGAGAGGGTGACGCCGTCGTCGGTCCCTGCACCGCCAGAACGTCCAGGCGAAGAAAGAGAGGGCTGCGCAGCAGCTGACATGGCTCATCAATACAGAGCTCTGGAGCAGCAGCAGCGGTGAGAGCAAGCCGAGTAGAGCCGCACACAGGCCAACGGGGGGCCCCAGCAGGTCGGCGCCGATCAGGTAGACGGCCACCAAGACGAGCGCTCCGCAGAGCGCATTCACGATCCACGGCAAGCCCACGAGCACTCCCAACGCCAGGAGAAACGAAAACCCAGGCGGGTACTTGCTGAATCGCCGGCCATCTCGATCGATGACGAAGGGAACCTGAAACGGCCGGGCGAAGGGCGGCGAAGCGGCCACCACCTTGCCGTCGGCAAAGACCTTTGCTTGAAACAGATAGGCATGCTCGTCTTCGATGTGTGGAACGCGGCCATAGCACCGCCAACTCACGAACCCGGCGAGAGCAACCATGATCAGGCCAAGGCTCACGATTATCGGGTAGCGATTCTTCACGGTGCTGCCATTGTAGATTTTTCGTCATTTCGTGTGGGCAAGTCCTGATCGGGCCGGGTGTAGACCGCTCGCCTGACGCTCGCTGGAAGGCCTCCGGGGCGTGGCCCCTTCGGCATCCGACCGAGCTTGGAAAACGGTCGCCATTTTCCCCAGCGCGACCGGTCGCTGCTGCTATTGGGGACGGTCCTGAAAACGTGTATTATTGCCCCAATAATACACGTTTTCAGGACCGTCCCCACTGGATCCGGACGCGGCAGTCCATGTAGGCGGCGCCCTCGCCGTCGTCGGTCGCGCGGGCGCGGACCAGGACGTTCGCCGAGGTGCCCGCGTCGAGGTGCCCTCCCTTCGGGACGAGGAGGACGTCCCGCCGCTGCTCCGGGTCGAACGCGAGGCGGGCCGTCAGTCGGCCGATCGCGCTCTCGAGGACGACGAGGTCTCCCTCCGCGAGGCCGGGGACGGCCGCCGGGTGGCACGTGACGGTGACGAGGGCGGGGGGAGCGCCGGCCCACTGCGAGCTCTGGGAGTGCTCGGTGGAGTTCGAGAAGAGCCAGAACGGATAGCCGGGCTCGTCGGGAGCGGAAGGGGGAACGGCGTGGACGAGGTTCACCTTGCCCGAGGGGGTCGGGAACTTCCGGTCCGCAAAGAGGATCGGCGGGGCGATCGGGTTCCTCACGGGGCGCTTCTCCAGCTCCTCCAGCGTGGCCCCGAGCGGGGCGACCTTCGCCAGGAGGCGGCGCTTCCAGTCGGCGGCGGAGCCGGCGACGGCCGGGCCGATCCCGTTCCCGTTCGCCCCGGTCCGGTCGTCGATGGCCCGGGCGAGGAGCTGGACGATCTCGAGGTCGCTGCGGACCCCTTCCGGGCGCTTCAGGACGGGAGTCGAGGCGCCGATCCAGTGGTGACCGTACGAGCCGAGGAGGTCGTCGTCCTCCACGAGCGTCGTGGTCGGGAAGACGACGTGCGCCCGCCTCGCCGTGTCGGTGAGGAAGGAGTCGACCACGACGACCAGCTCGCGCGACTGGAAGGCGCGGGCGACCGTCGACGAATCGGGGAGCATCGCCACGGGATTCGCCGCGGTGACCCAGACGGCGCGGATCTCCGGCTCCCTCGCCGCGAGGATCTCCTGGCCGAGGAGCGGCTCCGAGAGCGTGCGGGCGGAGGCCCCCGAGAGGAACGAGGTGTCGAAGGCTCCGCGCCGCTTGAAGTAGAACGAGACGCCGCCCCCGGGGATGCCGAGGTTCCCGCTGACGGCGCCGAGGGCGTCGAGGGCGCGGACCGTGGCCGAGCCGTTCATCCGGCGGCCGAGTCCCCAGCCGACCACGGTGGCGCAGGGGCGGCCCGCCAGGGCGGAGGCGACGAGGTCGGCCTCGGCCGGCGTGACTCCGGCCTCCGCGGCCCACTCCTCGGCCGTCCGGGACGCGGCGAGCGCCCGGAAGGCGTCCAGGTGGTCGCAGTAGGAGGCGGCCTCCGGGTCGGCCTGGCCGCGCTCGAAGAGGCGGGCGGCGGCGGCCATCGCGAGGGCGAAGTCCCCCCCCGGCCGGGGGAGGATGACGGAGTCGGCGACGTGGGAGGTGCGGTGGCGGACCGGGTCGATCAGGACGACGCGCGCCCCCTTCCGCCGCGCCTCCTTCAGGATCGGGAGGAGGTGGACGCTGGAGACGTGGGCGTTCTTTCCCCACAGGAGGATGTGCCGGGCGTTCAGGAGGTCGAAGAGGTCGTGGGAGTCCTCCTCGCCGAAGTCGGTCATCTGGGCGGCGTCGCCGGCGCCCGAGCAGATGTCGCCGCGCTTCACCGAGACCGGGCCGAACGCCTCCCAGAAGCGGTCCACCACGGTCTTGAGCAGTCCGAGCGAGCCGCCGGAGCGGTAGTGGAGGACCGCGGCCGGGCCGGATTCCCCCCGGATGGCCAGGAGGCGGTCGGCGGCGAAAGCGATCGCCTCGTCCCACGAGGCGGGAACGAGCTCGCCCCCTTTCCGGAGCAGGGGCGAGAGGAGCCGCGCCGGGCTGTTCTGTGTCGCCGGGAACCGCGTCGTCCGCGAGCAGAGGAAGCCGCGGGTGACCGGGTGCTCCGGGTCCCCCTCGAGACGGACCAGCCGGCCGTCCTCGACGGTGGCCACGAGGCCGCAGGCGTCGGGGCAGTCGCGGTTGCAGAGGGTACGCCTGGGGGTCAGGTCTCTACCCTGTGATTTTCGCCGGCCGGGAGTGTCTCGGCGTCATCTCACCCTTTCGGTGCGGAGTTCGGGTCCGGCCCGAGGAGCCTCTTCACGGCCGGGGAGGCCACGACCTCCCCCTTGTTGGCGAACAGCTCGTGGTTTCGCTCGATGCGGGAGAGGTCGTAGAGGTAATTGACCATGAAGCCCGCCGCCTCGGTGAGCCCCTTGGGCGAGAGGTCGCCCATCCAGTTGACCCGCTCGAGCCGCGCGCCGTTCCCGAGGTGGAACTTCGCGACCGGGTCCACGGGCTTCCCCGAGGAATCCCGGGCGAGGAGGAGGTAGTGGGCGATCGCGTTCGACAGGATGGGCTGGAGCGCGCGGGCGGTCTGGGTGTGGCCGGGCCATCCCGGCTGGTCGAGCGCGCGGAGGGTGGAGCGCTCCGCCGCGCCCAGGATCGCCGGCGACTTCGACTCCCGCTCCCGCTTCAGCCAGCTCACGAACTTCGGCACCGGGGAGAGCGTGACGAAGTGCTTCAGTTGAGGCAGCTCCCGGAGGAGCTCCTCGACGACGTGCTTGATCAGGAAGTTCCCGAGCGAGACGCCGCGGAGGCCCGGCTGGCAGTTCGAGATGGAGTAGAAGACCGCCGTGGTCGCGCGCGCCGTGCGGCCCGGCCGCGCCTCGGCGAGGAGCGGGGCGATGGAGCCCGGGACGTCGGAGGTGAGGGCCACCTCCACGAAGACGAGAGGCTCGTCCGCCAGCGTCGGGTGGAAGAACGCGAAGCAGCGGCGGTCGCCGGGCTCGAGCCGGCGCCTCAGGTCGGACCAGCTCTTGATCTCGTGGACCGCCTCGTACCGGATGATCTTCTCGAGGAGGTCGGCGGGGGTCGACCAGTCGATCCTCTTCAGGACGAGGAACCCGGGGTTGAACCACGACGAGAAGAGGTGGACGAAGTCGATGTCCACGGCCTCGAGAGACGGGTTCTTCGGAACCTCCCGGATGACGTCCTCGCGCATCCGGACGAGCCTCTCGGTGCCTCCCGGGGCCCGGTTCAGGCGACGGATCAGCTCCTGACGGCGCGGCTCGGCGGAATTGTGGAGGGCGAGGGCGGTGCGCGGGTCGGGGCCGGCCTGGTACGCCGTGATGGCCCGCTCGAGACGGGCGTGGTCCGGGCCGAAATTCTCCGCGAGCATCAGGAGGAAGTCGAGCCTCTGCTCGGGCGTCAGGCCCCGGTACCTGTCGAGGAGCTGCCGGGCCATCGCCATCCCCGACGCCTCGCCCCGGCCGGTCAGCAGGGCGGAGCAGAGCGCGAAGAGGTCCGAGCGGGAGGCTTTTCGCTTGCCCAGGCGGCCGAAGAACCCTAAGAGCCGGTTCGCCATCGTGCGAGAGTATTCCCCGCTCCGCGCGGATGGCTACGCCTTTTTCGGTGTCAGGGGGTCTGCGGGCCCGGGAGGCCCTTCAGGATCAGGTGCTTCTGGACCTTCCCGAGGGCGTTCCGGGGGAGCTCGGGGAGGAGGAGCACCTCGCGGGGGCGCTTGAAGTCCGCGAGGTGAGCGCGGGCGAAGCCGTCGAGCTCCTCCCGGACGGCGTCCGGGGCGGACTCCGCGCCGGGCACGAGGACGACGGCCGCCACGATCCGCTGTCCCCAGACCCGGTCCTCGGCTCCGACCACCGCCACCTCCCGGACGCGCGGGTGCCGGCGGAGGACGTCCTCGATCTCCCGCGCGGAGATCTTGAAGCCGCCGCTCTTGATGATGTCGACCGATTTCCTGCCGACGATCGTGACGTAGCCGTCGGCGTCGCTGCGGGCGACGTCCCCGGTGAGGAACCAGCCGTCCCGGAAGCTCCTGGCGGTCTCCTCGGGCTGCCCCCAGTAGCCGGTCATCATCCCGTTCCCGCGGACGACGATCTCTCCCAGCTCCCCGGGCGTGCCCTCCTGCCCGGCGTCGTCGACGACCTTCACCTCGTAGCCGGGGACGGGGAGGCCGACGGTTCCCGGGCGGCGCTCCCCGGAATACGGGTTGGATAGGGTGAAAAGGGTCTCGCTCATCCCGTACCGCTCGAGGATGGCGTGGCCGGTCCGTTTCTCGAAGGCGCGGAAGTCGTCGGCCGGGAGGGGGGCGCTTCCGGAGGTGAAGAGTCGCGCCCGGCGCAGGGCCTCCGCGGCCGCGGGGTGCGTGTCGAGGTGCTCGAGGAGCCGGACGTACATCGTGGGGACTCCCATGAAGGCGGTCGCCCCGTTTTCCTCGAACTCCCGGACGATCCTGGCCGCCTGGAACTTCTCGGAGAGGAGGAGCGTGAACCCGTGCAGGAGCGCCCCGTGGACCCCCAGGCAGAGGCCGTGGACGTGGAAGAGGGGAAGGGCGAGCGCCAGGCGGTCGGCGGCGGTGAACCCCCACGCCCGCGTCATCTCCTCGATGTTCGCCACGAGGGCCCCGAACGACAGCTCCACCCCCTTGCTCTTCCCGGTCGTGCCGGAGGTATAGATCAGGAGAGCGGCGTCGCCGTCGGCCAGCAGGGGGGCTCCCGAAGGAAGCGGGGCTCCGGCCACTCCGGCTACTCCGGCCAGCAGCTCCTCGAAGGGCCGCGCGCCGGGGACGGAGGAGGGGCCGCCGACCGCGACGAGCTCCTTCAGCCCGGGCAGCGGGCCGATCTCGGCGAGGACCTGCTCGGCCTCCGGGCCGGGAGTGAAGAGGAGGGCTCCGGCCCCGGAGTCCCGGAGGATGTGCCCGGCCTCCTCGGCCCGGTAGTGCGTGTTGATCGGGACGTGTACCGCCCCGAGCCGGTAGTGGCCCAGGAGGGCGACCACGAGCTCCGGGGAGCCCTCGGCGTAGACGGCGACCCGGTCGCCGCGCCGGACCCCGATGGCGGAGAGTCCGGCCGCGTAGCGGCGCGAGAGCCGGTCCAGGTCGCCGAACGTGAGGGTCCGCGAGCCGAAGCGGATCGCCTCCTTCTGGGGGAAGGCGGAGAGGGACGCGAGGAGGCGGGCGGCGGAATCGGTCGGCATCGGTCCTTCCTGGCGGTTCACGCGGAGGCGAACCCGAGGTAGCTGTCCTTGACGCGCCGGTCGCGGGCGAGCTCGCGCGCGGGGCCGGAGAGGGTGACGCGGCCGGTCTCCAGGACGAACGCGCGGTCGGCGATCGCGAGGGCGTGGGAGACGTTCTGCTCCACGAGGACGACCGTCACCCCCTGGTCCCGGATGGTCCTCAGCGACTTGAAGACCTCCCGGACGAGCATGGGCGCGAGGCCGAGGGCGGGTTCGTCGAGGAGGAGGAGCTTCGGCCGGGCCATGAGCCCGCGGCCGATCGCGCACATCTGCTGCTCGCCGCCCGAGAGGGTGCCGGCGTTCTGGCGGAGGCGCTCCCTGAGGCGCGGGAACATGCCGAAGACCGTTTCCAGCGTCCCGGCCCTCTCGCGCCGCGCCCGCTTGCCGTAGGCCCCCAGCTCCAGGTTCTCCAGGACCGTCATCCCGGGCCAGAGCTGGCGCGCCTCGGGAATCAGGACCAGGCCCAGCTCCACCAGGTCGAAGGGGGCCAGCCCGGTGACGTCCTTCCCGCCGAAGAGGATGGTCCCCTTCCTCGGCTTCATCAGTCCGGCCAGCGTCTTCAGCGTCGTGGACTTGCCGGCGCCGTTCGCCCCGATGACGGTCACGATCTCGCCCCCGGCGACGTCGAAGGAGACCTCCCGGATCGCCTGGACGTTTCCGTAGAAGACGTCGATGCCCCGGACCTCGAGCAGGCTCACGAGACGCACTCCTCGAGGAGCGGGTTCGTCTCGTCGCCGAGGTAGGCGGCGACGACGTCCGGGTCGGCGACGACCTCCCTCGGGGTCCCCTCGGCGATCTTCTCGCCGAAGTTCAGGACGAGGATCCGGTCGGAGACTCCCACGACGGCATGGATGTGGTGCTCGATCATCAGGACGGTCACCCCCGCGTCGCGGATGGTCCGGATGAGCGCCATGGCGGCGAGGATCTCGGACGGGTTGAGCCCGCCCATCACCTCGTCGAGGCAGATCACCTCCGGCTCGGTCGCGAGGGCGCGGGCGATCTCCAGCCGCTTGAGCTCGCCGATCGTCAGCGTCCCGGCGAGCGCCCCGGCCCGGTGGGAGAGGCCGGTCGTCTCGAGGACCGCGGCGACCCGGCTCGCGGCCTCGGCGCCCCGCCGCTTCCCGCGCCCGAAGAGGGCGCCCACCGAGACGTTCTGGGCGACGGTCATCTCCCGGAACGGGCGGACGATCTGGTGGGTCCTGACGACCCCCCGCCGGACCACGGCGTCGTTCGGGAGCCCGCCGATGCGGCGCTTCCGGAAGAGGATCTCCCCGGAGGTGGGGACGAGCGAGCCGACGATGCAGGAGAAGAGGGTGGTCTTTCCGGCGCCGTTGGGGCCGATGACGCCGAAGATCTGCCCCTTCTCCACGTCGAAGCTGACCCCTCCCAGGGCCAGCAGCCCCTCGAACCGCTTCGAGAGGCTGCGGACCGAGAGGATCGGGGTGGCGCCGCCGGCGTCAGCGGGCATCGGACCCTCCGGGGCTCCGCCGGACGGAGGCGGCCAGCCTGTTCCAGAGGCCCACGATCCCCTTCGGCTCGAAGAGCATGACGAGGATCAGGAGGCCGCCGTAGATGAAGAGATAGGAGTCGCGGAGGGCCGGGATGGTCAGGAGCTTGATCTGGAGGTAGCTGAAGATGACGGCCCCCAGGACCGGGCCGGCGAGGGTGCCGACCCCGCCGATGATCGGCATCAGGACGATCGAGAGGGAGAGGCGGAAGTCGAAGACGGAGCCGGGGGCGACGTACTGGAAGTTGATCGCGTACAGGCTCCCGGCGACGGCCACGAGCGCGGCCGAGATCGCGTGGGCACCGAGCTTGAACCGGGTGGAGTCGATCCCGAGGGCCTCGGCGGCGTCGATGTCCTGCCGGATGGCGCCCAGCGCGGCGCCGAACGGGCTGCGGGACAGCGCCGCGGTCAGCGCGATCACGGCCAGGGCCAGCGCGACCATCGACGCGTAGTTCACGGAGAAGTCGAACGACCCGGCCGGCATCCGTAGGCCGCTGGAGCCCCCGGTGAACGAGACGCCCGAGGCGAAGACGCGCACCGCCTCCGAGACGCCGATCGTCACGATGGTGAAGTAGGGGCCGCGCAAGCGGAATGCGGGGAGGCCGATCAGGACGGCGAAGACCGCCGCGAGGAGGGCGGAGAGCGGGAGCGTCAGGTAGGGGTCGACCCCCTTCAGGGCGAGGAGGACGGTGGTGTAGGCCCCGATTCCGATGAAGGCCGAGTAGCCGATCGAGACCTGTCCCGCGAAGCCGCCGAGGATGTTCCAGGAGCACGCGAGGATCACGCCGAAGGCGACGTTCCAGACGTCGTTGAGGCTCCCGCGGTCGAGGAACCGAGGGGCGAGCAGCAGGACGAGCCCGGCCGCGGCGAAGAGGAGCCACGGGAGGGTGCGGCGGGAGACGGGGGCCGGCGTCACGAGGAGGCCCGCCACCGCGCGACTTTGCGGGCGATCCCGGGGAGGCCCTGGGGGACCGCCACGAGGACCAGGACCAGGAGCGTGAAGCTGATCGCGTCCTGGAACGAGGTGGGGATGGGGGTCCAGGCGGCGAGGGCGTTCTCGAGGAAGGCGAGGACGAGGGCCCCGGCGGCCACGCCGGTGAAGCTCTCCATCCCGCCCAGGACGATGATGCAGAACGCCTTCAGGAGGAAGCTCCGACCGAAGTCGGGCGTGAACGCGTAGAGCGTGGAGAGGCTCGTCCCGGCGATCGCCGCGAAGGCGGTCCCGGCGCCGAAGGTGATCGCCGAGAGGCGGTCCGCGTCGATCCCCGACAGCAGCGCGGCGTCGCGGTTCTGGGTGACCGCCCGGATGGCCCGGCCGAGGTAGGTCCGCTTCAGGACGAAGTTGAGCGCGAGGAGGGAGAGGGCGCTCACGCCGAAGACGAGGAGGTTCGGGACGCCGACCCGGACGCCGAGGAGGGTCACGGACTTCAGGGTGTACGGCGTCAGGATCGACTGCGTGTCCCCGGTCCAGAGGGCGTACGCGAGGTTCTGGAGGACCAGCCAGACGCCGAAGAGGAGGAGGAGGGACTGCATCGTGGGCGTGCCGGTCGTCCTCGGGAGGCGCCGGACGACGAACCGGTGGAGCAGGACGCCGAGGAGGAAGAAGAGGGGGATGACGACGACGAGCGAGAGGAACGGGTCCATCTCGTACCGCGTGTAGAGGGCGAAGGTGACGTAAGCGGCCAGCATCATCAGCCCCGCGTGGGCGAGGTTGATGATGCGCATCACCCCGTAGATGACCGCCAGGCCGTACGACATCGTCGCGTACAGCCCGGCCGCCAGGAGCGTGTTGAGGAGGACCTCCCGGAGTTCCTGCATCCCGTCCCGACGGCCGGGGCTACGACCGCGGGACCGGGGCGACCGGGTCCCCGGTCTTCGCCGCCTTCGGCCAGACGAGGTCGATCTTTCCGCCCGGCTTGTTCTGCGTCACGACGAACGGGAGGAGCGCCTGGCCGCTCCTCGAGAACTTCAGCTTCCCGCCGGGGAGGATCGAGTCCTCGAGGTCGAGGGAGGCGAGGGCGCCGCGGATGGCATCGGGCTTCAGCGCCCCGGCCTTCGTGACGGCAGCGAGGAGAGCGCGGGCGGTCTCGTACGCAGTCGCGTGGTACCACTGGGGGGCGGTGCCGGTGGCTGCCTTGTACTTCGCCGTCCAGGCCTTCACCTGCGGGTACGGGAGGAGATCGGACCACCAGCCGCTCGCGAAGATGTAGTCGGTGGCCGCGCCGAGCCCCTTCCGCCCCGCCTCGTCGGCGCCGCGGGCGCCGTAGGTGAGCATCAGGTGGTAGAGCCCCATCTGCGTGTAGGCCCTCTGCATCGAGATGAAGTCCTCCAGGTGGGCGTCGCACATGAAGAGGTCGGCCTTGGCCTGCTGGACCCGGGTGAGGAGCGGCTTGAAGTCGGGAGCGTAGAGCTCGAAACTCTCGTCGAGGACGACGGTGAACTCCGCGGGGTGGGCCTTCGCGAAGTCGCGGACCCCTTTCTGGAAGTCCTTCCCGTGCTCGGTGTTCTCCGTGACGAGGGAGATCCTCAGCCCCTTCTTGAGCTTCCCGGCCGCGACGAGGTCCTGCAGGAACTCCATCTGCGTGGTGGCGAGGTTCTCGACGGGGGAGAGGGTGCCGAAGACCCACTTGCTCCGGCCGTAGATGCTCGTGGCGCCGGCGCCGCCGGCGACGTACGGGATGCCGTACCGCTCGGGGACGACGCTCTGCGCCTGGACGAGCTGCGAGCCGTAGCCGCCGATCACCGCGTGCACCCTCTGCTGGGCGATCAGCTGCTCCACCAGCTGGGCGCTCTTGGCGGCGTCGGAGGTGTCGTCGAGGAGCTTGAGGTCGACCTTCAGCTTCTTCCCGCCCACCAGGAGGCCGCCGGCGTCGTTGATCTCCTTCACGGCGAACTCGGTCGCCTGCTTGAAGGCGCCGCCGATCTTGGATTCCTTCCCGGTGACGGGGAGGACCGCGCCGATCCGCACCTCCTCGTCGGCCGGGACGGCCGCAGCGGGAGGAGCGGAGGACGCGGCGCCGAGGAGCAGGAGGGCGGCGAGGGGGGCCGTCGTCCGGCTCGGACGGAAGAGGGAGAGGTTCATCGGAGCCTCCTGCTGGGGCCGTCAGGGCCCGTGTGAATGCGTTAACGCCGGGAAGAGAGGGTGAGCGGAGAATAGCGGCTGTCCGCCGGGTGTCAACGGCCCGCGACGATCCGCGACCCCGCGGCCCCCGTCGACCTCCCCGCGCTGCCGGCGGGCGGACGGATTTTGCGATCGGGCCGATCGGGCCGATACTCCGGCTGTCCGCCGCTCGGGACGGATACCGAACTACGAGGAGGGC
This sequence comes from uncultured Acidobacteriota bacterium, assembly GCA_903845115.1. Classification (GTDB taxonomy): domain Bacteria; phylum Acidobacteriota; class Thermoanaerobaculia; order UBA5066; family UBA5066; genus CAIMWE01. The sequence goes on along the minus strand of CAIMWE010000168.1, from coordinate 26,311 downwards.
CGCTCATGACCAGGATGTCGAGGCTGGCGTTCGCCTATTTCGCCGTCGCCGTGCTCGCCGTTTCGTCCGGCTGCTCGTCGAAGCCGAAGCCGTCGCAGGCCCCGTCCGCGGCGCCCTCGTCGTCGGCGTGGGCCGATCCGCTGGCCAAGTCCAACGAACCGACCGAAATCACGGTCTCCCCGGACGCGTCCGGCCCAGACGGCGCCTCCGTGAGCGTGGACGACATGAACCGGCGCGGCTACCTGAAGGACGTCTTCTTCGACCTCGACCGCTCCGAGGTCCGGGGGGACCAGCGGGAGGTGCTGGACCAGAACGCCGGGTGGCTCCGGAGGCACCCCGAGGTCCGCATTGTGATCGAGGGGCACTGCGACGAGCGCGGGACGGCCCAGTACAACATGGCTCTCGGCGAGAAGCGGGCCCAGACGGTGGTGGACTACCTGGTGGCGCTGGGCATCCAGACCTCCCGCGTCCAGGTGATGTCGTACGGCAAGGAGCGGCCCTTCAGCCACGGGCACGACGACCGGGCCTGGTCCCAGAACCGCCGGGCGCACTTCGTGGTCTCGGCGGCGCGGTAGCCGTCCGGACGAGCCTTCAAGCTAAGGGATCAGCAGCACCTTCCCGGTCGTCTTCCGCCCCTCCAGGAGCCGGTGGGCCTCGGCCGCCTGGGCGAGGGGGATCTCGCGTTCGACCCGGAGCTTCAGGGAGCCGTCGGCGACCCAGCCGAGGACTTCCCCGGCCCTGGCCAGGAGTTCGGCCCGCGTCGCCACGTAGTGGAAGAGGGACGGGCGGGTGAGGAAGAGCGAGCCCCGCTGCGCGAGGACCGACGGGTCGAACGAGGTGACGGGGCCGCTCGACTGGCCGTAGAGGGCCATCATCCCGCGCGGGGCGAGGACCGAGACACTCTTGTCGAAGGTCGTCTTCCCGACGGAGTCGTAGACGACGCGAACGCCCTTGCCTCCGGTGAGCTGCATGGTCCGCTCGGCGAAGTCCTCCTCGGTGTAGAGGATGACGTCGTCGGCCCCCGCTTCCCGCGCGAGGGCGGCCTTCTCGGCGGTGGAGACCGTCCCGATGACGCGCGCGCCCCGCCGCTTCGCGATCTGGCAGAGGAGGAGGCCGACTCCCCCGGCGGCGGCGTGGACGACGCAGATGTCGCCAGGAGCGAGGGGGGCGGTCGTGACGGCGAGGTAGTGGGCCGTCATCCCCTGGAGCATCGCCGCCGCCGCCTGCTTCGTCGTCACCTTCTCCGGGATGAGGACGAGCTTGTCGGCCGGGGCGAGCGCGCGCTCGGCGTACGAGCCGGCCAGGCCCACCGAAGCGACGCGGTCACCCGGCTGGACCTCCGTCACCCCGGCGCCCAAGGCCTCCACGGTCCCGGCGCCCTCGCCGCCGGGCGTGAACGGGAGCCCGGCCGGAGGCTTGTAGAGACCGGTCCGGTAGTAGACCTCGACGAAGTTGAGGCCGGCGGCCTCCACCCTCACGAGGACCTCGCCCGGGCCCGGCGAGGGCGTGGGGATCTCGGAGGGGACGAGGACCTCGGCGCCGCCGTGGCCGCCGACTCGAATCGCCTTCATCGCCGCCTCACGCGATCTCCAGCCAGAGGAACCAGATCGGATGGTTCTCCTTGTACCAGGTGAGCACCTCGTGGATCAGCTTCCGCTTGTCGGGGGCGAGGACCGAGTCCTCGATCCGGTCGAAGTGGATCGTCATCTTCCCCTCGTGGTCGTAGGTGAGCGCCTCGGAGCAGAGGGTCTGCAGCTCGTTCCGGATTCGCCCGGAGTCCGAGACCTTCACGGCGCGGTTCCGGAAGTCCTGGCGGCGGTAGAACCGGTCCAGGAGCGGCGAGAAGATCAGCTGGCTCGGCTCGAAGGGCTCCATGAGCCTCAGGACGAGGCGGACCTCCAGGATTCCCTTCGCCGAGGCCGCCCGGGCCTTCACCTCGTAGAGGCCGTCGCCGAGGTCCTTCACGCCGTCCACGCCCGAGTAGGGGTCGGGGAGCATGTATCCGGTGAGGGCGAGCCCGTCCCACTCCTTCCTCGGGAAGAAGTCGTCGGCCGTCACGGTCCGCTTCCCGAGCGGCATCCCCGCCCGCTGAGCGTCCTGGATCACGTCCCGGTAGGCATCGACTTCCTTCGGGGCGGCGTCGTGCCCCAGCAGCTCGGAGAGCTTCCGGGCGAAGTCGCCCGCGACGGGGTCGAGCTGGATGATCTGCCGCTCCCTGTCCCACGACACGTCGAACTTGGAGGTGAAGAGGCACATCGACGTGGAGTTCCCGACGATCGGGTCGAGGCTGGAGGCCTGGAGCGCTTCGGCCGTCGCGGCGTAGCCATCGGCGATGAAGAGGTGGGTCTCCCCGTCGCGCTGGAACGGGCCGATCGCGTAGGTCGGAGCGTAGGTCCCGGACTCGTTGAAGACCGGGAGGCCGACCGGCAGCGTCCACCCCTCCTCGACGAGGTGCGCCCCCGCCTCCCGCCAGGCGTTCCAGAGGCTGCCGATCCGTCCGGTCCGCTCGGATCCGCCGAGGGTCCAGACGTGGACGTTGGCGGCCTTCAGGCCCGGATAGGTCTCCTTGAGCGTCTTCATGACGAGCGCGCGCGGCGTCAGGTAGTCGAGGAGCAGGGAGCTCTCCGCCGCCTTCTCCACGACCGCCTTCGGCAGGACCAGGTTCCCGACGTACCCCTCGTAGGGCCGCGAGACCCGGAGCGGCTGGTCGTAGAGGTGGAGGACGGTCATCGGCCCGTACTCGTTCCCCCGGGCGAAGCGGGAGGTGTTCTCCAGGGTGTCGATCGCGGCTCCCCACACGGTCACGCCCGCGCGGGCCCGCTCCATCCAGAAGTCGTTGAACTTGTAGTCGGGGTCGTTGATGAGCCGGTGGATCCGCTTCTCCAGCCAGCGGGCGACCTGGGGGCGGGCGTAGATGCGGCCGAAGCCGAGCAGCGGGTTCGACCCCATGTCGGGCGTCTCGCCCCCCTTGGGCATGAGGCCCTCGCCGAGGGAGACCATGATGGCGTGGTTCTCGGGCAGGTTCCGGGTCAGGTACCAGAGCGACTCGCTCATGGCGTACGCCGACGCGGCGTCGGCGTCCTTCTTGACCCGGTTCGCCTCGGTCTTGCTCAGGCCCTTCCCCTCGCCGTACCGGCCGAAGAGACGGGTCCCCAGGGCCGTGACGGCCGCCGAGACGATCAGCGCCTTCTCCAGCGAGTTCCCGACGAACGAGAGGTCCTCGACGGGGCCGCCCTTGACCCAGGTCTCCTCCACGTCCTCGAGCCAGAGGTGGAACCGGCCCAGGACGGTGCGCGTGCAGAAGGCCCACTGGGCTCTCAGGTTACGGCGGCTGACGGTGTCGTTCATCGTGATCTCACTCGCTTCCCCATCGTTCGTTCGGACCATTTCGCGTGTGCGGGAGTTGGAGCCGACGCTCCCCGCGCCGCGGCCGCTCTATTATTCCCCATGCCCACGCCGTACGGAGGGGATTCCGTGGTGCCGGGAACGGGCGGAACGGTCACCCTCCTGTGCCGGGAGCCGAAGGGCTGGGCGGCCCGGAAGGAGGGGACCCCGACGGCAGTCGAGCACCCGGGATCGGCCGTCCAGTGGGAGGGCACGCTCTGGGAGGTGCTCTCCGTCGACCCGGGTCGCGACGGGGTCCGCTACCGGCTCGCGGCCTGGGACGGGAGGCACGTCGTGAGGGTCCGCCACCTCTACGACGCCGGCACGGAGGCCGACCGGGAGCGGGAGTCGCTCCGGCGGGCGGACGCGGTCCGGCTCCGCCTGCTGATCCTAGCGGCCGCCCCGCTGACCGGGCTGCTGCCCGGACCGGTCCAGAGCCGCTGGGAGGTCGAGCTCGGGGTCCCCGCGGCGCGGCTGACGATCCTCTCGACGGTGATCCCGTTCATCGCCGGGACCGCCACTTTCGTCCTCACGATGGCGGCGGCGTTCGGGGCCTGCTCCCTGCCTTCTGGCCTCTTGCCGCTGATCTGGTTCTTTCCCGAGTCGATCCTCAGGTTCGGGCTGGCGATGTCGCAGTCGATCCCGGTCGGTTCCGTCCCCGGGCTCGTTTTCTGGTACGTCTGGCGCGGGATCGCCCGGGGGAGCGCGAAGGCGTGACCGGGCCCCGCGGACAAGGAGGTTGACATGGCGGAGAAGCCCTTCCCGCGCCCCGCGCTAGTCGTGGCGGCCCTCTTCCTCGCCGGGGCGGTCGCGGCCGCGTCGCCCGGCGGGACCGCGTCGGCGGCCGAGAGCCCGGTCGTCGTCGGCATCCGGGGGGGCGTCGACGTGGTGGCGGCCTCGCAGTACACGAACCAGCCCGAGAGCGTGACCGGGGACCTCTTCGTCCGCTTCTTCCCGGGCCCCTCCGTCGCCGTGGAGGCGACCGTCGGCTACCGGAGCGCCTCGTACGACCAGGCGAGCGGCCTTTCCTCCAGCTCCTTCTCGATCCGCCAGGTCCCCATCATGGCCGGGGCGGCCTGGGTCTTTCTGCCGGGGCAGGCCTTCCGGCCCCGCCTCGGGGCCGGGATCGCCGTCCTGCCGACGAGGACGAAGTCGACGACGTCGCTGTCGCCGGGCCGGGAGGAGACGTTCGAGACGTCGTCGACGGTCATCGGAGGTTACGTCGAAGGGGGCCTCCAGGCTCCGATCCAAGAAAAATTGATGGCGGAGGTGTCGTTCCGCTACGTCCTGAACCCCGTCCCGCAGGAGAGCGGGAAGCCGTCGTCCCAGAACTACTTCTCGGCTCTTTTCGGGCTCTCGGCTCGGTTCTGACGTCGATCGGACCGGACGGGCCGAGCGGCCAGGAAGTCAGGCGCGCCGGATCTTCGGGCGAGTGATCTCCAGAGCATTTGGTTCCGGCGCCGTCCCGGGGACGGCGCGCAGGAGGACCTCCACGGTTGTCCCCTGGCCCGGCTCGCTCTCGATCCGGACGCTCCCCCCGGACTGCTCGACGATGCTCTTCACGACGTAGAGGCCGATTCCGCTCCCCGGCACGTGGTCGTGAACCGCGTTCTCGGCGCGGAAGAAGCGGCCGAAGAGCCTGGGCTGGTCTTCCTTCGGGATGCCCATGCCGGAGTCGACGACCCGGATGACGACGCTGTCGGCGAGCGCGATCGTCGTGACCTCCACGTGTCCGCCGGGCGGGGTGAACTTGACGGCGTTGTCGAGGAGGTTCCCGAAGACCTGGGGCAGGAGGGACGGGTCCCCGACGACGCGCGGAAGGCCCGTCAGCTCCAAGGCGCCGACGTGGATCTCGCGCAGGGCCCCGAGCGCGCGGGCCGTCCCGACCGCCTCGGTGAGGACCGCCGCGAGGTCGCAGGAAGCGCTCTTGAAGGGGAGCGAACCGGCCTCCAGCCGGCCGACCGTGAGGAGCCGGTCCACCAGCGCCCTCTGCCGCTGCAGCTGCCCGCTCAGGATCTTCCAGTACCCGTCGATCTCCGCGGCCTCCCCCCCTCCGCGGATCAGGTCGGCCATCAGGATCACGGTGGTCAGCGGGGTCCGCAGCTCGTGGGCGGCCCGGTTGATGAAGTCTGATTTCAGCTGCTCGAGCTGGACCCGCTCGGTGAGGTCCCTGGCGACGACGACCGCCCTCGTCCGGCTCTCCGGGACGACGGTCATCTCGTAGTGCTCCGTGCGTCCTTCCTCGGCCGGGAGCTGGATCGTCCGGGTCGTCCCCGACTCGAGACAGGCTCGGATGGCGTCGAGGATGGCCGGCGCGCGGACAGGGGCGGCGGCCAGCAGGCTTCCGGCCCTCAGCCCCTTCGCGAGCGGGCTGTGCTCCATCCCGTTCCCGGCGTGGACGTCGGAGACGTTCCCTTCACGGTCGGCCCGGAAGAGGAGGTCGGGCAGGGCGTCGAGGAGCGCCCGGGTCCTGGACTCGCTGCTCGACAGCTCGACGTTCAGCCGGTGGACCTCCTCGACGGCCTGCTGCCGTTCCCGGATCTCGGCGTTGAGCTCCTGGTTCTTCTCGTCCACGTCCCGTTCCCGCAGCTTGGTCTCCTCCAGGCGCGCCCCGAGGACCGAGTTGCGCATGTTGAGGGAGATGACGGCCAGGACACCGCAGAGGACGATGACGGCGAGGCTCCCCGAGGCGAGGAGGAGGTTCCGGGGAGAGTCGAGGCCGGTCTGGCTCGTCGCCCGGACGAACGTCACGAGGGAGAACGGGGTCTCGGCGATCGGCGCCTTGACGGCGACGACGGTCGGCCAGGCCCTGGAGGCGGAGGCGAACAGTCGAGGTCGGTCCGGCGGGAGGTCCGGGGGGGAGGCCATCAGCTCGCGGGAGACCAGGGCCTCCGCTCCGGCCGGGCGCACGAGATAGTCGGCCCCGTGGGTCAGGAAGGTGGCCACGTCGTCCGTCCCCTTCCCGACCAGGCGGGGGAGGACCGTCGAGAGCGGGACCCACGCGAGGATCTCGCCGGCACGCCTCTCCTTGAAGAAGAACGGCACCGAGACGACGATCCGGGACGGGTCCTCCCCGCCACGGCGGAAGGCGAGGGGCTGGTTTCCTCCGCGAATGCCCTTCCACGACTCCTGCTCGGCCGCGCTCGCGGCGGCCCCGGCGAGGACGAGCGGCGCGCCCGCCTCGTCGAGGAGGACGATCCTGACGTAGATCGCCTGGTCCTCGAATTTCTTCGTGTGCTGCATGCGGTCGAAGAGCTCCTGGATGGCGAAGAGGCTGGCCCTGAGGCCGTACTCCATCGACATCCCGAGGGCGGCGTTCTCGTGGTAGATGGCGACCTCGCGGCTCTCGGAGAGGTGTCTCAGGTCGTCGCCCCGCTCGGTGAGGAAGTACCGGACGGCCGACGCGTTCCGCTCGATGCCCAGGGTCAGCTGCCGGAACTGGGACTCCCTGAGGGCGACCTGGGAGCGGTACTGGGAGACGACGAGATACCCGACGTACCCGATCAGGACAGCGGAGGCAACGAGGCCGGCCGCCTTGCCGACCCCGTGCATGAGCCCCCCCCGGGATCGGTTCACTCCCCCTCGACGAGAGCCCGGGCCTTCTCGGGAAGGGTGAGGACGACCCGGCAGCCGACCTCGGTATCGGCGATCTGGACGTCGCCTCCGAGGTCGCGGGCGAGGGCGCGGGCGATGGTGAGGCCGACTCCGAACCCTCCCCACCGCCGGAGCACACCCTGGTCGCTCTGGAACCAGCGGTCGAAGACCTTCTCGCGCAGGCCCGGGGGGATCCCCGGCCCCTCGTCCGTCACCGAGATCTGGACCACCCCTTCGCCGGCCCTCGCCAGCTCCACCTCGATCGGGCCCGCGGTCCCCGCGAACTTCATGGCGTTGTCGACGAGATACTCCACGATGTGCCGGATGACGGGCGGAGGGCCGGACGGGACGACCCCCGCCTCCGCCCGGATCTCGATGGCCGCCCGGTCCGCCGCCTCCCGGCGCTGCCGGCACTTCTCGACGGCGGTCCGGAGCCAGCCGTCCGGCTCGCCCGTGGACGTTCCCTCCGGAAGGCGTCCGTCGTCCAGGTCGCGCAGCAGGCTCAGGTCCTGGATCAGGTCTCGGAGGTGCCGGGCGGCGGCCAGGCCGTCCTCCAGGAAGACCGCTCCGCCCTCCGGTCTTCCCTCGTCCGATTCGAGGGAGATCTCCAGCGCCGCGATGACGATCGAGAGGGGAGTCTTCAGCTCCCGGTGGAGGTTGCGCGTGGCCTCGCTCCGGAGGGAGGCGAGCTCGGCCTGGGCCCGGTGGTGGCCCTCCTCCGCGCTCCAGATGTGCCGGCGGAGGACCGCGGAGATCCGGGCGAGCAGCTCGGCCGGGTCGAACGGCTTCACGAGGTAGTCGTCCGCCCCCGCCTCGAGCCCCTTGACCTTGTCCGCGACCCCGGTCCGAGCGGTGAGGAAGAGGAACGGAATGTTGGCCAGCTCGGGGTTGCAGGAGAGCCGCGCCCTGACCTCGAAGCCGTCCGGCGGCGGCATCATCACGTCACAGACGACGATGTCCGGCCGCTGCCGCTCGATCTCGGCGAGACCCTCGTCCCCCGAGGAGGCGGTCCGGACCTCGTACCCGGCCCGCCGGATGAACGCGGCGAGTGCCAGGAGCAGCTCTTTTTCGTCGTCGATCAGAAAGACCGAAGAGTTCTTCTTCATCGGATAGCCCTCTGTCTGGTTTCAGTTAAGCAAACATTGAACCATCTCCTTGTTGTCGTGTAAATCATTGTGAAAGAATATCTTTGTGCCCATGGAGGGCGGTTTGGCCGTCCCGTATTCGGACATGAGACGGAAAGTGAGACGTGTCGTGGCACACACGCCGGTCCGAAAGGCGGTTCCCGGCTTCAGCTCTCCCGCAAACGGCGGAAGGGAGGGCCGGAGCGGGGGAGCGCGTTCCGTCGTCGATCAGTCCCCGCGCCGGGCATGAATCATCGGGATCAGGGTTCCGATGGTACCAATGAAGTAATGTCTCTCTGGTAGAGCGGAAGGGCGATCGGAAGTGAGAGGCGAGCCCCGCGAGGAGGATCTCCGCGGGGGCTCTTCGCCCGGCCGTACGGGTCTGGCAGGAAGCCGGTTGGAGGTTTGGATGGCGGGTCTCGTTAGCGTCCTCGGAGCGGCCTGCGCCGGCGACGTCCGTCACCGCGAATCTGGAGCATACGGGCCTATCGCGTCTCCGAGGTCCCCGAGATCCTCCCTCGGGGGGGCGGAGTGAGGGCCGGCTCTCTGCCGTACGGGCCTCCCGGCGAACAGCCGGGACGGCATGCACTCGTGCCGCAGACGCGGCGGGCAGTGGAGGGGGGCAAGGACTCCCGGACCGGCTCTTCGGTCCCGCGAGCCGGCCGCCGCCATGCCGCCCCCGTCGTCCGGCGCTTCCTCAGCTTCATCAACTCGCCGACTACCGGCAGCGGGACTTCTCGTCTCCGGGCCGGCGCCGCGGAATTCTGAGTTTTCCGGAGAGTTATGCACCGAGACAGGATGGGAGATCGATGAGCAATACCGTGCGCTACGACGATCGAACCCCGCGGCTCTTCTTCCTCGCCGCGATCATCTGGGCCGTGGTCGGGATGCTCGTCGGCGTCCTCATCGCGGCCATGCTCTTCGTGCCGGGGCTCAACCTCGCGCCGTACCTCACGTTCGGACGGCTCAGGCCCCTGCACACGAACGCGGTGATCTTCGCGTTCGTGGGGAACATGATCTTCGGAAGCGTCTACCACTCGATGCAGCGGCTGCTCAAGACGCGCCTCTTCAACGACGCACTGACCAGGATCCACTTCTGGGGCTGGCAGCTCCTGATCGTTCTCGCGGCCCTCTGCCTCGTCAACGGGAACACCCAGGGCAAGGAGTACGCCGAGCTGCCGTGGGTGCTCGACATCCTGATCGCGGTCCTCTGGGTGATCTTCGCGGTCAACTTCTTCGGCACGATCGCGATCCGCCGCGAGAAGCACCTATACGTCGCGATCTGGTTCTACCTCGCCTCGATCGTGGCGGTCGCCATCCTCCACATCGGCAACAGCATGGCAATGCCCTACTCGCTCCTCGGGAGCTACTCGGCCTACGCGGGAGTGAAGGACGCCCTGATGCAGTGGTGGTACGGCCACAACGCGGTGGCCTTCTTCCTCACCACCCCCTACCTCGGGATGATGTACTACTACCTCCCGAAGGCGGCGGACCGGCCGGTCTTCAGCTACCGGCTGTCGATCATGCACTTCTGGTCGCTGGTCTTCGTCTACATCTGGGCCGGCCCGCACCACCTCCACTACTCCGCTCTCCCCGAGTGGGCCTCCACCCTCGGGATGCTCTTCTCGCTCATCCTCTGGATGCCCTCCTGGGGCGGCATGGTCAACGGCCTCTTCACGCTGCGGGGAGCCTGGAGCAAGCTGCGCGAGGACCCGATCCTGAAGTTCATGGTGGTCGCGGTCACCTACTACGGCATGTCGACCTTCGAGGGGCCGATGATGTCGATCAAGTCGGTCAACGCGGTCTCCCACTTCACCGACTGGACCATCGGCCACGTCCACGCCGGCGCCCTCGGCTGGAACGCCTTCCTCTCCTTCGGAATCCTCTACTGGGTGGTGCCGAAGCTCTGGAAGACCGAGCTCTACTCGAAGAAGCTGGCGACCATCCACTTCTGGATCGGCACGATCGGCATCATCCTCTACCAGGTGTCGATGTGGGTCGCCGGCATCACCCAGTGGATGATGTGGCGCGCCTTCGAGCCCGACGGCCGCCTCGTCTACCCCGACTTCATCGAGACCGTGATCCGGATCGTCCCGCTCTACTGGGTGCGTCTGGTGGCCGGGCTCCTCTTCTTCTCGGGCCTTCCCCTCCTCGTCTACAACCTCGTCAAGACGATCAAGACGGCCCCGGCGAACTTCGCCGACGAACCCGAGGTGAACGCTCCGCCCAGGGTCGCCGACTTCTCGGCGCCCGGCGCGACGACCGCCCCGAACACCTACGACCACGCCTTCTACCGCTTCCAGTACGCGCTCCGGCACGGCTTCCACCGGATCCTGGAAGGCCGGATGATCACCTTCACCGTCCTGGTCGCCCTCGCCCTGTCGGTCGGCTCCCTCACCGAGGCGCTCCCGATGTTCTTCGACAAGTCGAACGTCAAGGAGATCGCCAGCGTCATGCCGCTGAAGCCGCTGGAGGTCCTGGGCCGGGACATCTACATCCGGGAGGGGTGCTACCTCTGCCACTCGCAGCTGGTCCGCCCCTTCCGCTACGAGACCGAGCGGTACGGCGAGTACTCGAAGGCGGGGGAGTACGTTTATGACCACCCCTTCCAGTGGGGCTCGAAGCGGACGGGGCCGGACCTCCACCGCGTCGGCGGGAAGTACCCGTCGCTCTGGCACGTGAGGCACATGCAGAACCCGCGCTCGACGACGCCGGGCTCGGTCATGCCCCGCTACACCCACCTCTTCACCTGGGACATCGACGTGGCCTCGATCGGGCCGAAGATGCGCGCGCTCCGGACCGTCGGCGTCCCGTACACCGACGGTGAGATCGACACGGCCCCGGCCTCCATCGAGGCACAGGCGAAGGCGATCGCCGCCGAGGTCGAGGCGCAGCAGGGTCCGAGGGGGCTGGCCGGCAAGGAGATCATGGCCCTGACGGCGTACCTGCAGCGGCTGGGCACCGACATCAAGTGGCAGCGGGTAGCCCCTCAGCCGCTCGTGGTCCCTCCCGCCGCGCCCCCTCCGCCCTCCGTCTCGACGCCGCCCGCGGCCACCGGGGGGAAGCCGGCGACGACCGCGGTCCCCGTGGCCCTGGCTCCGGCTCCGGCCGGCGGGAAGAAGTAGCCATGCTGGAAGAGCTCGCCAGGGAAACCGGGGCGAAGGCCTGGGCGATCGCCTCGATGCTCTTCTTTCTCGGGGCCTGGGCGGTGATGGCGCTGAAGGTCTGGCGGAGCCGGCCGGAGGACCTGGCGGCCTGCGCGCGGCTGCCGCTCGCGGACGACGGTGGAGATGCACGGGAACTCCCTCTGGGCGCGAGCCCGAGGGTCTGACGGGAGGGAGCCATGGCAGATTTCGAAGACAAGGTCCTGCACGAGCTCGACGGCATCAAGGAATACGACAACGCGATGCCGGGCTGGTTGATGGCGATCTGGTGGGGCTCGCTCCTCTTTGCCGCCGTCTACCTCATGTATTACGCCCTCAGCTTCGGCGAGGGCACCATGGATTCCGAGTACCGGGCCGAGTCCCAGCAGGCGGCTGCCGAGGTCCAGTCCTACTTCGACGCCCACCCGCTCGTCCCTCCGACGTCGGCCGTGCTCCTCGCGGGCGCGCAGAGCCCTCAGGTCCTGGCGAAGGGGGAGGCGCGCTTCACGAAGACCTGCGCCCCGTGCCACGGCGCGCAGGCGCAGGGCCTCATCGGCCCTAATCTGACGGACGACCGCTGGATCCACGGCGGGCAGGTCGAGCAGGTCTTCCAGTCGGTGGTGAAGGGGTGGCCCGCCAAGGGGATGCCCCCCTGGGGCCGCGCGATCCCGCCCGACGAGATCGCGGCGCTCGTTTCGTACGTGAGGAGCATCCAGGGCTCCAATCCTCCCAACGCCAAGGCTCCCGAAGGCGACAAGGTCGCTCCGGAACCGCTGCCGGGGAAATAGGGTGGAGACCCAGGTGGCCGAGAAGGAAGCTCCCGCAGCGGCGGTCCAGCTGCCGGCCCGGCGGAGCGTCTTCGAGGCCGCCCCCGAGGAGGACCTGCTCTACAGCATGTCCGCCGACGGGAAGCGGAAGTACATGCACCCCGTGGTCCGGAAGGGACGCTACTGGAAGATCCGGCGGGCCCTCGCCTACTCCCTGTTCGCGCTCTTCTTCGCCCTTCCGCTGATCCCGGTCGGCGGCTTTCCGGCGGTCTTCCTCGACCTGGCCAGCCGGCGCTTCCACATCTTCGGCGCCACCTTCAACCCGACGGACAACCTCCTCCTCGCCGCGTTCGGGCTGGGGATCATCGTCACGGTCTTCTTCGTCGGCTCCACGTTCGGGCGCATGTGGTGCGGCTACGCCTGCCCGCAGACGGTCTACCTGGAGTTTCTCTTCCGGCCCATCGAGGCTCTCTTCGAGGGGGGGCCGGTGAAGCAGAAACGGCTCAACGCCGCGCCGTGGGACCTGCGAAAGGCGGGGACCAAGGCCGCGAAGTGGGCGGCGTGGGCCGTCGTGGCGCTGGCCATGTCCCTGACCTTCGTCGCCTACTTCGTGGGCTTCAGCCACCTTCTCTGGAATCTGGTCCTCGACCCGCTCTCCATGAGGGGGACGCTCTTCACCGTCGCCGCGGTGACCGCCCTGATCCTCTTCGACTTCGGGTGGTTCCGCGACCAGATGTGCACGATCGCCTGTCCCTACGGCCGCCTGCAGAACGTCATGGCCGACAAGGACACGATCCTCGTGGCCTACGACGACAAGCGGGGAGACCCGAAGGCGAAGGAGAAGGACCGCCTCCCCGATCGCGTCTACGGCGACTGCATCGACTGCAAGAGCTGCGTCGCCAGCTGTCCCACCGGCACCGACATCCGCCGCGGCCTCCAGCCGGAGTGCATCGGCAGCGCCCAGTGCATCGACGCCTGCGACGACGTGATGCGCCGGATCGGACTTCCCATCGGCCTCGTCAAGTACACGTCGGAGCGCGAGCAGGCGGGGGAAGTGCGCCGCATCATCCGTCCCCGGACGATCGTCTACCTGGTGATCCTGGCGATCGCGTGGGGCACCCTGGCGGCCCTGTTGCTGACCCGCGGCGACGCGCAGATCGAGATCGTGCGCAACGGACGCGAGCCGTACCGGATTCTCCCGGACGGCGGGGTCGCCAACCAGCAGCGGCTCCGGATCACCAACCAGCTCCGCGAGGAGCAGAAGTTCACCGTCGAGGTGCTCAGCCCCAGGGGGACGAGCCTCGTGGTGAGCGAATCCCCGGTCGTCGTCGAGGCGGACAAGGTCGTGACCGTCGACATCGTCACCACGGTGGCCCAGGGCGTGTTCCACGACGGTCAGGTGCCGGTGCGCTATCTGATCCGATCCGACAGGGGATTCCGCAAGGAGGCCGACTTCCTGCTCCTGGGCCCGTATGGCGAAGAGGGCGAGGAGAAGCGCGACGAACGGCACGAACAGAAGGGCGGTAAGCATTGAACGTCCGCCACTTCGTTTCCGAGTACCGCTGGCCCCTCTACCTGAGCGGGCTCCTGGCGATGCCCATCGTGGCGTCGGGCTTCCTCGTCTACTTCGCCACGCGGCCCGAGGCCCAGCGGCCGATGAAGAACTACTACGAGACGGCCCAGAAGTGGGACGCCGACGAGGCCGTCGAAGCCGCAAGCCGGCAGCTCGGCTGGACCGTCCGGTACGAGGTCGTGGCCGGCGTGCCGCACATGGCGGGGATGCCCCGGCCCGTCGACGTCCGGATCCTGGACCGGGACGGCAAGGGGGTCTCCGGGCTCTCCGGCCGGCTCTTCTCGATCCGCCCCTCGGACCCACGCCTCAACCAGGCGGGGGTGCTGGTGGGGCTGCCGCAGGAGCCGGGGAGCTACCGGACCCTCGTCCGGCTCGACCGGCCGGGGGAGTGGGAGTTCCGGGTGGACCTGAAGCTCGGCGAGCTCCGGTTCGTCCACGCGGCGCGCCTCTCGGTCGTGCCGGACGCGCGCGGAACGGGGGAAGCCGGCCGATGACCGGGCGGCGAGGGTTCGGGGGGGGATTCGGGGGAGTCGCCGACGCAGCGTCCCCGATGCCCCCTCCGTGCCTGCGTCCCGCCCCCGTGGCGTGCTCGCACTGCGGCCTCGCAGTTCCCGCCGGGCTCCTCCTCGAGGGGGAGGCGGAGCAGTTCTGCTGCTCGGGCTGCCGGCAGGTCTACGTCCTGGTGAAGGAGTGGGGCTTCGACCAGTACTACCGGCTCGTCGACCAGCAGCGCGGCGTCCTCGAGCCGGCGCGGGTGACGGGGAGGAGCTTCGAGGACTTCGACGACGCGGGCCTCCAGGCGGAGGCGACGGAGCCGGCCGGGCCGGGCCGCCTCCGGACCCGGCTCTACCTCGAAGGGGTCCACTGTCCCGCCTGCGTCTGGCTCGTCGAGAAGCTCCCCGCGGCCCTCCCCGGTGTCGACGAGGTGCGCCTGAACCTCGGCAGCGCCGTCGCCGAGGTGACCTGGGAGCCCGGAAGGACCCGCCTGTCGGCGGTCGGCCGCGCCCTCGACCGCCTCGGCTACACGCCGCACGTCCACCGCGCCTCGGGTGTCCAGGAGGCCCGCCGCGTCGAGGACCGCGTCGCGCTCGCCCGCCTCGGCGTCGCGGCGGCCTGCGCGATGAACCTCATGTTCATGTCCGGGGCCCTCTACGCCGGCGAGTTCACGGGGATGGCCAGGGCCTACGAGTCCTTCTTCCGGTGGCTCTCGCTCGCGGTCTCGGTCCCGGTCCTCCTCTTCTCGGCCCGGCCCTTCTTCCGGACCGCGGTCGCGGCGGTGAGGGCCAGGACCGTCCACATCCACCTCCCCATCGCCGTCGCGATTGCCGTCGGCTTCACCGCGAGCGCCTGGAACGTCGCCCTGGGGAGCGGCCCGCTCTGGTTCGACTCCCTCGCGATGCTGGTCGCGGCCCTCCTCGGCGCCCAGCAGGTCCAGCGGGGCGCCCAGCGCGCGGCCCTGGAGCGCGCGGACAGCCTCCGGGGGGCCGCGTTCGTGGAGTTCGCCCGGCGGCTCGAGGGCGAGGGTCCCTCCGCCCCGGCGGTCGAGGTCCCGGTTGGCGCCCTCTCCCCCGGCGACCGCGTGGAGGTCCGGTCGGGCGAGCTGATCCCGGTGGACGGCGTCGTCCTCGCGGGGCGATCGAGCCTCGACAACGCCATCCTGACCGGCGAGACCGCCGCCCAGCCGGTCCGGGAAGGCGACGCCGTCAACGCGGGAGCCACGAACCTCGGCGCCAGGCTCGTCGTTCGCGTCGAGGCCGCCGGCGAGAAGACGCGCGTCGGCGCCCTCCTCGCCGTGGTGCAGGAGGCGCTGTCGCGCCGCCCCGCGGTCCTGCAGCGGACCGACCTCCTCGCCCGCCGCTTCGTGCAGGGGTTCCTCCTCCTGGCGCTCGCGACGGGCGCGTACTGGCTCAGGCAGGGCCCGGCGGTCGCGCTCGAGCGCGTCGTGGCGGTGCTCGTCGTCGCCTGCCCCTGCGCCCTCGGGCTCTCGGTGCCGCTCGCGATGTCGGTGACCCTCCTGCGCGCGGCCCGGACCGGAGTTTTCGTCAAGAACCCCGACGCCCTCTCCCGCCTCCGGAACGTCGGCACGGTCCTCCTCGACAAGACCGGGACCCTCACCGAGGGGCGGATGACGGTTGCCCGCTGGAAGGGGAGCGAGGGCGCCCTGGACCTCGCCCGGACGCTCGAGTCGGAGTCGTCGCACGCGGTGGCCCGGGCCTTCCGCGACTCCTACGACCGCCCTCTCCGGGTCGTGCGCGACGTCGAAGGCGTCTCGGAGGTGCCGGGACAGGGGATCTCCGGGACCCTCGACGGCCGCGACGTCAGGGTCGGGAACCGCTTCCACGTCGAGACGGCCGGCGCCTCCGTGCCGCCGGAGCTCCAGGCGGACGCCGACACCTTCGTGGCCGAAGGACTCAGCCCGGTCTTCGTCTCCGTCGATGGCCGCGTCGCGGGAGTGGCGGGCGTCGGCGACCCGCTGCGCGGCGACGCGAAGGAGACCGTGAACGCCCTGCGGCGGCGCGGCATCCGGGTCCGGATCCTCTCCGGCGACCACCCCGCCGTCGTGGCGCGCGTCGCCGCCGAGCTCGGGCTCCCGGCCGAGGACGCACTCGGCGGCTTGTCGCCGGAGGAGAAGCGCGACGTCGTGGCCGGGCTTTCCGTGCTGGCCGGCGAGACCTTGCAGAACGGACACCGCGGCACCGTCGTGATGGTCGGCGACGGGGTGAACGACGCGGCAGCCCTCGCTCTCGCCGACGTCGGGATCGCCGTCCACGGCGGCATGGGCGCGTCGATCGTCGCCGCCGACATCGTCCTGACCCGCGAGGGCGTGGCGCCGCTCCTCGGCATCCTCGACGGGGCCCGGCGCCTGCGGGGGGTCATCCGGCGCAACCTCGGCTTCTCCCTCGTCTACAACGCCGTCGCCGGGACGCTCGCGCTCCTCGGCTTCGTGGGGCCGCTCCTCGCGGCGGTCATGATGCCGATCTCCTCGCTCACCGTCGTCCTCTCGTCGGCCTTCTCGGGCGCCTTCCCGCGCCCCGGACGGGCGGGGGCCTGACGTGGAGACGATCTTCGTGCTCCTGCCGCTGGCGCTCCTCATCGCCGCCATCGCGTTGGGGCTCTTCCTCTGGGCCGCGCGTTCGGGACAGTTCGACGACCTCGATACACCCGCCGTCCGGATCCTCTTCGACGACGAGGAACCCCGGCCGGCGATCTCCAACGGCACCCCCCCGAAGCCCTCAGAGCCGACGGAAGCCGCATCGACAAGGAGGGACCCCAAATGAGCCGACCGAAGAAGTCCGTCCGCATCCTTCTCCTCCTCCTGGGGGTGGTGGTGACGGGCTCCCTGGCGTACGCGTTCAGCAACGCGCGCAAGGGGTACGAACCACGCCAGCCCATCCTCTTCCGGCACACCCGGATGGCGGGAGCTCCCAAGATGGAGAAGAACGCCAAGGGGGAGATGGTGAACGTCGGGGGGTTCGGCATCCCCTGCCTCTACTGCCACACGATGCCCTACAAGGGGCGCCACTCGACGGTCCCGTCCACGGCCGTGTGCATGAACTGCCACAGCACGGTGGGCCTCAACAGGGAGTGGGTCCTGAAGATGAAGGAGTACTGGGACCGCGGGGAGCCGATCCCGTGGGTGAAGGTCCACAACCTTCCCGACTTCGTCTACTACGACCACTCGGCCCACCTGAACGCCAAGAACGAGAAGGGCGAGCCGAAGCTGGCCCTGGTGAAGGACGCGCAGGGCATCCCGATGACCAACGCCTGCGAGCACTGCCACGGCAAGGTCGAGCTGGACGAGATCGTCCGCGTGAAGAACCCGTTCAACATGCAGTGGTGCCTGGATTGCCACCGAAAGCCCGAGATGAAGGGCCCCACTGACTGCGTCACGTGTCACCGGTAGGGGGGAGATGACGATGAGACCGAACGAGACCAGCCCCGAGCCGGAAGTCTCCGCGCTCGACCGGCGCGAGTTCCTCCGGCTGAGCGGCGCCCTCGCCGCGGCGGGGGCCCTTGCGACGACGGGGTGCCAGCCGCCCCAGGAGTCGACGATCCCGTTTCACGACATGCCCGAGACCCTCGTCGACGGCCAGGGGCGCGCCCGGTTCTTCGCCACCGTGCTCGACGGCTCGCCCGTGCTCGTGCGCACGCGGGAGGGGCGCCCGATCCTCGTGGCGCCGAGCCCCGGCGACGCCAGCGGACGGGGCCTGGCGCTGCGCCACCACGCGGCCCTGATGGACCTGTACGACCCGGACCGCGCCAAGGGGCCGGTCTCGGTGCGGCGCGGAAAGGGCAGCCCGGTCGCCAGCACGTGGCCCGCCGTCGGTGCCGCCGTCGCGGCGCGCCTCGGGAAGGGGAAGGGCCGGGCGGTCCTCCTGACCGGCCCGGTCTCCAGCCCCTCGCTCCGGGCCGCCATCGCGGAGCTCTCGGCCCACACCGGCCTCTCGCACGTCGCCTACGCGCCCCTGGAGGCCGACGCCGTCGCGTCCGCCTGGAAGAAGGCGTTCGGCGACGCGCGCGTCCCCCGCCCGCGCCTCGACAAGGCGGACCTCCTCATCGGCTTCGGCGCGGAGTTCCTCGACGACCCGGCCGACGGGCTGGAGCGCGACTTCGCCCAGCGGAGGGCTCCCGGCGCGAAGGGCGGCGCGAAGATGAGCCGCTTCGTCCAGGTCGAGGGACGCCTCACTCTCACCGGCGCCAACGCCGACCAGCGGATCAGGGTGCGCGACTCCCAGCTGGCGGCCGTCGCGGCCTCCGTGGCGAACGAGGTCGTGATCGGCCAGAAGGCCGGGCCCCTGGCCGGGGATACGGAGGTCCAGAAGGCCCTCGCGCCGTTCGCGCCGGAGGCGGTTGCGAAGCTCTCCGGCGTCGACGCCAGGGCGATCCGCGGCCTCGCCGCCGAGCTGGTGAGGGCCCGCGGCAAGGCGCTGGCCCTCGCCGGCGGGTCGGCGAGCACCTCGGCGGGCGGCGAAGCCCTCGAGGCGGCGGTCCTCCTCCTGAACCTCTCGGTGGACGCCCTCGCGGGAGGCCTCCTCGACGAGGTCGCGGCTTCGGAACCGGTCTCCGGCAGGGCCCAGGCCCTCGCGGCGCTGGCCGACGACATGCGGGCGGGCAAGGTCCAGACGCTGATCGTGGCGGGCGTGAACCCGGTCTACGACGCGCCGGCTCAGGTCAGGTTCGCCGAGGCGCTCGCCAGGGTCTCCTTCGTCGTCTCCCTCAACGACCGGGTGGACGAGACGAGCTCGATGGCGGACTACCTCGCGCCGGCCAGCCACTCCTTCGAGTGCTGGGGCGACGCGGCGCTCCCGGGCGGCCTCTACACCATCCAGCAGCCCACCATCCAGCCGCTCCACGACACGAAGGGCCTCCTCGACGTCCTCGTGGCCTGGGGAGCGGCGGCGGGGGTCCCGGGCCCGATCGCCGCGGCCGCCGCGGCGACGCTCCCCGTTCCCGGCGCCCCGTCCAACGCCCCCGTCCCGAACCCCAACCCCGGCTGGCACTTCCTCCGGGCGTACTGGGGAAAGACGCTCTTCTTCAAGGAGCCCGTCACGGCGGCGTTCGAGAAGGCCTGGAACGAGGTCCTCCGCGACGGCACCTTCCAGGGTCCCGCTCCCGCGGCGAGCGC
Organism: uncultured Acidobacteriota bacterium; assembly: GCA_903845115.1. Lineage (GTDB taxonomy): Bacteria > Acidobacteriota > Thermoanaerobaculia > UBA5066 > UBA5066 > CAIMWE01. The sequence goes on along the minus strand of CAIMWE010000168.1, from coordinate 7,100 downwards.
GCCGCGAAAGCTCTCCCCCGGGGCCCTGGCGCTCCTCGGGACGCCCGTCGCGCCCGCGCAGGGCCTCGAGCTCCAGCTCTACCCTCACCTCGCCCACCGGGACGGCCGCGGCGCGAACAACGCGTGGCTGCAGGAGTTCCCCGACCCGATCACCCGGATCACCTGGGGAGGGGCGGTCTCGATCGCCCCGCGCCGGTTCGACGAGATGAAGCTCAAGAACGGCGACCTCGTCGAGGTCAAGGCGGGGGGCGCCTCGCTGGTCGCCCCGGCCTACCGCCACGCCGGCATGCACAACGACCAGATCGCGATCCCGCTGGGCCTCGGACGGTCGGCCTGCGGGGTCATCGGCAGCGGCGTCGGCCCGAACGCCTTCGCGCTCCGGACGCTCGCGGGCGGCCGGGTCGTCGGAGCGGGCCTTCCGGTCACCCTCCAGAAGGCCTCCGGCCGCGAGGAGCTGGCCTTCGCCCAGGGGTCGGACGTCATCGATCGGGACCGCCGGCCGATCGTCCCGGCCACCACCCTTTCGGCCTACGAGAAGGACCCGAAGTCCGGGACCGAGCAGCAGGAGGGCGGCCCCTCCGCCTGGCCCGACCACAAGTACCCGAACGCCCGCTGGGGCATGGCCATCGACCTCTCCAGGTGCAACGGATGCGGCAAGTGCGTGATCGGGTGCCAGGCGGAGAACAACATCCCCGTCGTCGGGCGGCAGGGGATCATCGACGGGCGCGACATGTCGTGGATGCGGATCGACCGGTACTACGACGCGCCGAAGAAGGACGGCCACTGGAACGCCGAGGTGTGGGACGGCCCCCTCCCGGTGGTCGAGGAGCCCCAGACCCTCTTCGAGCCGATGCTCTGCCAGCACTGCGAGAACGCGCCGTGCGAGACGGTCTGCCCGTTCGTGGCCACGATGCACAGCGAGGACGGCCTGAACGAGCAGGTCTACAACCGCTGCGTCGGGACCCGGTACTGCGCCAACAACTGCCCGTTCAAGGTGAGGCGCTTCAACTTCTGGGAGTACTCCACCGCCAAGGAGAGCGCGCTCTTCCGGGCCCTCGACAAGCGGCTGGGACGCCAGAACGACCTGAACACCCGCCCGCCGATGCAGATGAAGAACAACCCGGAAGTGACGGTCAGGAGCCGCGGCGTCATGGAGAAGTGCTCGTTCTGCGTCCAGCGGATCCGCGAGGCGCGGGCCGAGGCGACGCGGGCCGGTCACAAGAAGGACCACTTCCCGGACGGAGCCGTCGTGCCGGCCTGCATGGAGGCCTGCCCCACGGGAGCCATCACCTTCGGCGACGTGAATGCCCCGGGCTCCCAGGTCGCGGCGCTGGCCGCGCACCCGCGGGCCATGAAGCTCCTCGAGGCGACCGGCGTGAAGCCGTCGATCTCTTACCTGACGAAGGTGCGCAATGACAAGGCTTGAGGCGAGTCCCAGTCCTTACGCAACGGTGATGGACGACAGCCAGCTCACGGGAGAGCCGATCGTCCTCGCGGGGAAAGGCCCCTTCGGGGGCGACCTCGAGGTCGAGGAGCCGCTCGTCACGGGCGGGAAGACCTGGGCCGACGTCGACCGCGACATCTGCATGCACACCGAGCAGTTCCCGACGAAGCGCTGGTGGATCGCGTTCTCGGTCGCGTTCACCGTCTTCCTGGTCGGCGCCTTCGCGATGGTGATGCTCTTCTACTCGGGCATGGGGATCCTGGGGATCAACCATCCCGTCGGCTGGGGCTCGTTCATCATCAACTTCGTCTTCTGGATCGGAATCGGGCACGCCGGCACCCTGATCTCGGCGGTCCTCTTCCTTTTCCGCCAGCGGTGGCGCACCGGCATCAACCGCGCGGCGGAGGCGATGACCCTCTTCGCCGTCGCCTGCGCCGGGATCTTCCCGATCATCCACCTCGGCCGGGCCTGGTTCGCCTACTGGCTGGTTCCCTACCCGAACGCCCGCGGGCCGCTCTGGGTGAACTTCAACTCGCCGCTGGCGTGGGACATCTTCGCGATCTCGACGTACGGCCTCGTCTCGCTGACCTTCTGGTACGTCGGGCTCCTCCCGGACCTCGCCACCGTCCGCGACCGGGCCACCCACCCCTGGCGGAAGGCGATCTACAACGCGATGAGCTTCGGGTGGACGGGCTCCTCCCGGGCGTGGCGGCACTACGAATCGGCCTACATGATCCTCGCGGCCTTCGCGACGCCGCTCGTCTTCTCGGTCCACACCATCGTCTCGTTCGACTTCGCGACGTCGATCCTGCCGGGCTGGCACACCACGATCTTCCCGCCCTACTTCGTCATCGGGGCCATCTTCTCGGGCTTCGCGATGGTCATCACGCTGATGACTTTCATGCGCGGCTACTTCGGGATGAAGAACTACATCACGACGAACCACATGGAGGCGATGGCGAAGGTCCTGATGCTGACCGGCATGCTGGTCGGCTTCGCCTACTCCACCGAGTTCTTCATGGCCTGGTACTCGGGGAGCGAGTGGGAAGGCTTCATCTTCAAGAACCGGGCGTTCGGGCCGTACGGGTGGGCCTACTTCATCATGTTCACCTGCAACGCCATCGTGCCGCAGCTCTTCTGGTTCAAGAAGATGCGGCGCAACACCTGGAGCCTCTTCGTCGTCTCGATCCTGGTGAACGTCGGGATGTGGTTCGAGCGCTACGTCATCGTCGTCACCTCGCTCCACCGCGACTTCCTGCCCTCCTCGTGGGGCATGTACGCCCTGACCCGCTGGGACTACGCGATCCTCCTCGGATCCTTCGGTCTCTTCTTCACGCTCTTCCTGCTCTTCGTCCGGGTCCTGCCCGTCATCGCGATCTCCGAGGTGAAGGGGGTGATGGACCCGAAGGTGGCGAGGAGCGCCCCGACAGACGCCCCGACAAACGCCAGAGCCGCCGCGCAAGCCGGCGCGGCCAGGGCCTAAGGGAGGTGACGACCATGATGCCGACCTCGACCAAGGGCATCCTCGGCCATTTCTGCGAGCCCGACGAGGCCCTCGCCGCCGCGGCGAAGGTCCGGGACGCCGGATGGAAGCACTTCGACTTCCTCACCCCCTTCCCGATCCACGGGATGGAGGAGGCGATGGGGCAGAAGCGCTCCTGGATCCCGTGGGTGACGGGGGTCCTCGCGATCTGCGGGATCACCTTCGGCCTCGGCCTCCAGTTCTACGTGATGGTCTACGACTGGCCGATGAACTTCGGCGGCAAGCCGCACGCCTCCTGGCCCGCCTTCATCCCCATCACCTTCGAGGCGATGGTCTTCTGGGCGGCCATCGGGAGCGCGATCCTGGCGATCATCGCCGGCAAGTCCGACACGGTGCCGCAGCCGCCGCCGATGGCCATCCAGACCGGGGCGACGATCGACCGCTTCGTCCTCTGGATCTCCGCCACCGACCCGAAATGGAACCCCGCCGAGGCGACCGCGTTCCTGAAGTCGCTCGGCGCCCAGGGCGTCCGCCTCGTCGACGTCGAAGGAGAAGCCCATGCGTAAGGCGGCCTCCCTGCCGGCGCTCACCAAGCTCGCCGCGGTCGCGGCGCTCGCCGTCCTTTCAACCGGCTGCGACCTGGGCCTCCCGGCCGGCCGGACGCCCCACCGCGAGGGAAACTTCCTCGACATGGGCAGCCAGCCGAAGCTGAAGCCCCAGCGCAAGGACATCTTCGGCGCCCGCGCCACGGGGATGATGGAGCCCCAGGCGGGGACCGTCGCGAAGGGGGACGATCCCTACCCGTACGCCCAGAACGAGGCCGACAGGGCCGGCGCCGAGCTGAAGAACCCGTTCCCGGCATCGCCCGAGGTCCTCGCCCACGGGAAGTTCGTCTACGAGAACGTCTGCATCGCGTGCCACGGCCCGAAGGGGGCGGGGGACGGCCACGTCACCGCGCTCTTCCCCAAGCCCCCGAGCCTGATGACCCAGAAGGTCCGGGACTGGCCCGACGGGCAGCTGTTCCACCGCCCGATGCGCGGCCAGAACTCGATGCCGAGCCACTCTCGCCAGGTCGACACGAAGGACATCTGGTCCGTCGTCCACTACATCCGCAAGATGCAGAGCGAGCAGCCCGTTGCTCCGGCTCCGCCTCAACCGGTCCCGGTACAAGCGGCGGCTGCAGCCGCCACCCAAGGGGGCAAGTGATGAGCCACTCATCGGATCACGTCGATGCCCTTCCCGCCCCGCCGGAGCGCCTCGCCCTTCCCGGCAGCATCCTGGCCGCCTCGGTCCTCGTCGTCGTCGCCGGGATCGCGGCCTTCGCCTGGGCCCTCGCCGGAGGGCACGCGGCGCTCGCCTGGAGCTCCTACCTGATCGGCGTCTTCTTCGCCCTCGGGCTCGGGGTCTTCGGCGTGGCGTGGATCGCCATCACCTATCTCGCCCGCGGCACCTGGTCGGTCTCGATGCGCCGGATCCCGGAGGCGATGACCGCCTGGCTCGTCCCGGGCGGGCTGCTCACCCTGGCCGTGGGCCTCGGGGCGCCGTCGCTCTACCACTGGTCCCACCGGGACGCGGTCGCCCTGGACGCCCTCCTGACCCACAAGGCGCCGTTCCTGAACATGAACATGTTCTACGCGCTGGTGGCCGTCAGCCTGGCGCTCTGGGTGGTCTTCGCGGCCGCCATCGTGGGCGCCTCGCGGAGGCAGGACCAGGAAGGCGGCGTCGCGCTCACGGCCCGGAGCCACGGCCTGTCGGCGCTCTTCCTGGTGGTCTTCGCGCTGACGATCAGCGTCGTCAGCTTCTACCTCCTCCTGTCGCTCGACGCGCACTGGTTCTCGACGATGTTCGCGGTCCTCGTCTTCACCGACGTCATCCAGACCGGGCTCGCGTTCGTCGCGGTGGCGGCGGGACTCCTCTACGCGAGCAGGAAGCTGAAGGGGTTCCTGACCGCGAGCCACCTCCACAGCCTCGCCAAGATGCTCTTCGCGGCCACGGGCTTCTGGGCGTACATCTACTTCTGCCAGTTCATGCTGATCTGGTACGCCAACCTGCCCGAGGAGACGGTCTACTTCCTGAAGCGGGCACAGAACGGCTGGCTGCCCTACTTCCTCCTGCTGCCGCTCCTCAAGTTCGTGGTCCCGTTCCTGCTCCTGATCTCCCGGGAGGCCAAGCGGCAGCCGAAGAAGCTGGTCCCGGTCGCTCTCGTGATCCTCTTCGCCCAGTTCTGGGAGCTCTACCTCATGGTCGGGCCGTCGATCGGCCACGGCCACGAGACGGCGCACGCCCACCTCCCGGTCGTCGAGCTCGTCGTGACGCTCGGTTTCGTCGGGCTCTTCACGCTGGTCTTCGGCTGGGCGCTCGCTCGCCACGGCGCGGTTCCCCTGAAGGACCCGAGCCTGGCGGAGTGCCTCGAAGGGGGACGGTCGTGAAATCGTGTATTATTCTGTCGGCGGCCGCCCCGAAAGAGCCGATCTCAGCGAGCTCACGGCCTCGCCGAGCGCCTGATCGCTGGCGAGGGAGCCCTCCAGGCGCGCCAGGTCCCTGGAGAGGGTAGACGGGTCGCGGCGGAAGTAGCGGGCCGTCCGCGCGACGGGGATGGAGGCGAGGTCGCGGGCGACGAGCGCGCAGACCGTCCGGACGCGGGTGAGGCGCCGTTCGCGGCCCGGACCGGTCAGCTCCTCGAGGCCGACCCCTTCCCGGGCCGCGGCCTCGCGGACGATCGTCTCCAGCTTCAGCGCCCGGACCAGGAGGTCCTCGCGGCCGGCGGACCGGAGGCTCTTCCGGACGAACTTCTCGTCCCCGACCACCGAACCGGCCGCGGCCCGGTCGGGGTCGTAGTCCACCGTCCCCGCCCCGGTCACGAAGCGCTGGAAGGCCCGCCGCGCGGACGACGGCGAGGTCCCGAACATCTCGAGGACCGTCTCGGACGAGAGCCAGGGAACGGCGGGCCTCAGGTAGGCGGCGTGGCTCGACCAGGGAAAGTCCTCGGGCCGCTCGGCCAGGCGCGCCGAGACCGGATTGAGGTGGATGTACCGGATCAGCGACAGCAGGTGGGATTCCTCGTCGACGAGCAGCGCCCGGTACCGCCCCTGGAAGACCGGCCCGGACCGGCCGTGCCGCCTGTTGAAGGCGACGGCGTAGGAGGTCTGGAGGCGGCTCATCGCCCGCGAGAGAGGCACCTTCCCGGTCCGGACGGCCAGGTGGATGTGGTTGGGCATGAGGCAGAAGGCCAGGAGCTGGACGTCGCTTCGCCCCGACAGCTCCTTCAGCCGGTCGAGGTACCCCTTCCGGTCTTCGTCGTCGCGAAAGACGGGCCGGCGGTCCAGGCCGCGGGCGATCACGTGGTACAGGGCGTTCTCGAACTCGAATCGGGGCTGGCGTGCCATCGGCAAACAATACACGAGTTCAGGACCGTCCCCACAGAATGATACGAAGAGACTATACTCGTTAGTTCATTGGCTTCAGGGTAGTCGTGACGTTGCAGGGTAGGGGAGAGGCGATGGCGAAGAAGAAATCTCCGAAGGTGGCCCAGCCCGCGGGAGGGCGGACCGATCTTCTCGACCTCCTGTCATCGGGAGTGCCGGCGGCGTTCGCGACGGACGCGCAGGACCGGATCGTCTTCTGGAACCGGGGCGCCGAGGAGCTCTTCGGGCATCCGGCCTCCAGGGTCCTCGGAAAACCCTGCTACGCGATCGTCGGAGGGCGGGACATCTTCGGGAACCGCTTCTGCTACCGCGACTGCGCGGTGAAGGCGGCCACGCGGGACGGCGAGCCGGTGCGGGGCTACGAGATCAACGTCCAGGATGCGGGGAAGGAAGCCAAGAGCCTCGGCGTCACGATCGTCCAGATCCCGGGACGCCGGCCGGAGACCTTCACGATCGTCCACATGCTCCAGCCCGTCGACCACGGGAGCCGGCTCGCGTCGGTGATCCACCACCTCGAGGCCCCCAAGGCCGGCGAGACTCTCTCCCCCCTCTCCGTGCTCCCGCCCGAGATGCCCGAGGACCCGCCGCTCACGGAGCGGGAGAGGGAGATCCTCCACTGGGTGGCCGCCGGCCTCCAGAACAAGGAGATCGCTCACCGGCTCGACATCAGCCTGGCCACCGTGCGGAACCACATCCACCGGATCCTGGAGAAGCTCGAGGTCCACTCGAAACTCGAGGCGATCTCCCT
>CAIMWE010000167.1 GCA_903845115.1 uncultured Acidobacteriota bacterium | reverse complement strand
CGGCAGGGCCCGAAGGCCCCGCTCCTCGACTGGCCCCTGGTCGACCGGCTGATCCGGTCGGGCGGGATCCGGATCGAGGACGACCTCTCGGTGACGGCGGACGGCCACCGCAACCTGACCCGCCCACACCTCCCGCACTGACCGTGACGCCCACTCCTTCGTCCGACGGCTTCTTCCAGCCCGCGGAATGGGCCCGCCACTCCGCCGTCTGGCTCGCCTGGCCGAGCCACGCCGACCTCTGGCTGGAGGCGCTGGAACCGGTACGGGACGCTTTCGTCCGGTTCGCCCTGGCGATCGCCGACCCCGGCCCCTCGGGCCAGCCCCGGGGCGAGCGGATCGAGCTGCTGGTCCCCGACGCGGAGAACGAGGCGCTCGCCGCCGACCGGCTCGAGGGGCTTCCCGTCCGCTGCCACCGGATCCCGTTCGGGGACATCTGGCTGCGCGACACCGGCCCCATCTTTCTGAAGCGGCGGAGCGGCAGGCCTGCCGGGGGCGCGGATCTCGCGGTCGCCTCGTTCGCCTTCAACGGGTGGGGGGGGAAGTACGTCCTCCCTCACGACGACGAGGTCTCGGGCCGCGTGGCGGCGGCTGTCGCCTCCGGGTCGGCCCCGGGCGCAAAGGTCTACCGCTTTCCGTTCGTCCTGGAAGGGGGCTCGGTCGAGGTGAACGGCGAGGGGACCTGCCTCACGACCCGGCAGTGCCTCCTGAACCCCAACCGGAACCCGGGCGTCGGGTCCGACGAGCTGGAGGAGCTCCTCCGGCAGAGCCTCGGGGTCCGGACCGTCCTCTGGCTGGGAGACGGCCTCCGGGGCGACCACACCGACGGGCACGTCGACACGATCGCCCGCTTCGTCGCGCCCGGCCGGGTCGTCTGCATGGCCCCCGCCGGCGACGACCCGAACCGCGAGGCGCTGGAGGCCGTCCGGCGGGATCTGGCCTCGTTCCGGGACGAGCGTGGCCGCCGGCTCGAAGTCGAGACCGTCCCGTCGCCGGGCTGCGTCCTCGACGACAGCGGGGAGCTGATGCCCGCCAGCTACGTGAATTTCTACGTCGCCAACACCACGGTCGTCGTCCCGCAGTACGGCGTCGCCGCCGACGAGGCGGCGCTCCTCCGCGTGGGGCAGCTCTTCCCCACCCGGCGCGCCGTCGGGGTCCCCGCGAAGGACCTCCTGGCCGGGGGCGGGGCGTTCCACTGCATCAGCCAGCAGCAGCCGGCATGAGCGAGCTCCTCACGGTCGCCGCTCTCCAGTGCCCGCTCGGGGGGAGCGTCGAAGAGAACGTGGCCCGGGTGGAGAGCCTCGTCCGGGAGGCGGCCGCCCGCGGAGCCCGTGTCATCCTTCCCCCCGAGCTCTTCGAGGGACCGTACTTCTGCCGGGAGGAGCGCGACACCTTCTTCGCGTGGGCGCGTCCAGCCGAGGGGCACCCGACCATCCGGCGCTTCTCCGAGCTGGCGCGGGAGCTGGGCGCCGTCATCCCCGTCTCGTTCTTCGAGAAGGCGGGGCAGGCGCACTACAACAGCGTGGCGGTCGTGGACGCCGACGGCTCGGTCCTCGGCATCTACCGGAAGAGCCACCTCCCCGACGGCCCCGGCTACGAGGAGAAGTTCTACTTCCGTCCCGGCGACACGGGGTTCCGGGCGTGGAGGACGAGGGCCGGCGTGATCGGCGTCGGGATCTGCTGGGACCAGTGGTTCCCGGAGTGCGCGAGGGCCATGGTCCTGCTCGGGGCGGACCTCCTCCTCTACCCGACCGCCATCGGCTCGGAGCCGGAGAACCCAGGGCTCGACACGCGCGACCGCTGGCAGCGGGTGATGCAGGGGCACGCGGTGGCCAACGTCGCCCCGGTCGTGGCGGCCAACCGGGTCGGGGAGGAGGACGGGCAGCTCTTCTACGGCTCCTCGTTCGTGGCCGGCACCGACGGGGCGAAGGTGGCCGAGCTGGGCCGGACCGAGGAAGGGGTCGTCACGGCGACGTTCGACCTGGAGAGCGTCCGGCGCGAGCGGGCCTCCTGGGGCTTCTTCCGGGACCGGCGGCCCGAACTCTACGGTGTCCTGGGAACAGCCTGAACCAAGGATGCCTTCCAGGCCGTCCCCCGTGCCGGGAGGAGACCGCCTTCCGGGCTCACCGGGCTTTCGCCTGTAAGACCTCGGCGTCGGCGAGGAGCCCGCCCTGATGGAGACGGTCCAGCCACGAGACCACTTCCAGGGCCGGCATCCCGTCCTGGATCATTCGCTCTGTGATCTGTCCGGTCGTCAGGGTTCCTTCGGCGACCAGCTCGCCCAGCAGGGTGACGCCCGGCCCGCCGTTCACTCCGTGCTCGCGGAAGGGGGACCTCACGACGAACCCCCCAGACCGGCGCTCGTAGGCCAGGTCCTCCCGGAACGCGAGACGCTCCCCTTCTTCGAGATGCTCCCGCATGCACTCCTCGATGCTCCGTAGGACGAACTCCCGGAACTCCGAGGCGTTCTGGAAGGTCCCCTCCAGGTGGACAACGTATCCGAAAGGCCAGCGCTTCGAGGCGTGGCAGGGACTCACCAGCCGGATGCTCCGGTCGACGAGGTTGACGAGGTAGCCGCACGTGCACTCGATCGTCCCGAGCGGACGGATCGTCAGCGGGAGCTCGTCCCTCACCAGACGCGCCTCGGCCACCAGCCGCTCCTCGTTCTCGAGCGTCCGGCCGGAGCGGACTTTGGTGGAGAGGGCTTCCCGGTTCTGGAGCACGAAATTGACGTTGAGGAGCTCTTCTGCGGAGAAGGCCTGGTGGATCTTCAGGAGTGACGCCAGGGTGAGCACCGAGAATCGGTCGAAGCTAGGGGGAGGGACGTCCTGGAGCCGGAGGAGCTCCCGCGTAAAGGCGAGGTCCTTGAGGGGCCGGGCGGTCGTCGTGTGGGGACGGATTCCGTACAGCTCGCGGACGTCCGCCACGAAACTGAAGTAGTCCGGGTTGTCGGTGGGCTCCGTCGCGTGGTAGCAGATCGCGGTCCTGGCTCCCGGGCCGAACAGGTCCCACGCGGCGCCGAGCAGCCCCCTCCAGAGCCGCCGGTTCTCCGGCGTGTAGGGGAAGGTCCCTTCCAGCTTCGGGGGATCCCACGCACAGAACCAGCACTGCGTCGAGCAGCCCTTGCTCAGCTCGAAGGCGAGGAGGGGGAAAATGTTGCCCTCGGTCTCGGCGAGCGACTCGCTCCTGGCCCTGACGAGACGGCGCCGTCGCCAGGCCGTCAATCTCCGGTCGCCGTCCGGGACCCACTCGGCCGCGGCGGTCCGGTGCCATTCGAGCTGTTCCCGGTTCCAGG
>CAIMWE010000166.1 GCA_903845115.1 uncultured Acidobacteriota bacterium | reverse complement strand
TGGGCGACGTAGCGGCCGGCGATGTCGATGGCCAGGTAGTCCCTATTATTCTCGGTCGAGGCGATCACCTTGTAGCGGAGGTTGTCGCGCTTCGTGCTCAGCTTGTCCAGGGGGTGGTACACGGCCAGCCAGACGATGTCCCCACCATTCATCAGGGGTGAATAGACTCATCCCTGGAGGAGATCCCCATGACCTGGAACGTCACCGTCGCCGCTATCGTCGAACGTGCCGGACGCTTCCTCGTGGTCGAGGAGATGGACCCGGGGTATCCCTGGCCCGTCTGGAACCAGCCCGCGGGGCATGTCGATCCGGGCGAGGCGCTTTTCGACGCCGTCGTCCGCGAGGTGCGCGAGGAGACAGGGCTCGCTTTCACTCCCGAGAGCCTCGTCGGCGTCTACCAGCTCCTCGCGCGGAGTGGCCGCGACTACTGCCGCTTCTGCTTCGCCGGCACGGTCCCGGACGGCGGCGAGGCGAAGGCCGAGGACCCGGACGAGATCCTCGCCTGCCACTGGCTCACGCGCGAAGAGATCGCCGCGGGGCGGCCCCGCTCGAGCGTCGTCCTGAGGTGCCTCGACGACTACCTGGCGGGCGTGCGCCTCCCGCTCGGGGCGGTGGCGCACTTCCACGCCGACAGGTGACGCGGGACAGGGGGAGATCTCTTCAGAGGCGGTCGGCCCTCGACGCGCTCGAGACGGCCCGGAGAAGCGACGAACAGGCCTAGAATTCAGGGAGGGTCCGGTTTCGCTGGACGCGCCGCAACGCCTTCCCGGATCTGGCCGAGAACACGTTGTCGACACGCCGGCGGGGGAAAGGGGTTGGCGATGCGACGCATGACCGTCCAACTTGTCCTGGGCGTCTTCCTTCTCACGTTCCTCGGCATCTCGAACCTGGAGGGCCAGACCGGGCCATCCGCGACCGTGACCTCGCTGGCAGACGGCGGCGACGGTTCCCTGCGAGCGGTGCTCGAGAACGCCTCGGCTGGCACTCTCGTCACCTTCGAGGTGCAGGGGACGATCCACCTCGAGTCACCGATCTTCGTGGGAACGAGAGCGGTGACCGTCGAAGGACCCGCCGGTGGCGGTGTCGTCCTCGACGGAGGCATGAAGACCCAGCTCTTGAGGGTCGTCCAGGGACCGCCGGCGACCCAGGTCGTTCTGCGCAGGCTGAGGCTGCGGCAAGGGTTCGTCCTGGATGCGGATGGCGGAGCCATCGCGAACGAGGGAAACCTCGCACTGGAGAGCTGCTGGGTCGAGGGCTCGATGGCGCTCAGATCGCTGTCCGGCTCGCGGGGAGGAAACGGGGGAGGGATCCACAACCTCGGGCACCTCAGGCTGACGGCCTCCAGTCTCACGAACAACGCCGCGGCGTCCCTGAGCCCGGCTTCCGGTTCAGGCAATGGTGGCGGCCTCTCGAACGGAGTCGACGTGACGCGCGGACTGCGGGGGAGCGCCGAGCTGGCCGACACGACGTTCGCGGGCAACGTGGCGTTCTCGTTTCCGCCTCCGGCTGCGAGCGAGACCCGCGACCTCCACACCCAGCGCCGGGGCCTCGGAGGCGGGATCTACAACGACTCGGCCCCTGGCGCCGCCAGCTCGGACGAGCGGCGGGACGGCGAAATGGCCTCGATCCTCCTGAGCCACGTGACCGTGGCGCGGAATACGGCCGGCGGTGGAGGTGGATTGTGTAACCGGATCGACTACTTCACGGGTGGCGAAGAGCTGGAGAAGGGAGCGGGCGTCGCTCGGGTCTACGACTCGGTCTTCGCGGAAAACAGCTCGACCGCCGGTGATTTCTGTCCGCCCGACTCTCTCGGACCGATGTGGAGCGATTCCTCCCTCGTGCGGGATGGCTCCATCGTGTTCGGCGACAGGAATCTCGTGGAACGCGAAGCCGGTCTCGGCGAGCTGAAGGGATACGGGAACCGGCCGCCTGTCCTCACGCCCCTCCTCGAGAGCCTTCTCATCGGATACGGGAGCGTTCCCGCCACGGACTCTCCGGACCAGAATGGCGTCCTTCGCAAGGCCGGCGCTCCCTCGGACCTGGGGGCGGTGCAGTCGCCCGTCGAGGTCGTCGCTCTCGAGCCCGGGAGCCCCGTCTCGCTGTACGCCAGGGACGGAAGCCAGGTTCGCGTCTCTCTGACGGGCTCGGGCAAAGGCACCTTGTCCTTCTACCCGCTCGGAAAGCTCTTCTTCGTCGGTCTGACCGGGTCCGCCCGCGACACCCGGCTCTCCGTCGGGCAGGGGGACGGTTTCGTCCTCGCTGGACTGCAGGCGGACGGGCCCGTGGGAAGCGTCATTGCCCCGGGCGTCGTCTTTCGCGGACCGATCGAGATCGCCGGGCCCTGCGGGGAGATCGAAGGTGGGGCGCTTTCGAACGACTGGTCCGGACGGGTGGCCGTGACGCTGAAAGCCGAGAGCCCAGGCGTCATCCTCCGCTTCGGCAAGGTGGATGGTCTGACTCTCGACGTCGACGGTCCGATCGATCGCTTCGAAGCGGAAGAGGTCACGTCGTCATCCGCAGCCCCTGCCTATGTCCGTGCTTCCGGTATCGGACACCTTCTGGTCAGCGGAGCGATGGAGCAGACCCGAATCGAAACCGCCGGGGACATCGGCGAGATCCGGGCCGCCGGACTCTTCGCCACCCGGATCCTGGCGGGCATGGCGCGCGACCTGGTCGGGATGCCGTACCGCTCCACGGACTTCGTCGCCCAGGCCCGGATCGGCACGATCAGCGTCACGGGAGCGATGTTGCCCGGGTCCGCCGCCACCGTGACGGACAGCGTGATCGCAGCGGCGATCATCGGGGAAGCGAGTCTCGGGAACGTCGCGAAGACGTCGGTTCTGCCGGCCTCGGGACTGGGCGCGCAGAAGGTCTCCCTCGCCCGCTACTCCGTCGGTTCGGTTTCCGACGGGTGGACGGCCCAGGTCTATCAGGACCTCTCCGGCCCTGCTGCGTCCGTGCAGGCTGGTGACTTCCACATCGCTCTCTTCTCGCCGCCCGGGAAGGATCCCGGCGCCGGGGGGCCAGCCCTGAAATGGAGCTTCGCCGTCCTGGACGACACGCGCGGGGGCACGATCATCGACGGCGCCCCGAGCGGCACCGCCTACTGGAATCTCGGTCCTCTCACCGCGGATGCGTACGCCCAGGGCGCCTCTCTCGTCCTGATTCCAGGCGACCTCGTCTCCGGATATCTCAGGCCCGACCTGATGTACGTGGATCTGCAATACCGCAGCTTCTACAAGTCCACCGGGCTCGTTCACGGACCCGGTCACGAAGGCGACCTGCGCGTCTTCCGCCGGCCGGACGACACCTTCGTCAAGTGGGCGCCCTACACCACCGGCAGCACCCTGCAGGTGGTCAAGGGAAACCACGAGAGCTACTTCTGGATCGCGGACACCCGCGAAAAGTGGATGAAGTACTTCGGCAAGTACGTCGCCAACGCCTCTTCCTACGCCCCCCTGGTGAAGTTCGTCAGCACCGGCGCCGAGAAGAACTCGGACGGCCTGGACTCTCGCGGGATGACCTTCGCCTTCGAGTTCCAGAACGCGTTCTTCGTTCTCGTGGACCAGTACGACGCCAGGAGGGACGTCGACTTCAACGATGGAACGGTCCCGGGGTTCTTCTGCCTGTCGGACAACACCTGGAAGGAACCCTCGGGCGAGATCAGCAAGAACAAGAACTGGCTGGACGGGATGCTCACGTACTACGACAGCAACGCCACGCGCCTCCAGCACGCGTGGGCCTTCGGGCACAGCCCGCTCTATCCCACCGGCGACACGAAGTATCAGACCGGAGGCGAGAACGGCCAGGGGCCGCAGCGCGACCAGTTCGTCTCGCTCCTGAGCAAGCACGACGTCGAGATCTTCTTCTGCGGGCACGACCACCTGTGGGACCACTCAGTCGTGAAGAACACGAAGGCGGCGAAGGGCTACGAGAACCTGGACGGCCTGCATCAGATCCTCGTCGGGGTGGGCGGGGCCGACCTCGACCGCGACAAGAAGTTCACTCCTCCTTTCACCGATCCCCGCTTCGTGGCCGGATGCGACTACACCCCCATCACGACGGAGATCGGCCCCGAGACGTTTCACAAGCACGAGAACGCGCGAATGGGCTATGTCCTCGTGACCGTCGACGGGACGGAGGTCACCGTGCGCCGCGTGGCGTACGACATCGTCCATTTCGACTACGACAAGCTGAAGGCGAAGAATCCCGCGTTCGACTCTGTCTGGAAGTACGGAACGAAGAAGAAATCAGCTCCCATCTCCGGGGAATCCGTACCCCGTCATCGGCTTCCGGACCTTGATCCGGTGCGGCTGGTCGGCGGCGGCGCCGAGGCGCCGGTGCCGGTCGGCCCGTACTCCTGGTAGTTCCCCTCGGACCAGAAGGTCTTCGAGCTTGTCGGGCCGGTCGCGGTTCTGATCGACGGACTGCGGATCTCGCTTCGCGTCGGCGTCGGACATCTACGGGCTGGGTCGTCGTGGAGCGGATCGGCGGGAGCGCCGCCTGGTGCGCCTACGAGGTGGTGAACGACGGCTGGGTATGGACGAGAGTTTCCGGTATGCGTTCCTCCCCAGAGACGTTCGAGAGGAGAGCCCTGTTGATCGCGATGGGTTTCCAGGAGGTGTCGTCTGCGGGATCCTCGGTTCCGAGTCTCCTCGGCAATCCTGCGGAAGGGCGCTCAGGCTCCGCGCAGGCGGAACCTCTGCACCTTTCCGGTGGCGGTCTTCGGGAGTTCCGCGCAGAAGGTGAATCGGGCCGGACACATGTGGGGTGGCAGGTGCGATAGGACGTGCCTTCGAATAGAGGCGATCGTCTCGATGCTGTCGGTGAAGCCGGGCCCGAGGACGACGTGGGCTCCGACCTTGACCAGCCCCTCGGCCTTTGTCGCCGTGACCGCGCACTCCTTCACGGCCGCGTGGCCGTAAAGGACGCTCTCCACCTGGACGGGCGAGATCCATTGGGCGTCCACCTTGAACATGTCGTCGGCGCGTCCCTGGTGCGTGTAGACGCCCGCTTCCTCGATCAGGACGTCTCCGGTCCTGAGCCATCCGTGGGGCAGCATCGTCTCGGACGTCTTCTCCGGCCGTTTCCAGTAGGAGCGGGCCAGGCTCCGGCCCCGGACGAGGAGCTGGCCGGGAACGCCCCGGGGGACGTCGCGTCCCTCCTCGTCGACCAGCCTCAGCTCGTACCCGGGCACAGGGATTCCGGCGGACCCGGGCCTGACCGCCCCAGGACGATTCGAGAGAACGATGTGGAGGGTCTCGCTCGTGCCGAGACCGTCGACGACCTCGACGCCGGCGCGGCTCCGCCACTCGACGGCGAGCGGCGCCGGGAGCGCCTCGCCCGCCGAGACGCAGAGGCGGAGCGACCCGAACGCTGTCCAGTCGTCGAGCGACCGGAGGAGCAGGCTGTAAAGGGTCGGGACGCCGAAGAAGACGGTCGGACGGTGGGAGTTGAAGAGGCGGACGACCTCGTCGGCCGTGGCCTTTCCCGGATGGAGAATCGCGGGGACCCCGGCCCGGAGCGGGAACGAGACGCTGTTCCCGAGGCCGTAGGCGAAGAAGAGCTTGCTCGCCGAGAAGACCGTGTCCGCCGGGGCGAGCGCGAGGATGGACACTCCGTACGAGTCGGCCGTGAACGGCATGTCACCGTGAGCGTGCGGGACCCCTTTCGGCTCGCCGGTAGTGCCGGACGTGTAGAGGAAGAACGCCGTGTCGTCGTCGTCCGCCGGGGCGGTCTCGATGCCGCCCGGCGCGGAGGAGAGGAATCTCCCCATCGAGTCCGGGTCGAGGGCGAGCCGGGTCCTCAGGTGCGGTGAGTCCGCGGCCGCGGCGGGAAGATCGGGGGCCGTCACCAGGGCCGTGGCCTCCGAGTCGGAGAGGACGAAGCCGGTGTCGTCCTTGGAGAGGAGGGGCGAGACGAGCGCCGGCCAGATGCCCGCCTTGAGGCAGCCGAGGAACGCGTAGAGGAAGGGGAACCCGTCCGGCAGGACGAGGAGAGCCCGGTCCCCTGCCTTCACGCCTGACGCCAGGAGGCCCTGTCCGAATCGGCCGGACCGTTCGTCGAGGTCCGAGTAGGTCAGTGTCTCCCCCTCGCAGAAGTAGGCGGCGCGCCGAGGGTGCCGGGCGACGTTGGGTGCAAGGAGGGCGGCGACGGTGTTCATGGAATCCTCCTGGTCGAAGGAGAGCCGTCACGTCTGCGTCCGTTCCCAGGAGGCCCGGACGAGTTCCAGAAGGCGCCGGGCCTTCGGCGTGAAGAGCTTCAGTCCGTCGAACCGCGGTCGCGCGACTTTCTGGAGAAACAAAGCGTCGGAGCCGAACCAGAGGGGGAGGAAGCCGCCGAAGAACCAGCCCTCCGAACGGAGGATGTCGACGGCAGCCCCGGTACCCGGCCCGTGAAGCGACAGGTAGAGCTGGCGGACGTCGAGCCCGTCTGAATCGGCGCGGGCGTCGATCTCCCTCGCCCGCTCCTCCAGGTCGAATCCGGCGGAAGAGACCCAGGCTCGGAGGACTCCGGCAGACGGGATCGCCTCCACCCTGACGTTGGAGGGATGATTTTCCGGCAGGGGGCCGGTCGAGATCGTGACCTCGCGGGAAAGGCCGAGGTCGGCCAGGACGAGCTCCGTCTCGTCCACGCAGGCAGCCGGAACGGAGAGGGGCCCCGGGGCGTCGCGGTACGTCCGCGAGAGAAGAAGGCACGAGACACGCCCGCTCGCTCCCTCGCGTTCGTAGCTCCCGGCCGGCATCTGGTCGACCTCGATGCCGACGGCGCTCATCCCGGAGACGTGCGCCACCTTCTGGGAGGCGAGGATGTGGCACACCGCCTCGCCGAAGACCCCTTCGATTCCGAGAGCGGGCGCAACCTTCTCGAAGAGCGTCTGCATGACGCGGAAGGCGGCGAAGGTCTCGCGGTACGAGGTCGGTACGATCAGCTGTCCCACCTCGAGGAGGCCGGGATTCGGGGCGGCGCTGCGGTAGAACGCTCCGTGGGCGACGATGCCGCCCGATGGGGTCCGGGCCACGACGCTCGAGAGGTCGCCCCGGGCGTTCGCCTCGGCGATCGCGCCGGGCCGGTAGTAGAGGTCGAACGGATAGGTGTCGCCGTAGACCTCGACGAAGAGCCTCGCGACGCCGCCCGCGTCTTCCTCGCGGAATCGCTCGACGACGAACTCCTCCCCGGCCTCGGGGAGCGAGGTCGTCGCGACGACCCGCCGGATCGCCTCGGCCCTATCCACCGGCTCGCCGCTTCACGACGTAGGCGACGAAGTCGTCGAGCGTCCGGAGGCGGACCGCGTCGGCGTCCAGGATGGTGATGCCCCACTCCTTCTCCGCCGCCATGGCGACGAGCGGGAGGTCGATGGAGTCCAATCCCTGTCTGAGAACCGGCACGGCCGGGTCGAGCTGATCGACGAGGTCCGGTTCGATTCCGGCCCTCTTCATCAGGGTCTTGAGGTCCGCGACATTCAAGGGCACCGGGTCCTCCTGTCGTAGTCGAGGACGATGCTATCGCGACAGCGGTGGCTGAAAGGCCCGCGCAGTCGAGAAAGAGCCTCCCGTAGCCGCCCGCCTGGAGCAGGGGACCTCCCTGGGCGACGCCGACAAAGAAGCCCGCCAGGAAGAGGGCCATCCCGAGGTCCGGATCGAGCTCTTCGACGGCGAGACCGGGGCCAGGGTGGGGGAGCTCGGCGAGACGGTCCGTCGCCCACGCGGTCCTGAACGCCGGCGCCTCGTTTATCCTCCGACCGTGCTCTACAGGCTCGAGAACGTCCGGAAGAGCTTCGGGACGAAGGACGTCCTGAAGGAGGCCACCTGGCAGCACGACCCGGGGCGGGTCGTGGGCCTGGTCGGCCGGAACGGCGCCGGGAAGACGACCGTCCTCCGGATCGTGCTGGGCGACATCGAGCCCGACGGCGGCCGGCGGCTCGTGGCGGGCGGGACCACCTTCGCCTCGCTAGACCAGGCGGTGGAGCCCGAAGGGGACGAGCCGCTCCGCGCCTTCGTGGCGAGGGCCCAGGAGGGCCTCGTCCGGCTCGAGCAGGAGATGGGCCGCCTGGAGGAGGCGATGGCCGCGCTCGGGGCGGCCGGCAACCCGGACGAGGTGGCGGCGCTCCTGGGAGAGCACGAGGAGGCACGCGAGCACTTCGAGCGGATGGGGGGGTACGAGGCCGATTCCTGGGTCGACCGCGTCCTCACGGGCGTCGGCCTCCCGCGCGAGACCTGGGAGCGGCCCGTCGGCGAGCTGTCGGGGGGGCAGAAGCACCGGGCGCAGATCGCCCGCCTCCTCCTGACCGACGCGTCGGTCCTCCTGCTGGACGAGCCGACGAATCACCTCGACGTCGCCGGGATCGAGTTCCTGGAGACCTGGCTGGTCGAGCGAAAGGAAGCAGGGGGGCGGGCCGCTCTCGTCGTCTCGCACGACCGCCGCTTCCTGAACGCCGTGGCCGACCGGATCGTGGAGGTCGCCCACGGCCGCCTGGAGGAGTACCCGGGCGACTACGACACCTTCCGGAAGCTGAAGGCCGAGCGGGAGCGCCTGAGAGCGAAGGCCGCCGAGCAGCAGCGGAAGATGATCGAGCGGACCGAGGACTTCATTCGCCGGAACATCGCGGGGCAGAAGACGAAGCAGGCCCAGGGGAGGCGGAAGCTCCTCGCCAGGATCGAGCGGATCGAGGCGCCCCGGGAGGACGCCAACGACCTGAACTTCCGGTTCGAGGAGGCCAGGCAGTCGGGGGGGCGGGTCCTGGAGGCGAAGGGGATCGTCCCGGGCTATCCGGAGACGGGAGCGCTTCTCGAGCCGGTCTCTTTCCTCCTGCGCCGGGGCGACCGCGTCGCGCTCTGGGGTCCGAACGGCTGCGGGAAGACGACCCTGCTGAAATCGCTGGCCCGGGTCCTCCCTCCGCTCCGGGGGTCGAGCCAGTTCGGGACCGGTGTCCTGGTCGGCTACTACGACCAGGAGATGGCCGACCTCCTCCCCTCGCGACGGGTCATCGACGTGATCAGGGACGAGGACCCCTCGATGAAGGAGGGAGAGGCGCGCGACTTCCTCGCCCTCTTCGACTTCAAGGGGGACGAGGTCGAGCAGACGGTGGCCACCCTCTCGGGCGGCGAGCGGGGCCGCCTCTCCATCGCCCGGATCGTCTTCGGCGGGGCGAACCTCCTCCTGCTCGACGAGCCGACGAACCACTTGGACCTGGACGCCCGGGAGCAGCTGGAGGAGGCGCTCTCGGACTTCGAGGGGGCGATCGTCTTCGTCTCGCACGACCGCTGGTTCATCGACCGGATCGCCACTCACGTCCTGGAGATCGAAGATCGAAGGGCGGAGCTGAACGAGGGGAACTACGGCGACATGGTCCGCCGGCGCCTGGCCGCGCGCGCCGTTGAGGCGGTCGGAGCGAAGGGTGAGCCCTCGCCAGCGCCGAGGCCCACCAGGGACGCTCGCACGGCGGAGAGGCAGCGGCTGAAAGTCCAGCGGCGGCTGACGGAGCTGGAAGGGGAGATCGAGTGCGTGGAAGAGTCTCTGAAGGAGCTGCTGACGGAGATGGCCGGCCCCGAGGTCTGGCGCGACGGCGACAGGGCCCGGAAGCTGAAGGGGAAGCAGGCGACGCTGGAGCAGAAGCTCGCGGAGCGCCTGGCGGAGTGGGAGGAGACCTCGCTGAGGCTCGAGGCCGAGGTGCCGGCGTGAGCGGAGATCGGCCCACCGCCTCGATCCTGGCCGTGGGGAGCGAGCTTCTCGGGACCAGCCGGACCGACACGAACTCCCTCTTCCTGACGGCCGGCCTCGAATCGCTCGGGATCCAGGTGGTCCGCAAGGCCTGCTCGGGGGACGGGTGGGACGACCTGGCCGCCGAGGTGCGGATCGCCCTGGAGAGGGCCCCCCTGCTCATCGTGACGGGCGGCCTCGGCCCGACCGACGACGACCGGACGAAGGAAGTGGTGGCGCAGGTCTTCGGGTATCGGCTCGTCCGCGACGAGGAGATCCTCGCCCGCCTGAAGGAGCGCTTCGCAAGACGCGGATTCCCGATGCCGAAGGTGAACGAGAAGCAGGCGGACGTCATCGAGGGGGCGACGGTCCTGAAGAACCCCCGCGGCTCGGCGCCGGGCTACCTGGTGGACGACGGGGCCAGGGTCGCCGTCCTCCTGCCGGGGGTCCCGGTGGAGATGCGGGGGATGTGGACCGACGGGGCCGCGGCTCTCGTGAAGGGGAGGTTCCCTTCCGCCGGCGGGATCCACCGCCGGACGCTGAAGGTGGCCGGCATGGCCGAGAGCGTCGTGGAGGAGAAGGTGCAGCCGGTCTACGCGGCGTTCTCCGGCGATCCCGTGACGATCCTCGCAGCGGCCGGGGAGATCCTCCTCCAGTTCACGGCCCTGGGGAGCGACGGGGAGACCGCTGCGAAGCTCGACCGGATAGAGGCGGCCTTCAGGACCGTGCTGGGGGACGACATCTTCGGGCGCGACGACGATACGCTGGAGGCCGTCGTCGGGGGCCTCTTCCGGAGAGCGGGGAAGACGCTCGCGGTCGCCGAGTCGTGCACGGGCGGGACGCTGGCCGGGCGGATCACTGACGCCCCGGGTTCGTCGGACTTCTTCCTGGGCGGCGCCGTGACCTACGCCAACGAGGCGAAGGTCGCTCTCGCGGGAGTCGATCCCGCCACCCTGGAGCGGGCCGGGGCGGTGTCAGAGGAGACGGCGCGCGAGATGGCCGAAGGGATCCGGAAGCGCTTCGGCGCCTCCGTCGGCTTCGCCGTCACCGGCATCGCCGGCCCCTCGGGAGGGACGCTGGAGAAGCCGGTGGGCCTCGTCCACGTCGCCCTCGCCGACGAGGATGGCACCGTCGTCCACCGGCGCCTCCAGCTGCCGGGCGACCGAGCGATGGTCCGCCGCTGGACGACGTCGGTCGCGCTCTCGATGCTGCGGGTCCACCTCCTCGGGGGCGGGCGCGAGGAAAGGGAAAGGAGCCGGTGAATCGATTCCTCGCGCTCCAGGTCGCGATCGTCGCCGGGGCCTACCTTCTCGGATCGGTCTCGTTCGCGACCCTCGTCGTGAGGGCGTTCCACGGCCTGGACGTCCGCGAGGCCGGCTCGAGGAACGCCGGGGCCACCAACGTCCTCAGGACGGCCGGGGGGCGCCTGGCGGTCGTCACGCTGCTCCTGGACGCGGCCAAGGGGGCGATCGCCGTCGGGGCGATGCGGCTCGTGACGCACGACCCGTTCTGGGCGGGGATCGCCGGCTTCGCCGCCGTGGTCGGGCACGTCTTCCCCGTCTGGTTCGCGTTCGTCGGGGGAAAAGGGGTGGCGACGGCGCTGGGGGCCTTCCTGGTTCTGGCCCCGCTGGCGGCGCTCTCGATGATGGCGGTCTTCGCCGCCGTCGTCGCGGGCACCCGGCTGGTTTCGCTCGGGTCGTTGACCGCGGCGAGCCTCCTCCCTCTGGTGACGGGGCTCGTCTTCGGCGCGCCCGACGCGATCGTCGTGACGGCCGCCGCCACCACCGCGCTGCTCGTCGCGGCGCACCGGAAGAACATCGCGAGGCTCATCGCGGGGACCGAACGGAGACTGGGAGACGAGGAGGACCTTACAGGATGAGACGGATCACGATCGTCGGGGCCGGAGCCTGGGGCACCGCCCTGGCGCTGCACGCCGCGAGGGCGGGAGTCGGGGTGACGCTGTTCGGGCGCAGGGACGCCGGGATGGACTTTCTCCAGGCCACCCGGACGCTCGCGGCGCTGCCGGGCGCGAAGGTCCCCGACACGGTGACGATCACGACCGAGCCCGAGGGCGCGTTCGACGGGGCCGAGGCGATCCTCTGGTCGGTGCCGGTCCAGGCGACCGCCTCGGAGCTGCGGCGCCTCCAGCCGGTGCTCCCGGCGTCGGTCCCGCTCGTCTCGGCCTCGAAGGGGATCGAGATCGGGACCGGCCGGCGGACGACGGAGATCATTCGCCAGGTGGCGAGCCGCGGCGACGGGATCGCGGTCCTCTCCGGGCCGACCTTCGCCGCGGAGGTGGCCCTCGGCCTCCCCACGGCGGCGGTCGTCGCATCGGAGGACGCCGCGCTCTCGAAGTCCCTCCAGGGGCTCCTCTCCTCACCCACCTTCCGGCTCTACCGCACCACCGACGTCGTGGGGGTGGAGATCTCGGGGGCGGCCAAGAACGTGGTGGCGATCGCGGCCGGGATCACCGACGGCCTGGAGCTGGGGCAGAACACGCGGGCCGCGCTGCTGACCCGGGCGCTGGCCGAGATCCGGAGGCTGGGGATGAAGCTGGGCGGGGCGCCGGAGACCTTCGCGGGCCTCGCCTGCGCGGGGGACCTGATCCTGACCGCGACCGGCGACCTCTCCCGGAACCGGCGCGTCGGACTCGCGCTGGCGCGGGGCTCCTCCGTCGACGAGGCTCTCGCGTCACTCGGGGGCGCGGTGGCGGAAGGAGTCCCGACGGCGACGTCGCTGGTCGAGCTGGCGCGTTCCGTGGACGTCGTGATGCCGATCGCCGAGGCGATCCAGTCGATCCTCTCGGGGGAGATGCAGCCGCTGGCGGCCGTCAAGCGCCTCATGACCCGCGAGCTGAAGGACGAACGGGCCTGATGGCGGCGGCCCTCTCCGCCGCCCCGGCGATCCTCGTCGCGAGCCAGGTCTACGACGACCCGGGCCTCCACTACGTGCGGGTGGAAAGGGCCGGCGACGAGCCGGGACCTCTCCCGGGAACGGTCGACCTGGCGGTCCTGGACATGCACCACGGGTATCCCAACCTCGGGCACGAGTCGATCGTCGACACCCTTCTGGACATCGCCCGGCAGGAACGGGCTCACCTGCCAGGGGCGCCGGATGTCCGCGTCCTCAGCTACGACGTCCGGGCGGGGTGCGCCGTCCCGGAGGGCCTCCCGGGCCGGTTCAGCCTGGTCGTCGGGACGGGAGGTCCCGGTTCCCTCGACCCCCGCGAGAACGACGGCGTGTCGGAGGCGAGCCAGGGAGTCCGGGAGACGATCGCCTGGGAGGCCCCCCTGTTCCGGTTCTTCGACCGCGTCCTCCTCGACCCGTCGGTCGCGCTCCTCGGCATCTGCCACAGCTTCGGCCTCCTGGGGCGCTGGTCGGGCGTGGCGGCGTCGGTCCTCCGGCCGGAGGCGAAGGGCGGCAAGAGCATGGGAGTGAAGGGAAACGTCCTGACGCCGGCGGCGCTGGAGCATCCCTGGTTCTCGGGGTTCGCGCGGGCGAACGGGGGCGAGGTCTTCCGCGTCCTCGACAGCCGCCTCTACGACCTGATCCCTACCGGGGTGAAGACGGCGCTCCCCCTGGCCACCGAAGAAGGGCCGGTCCCGGAGACTCCCGGGGAAGCGGTGACGATGCTCGAGTTCTCCCGCGACGCGGACGGGGTCGGCCCGCGCGTCTGGGGCGTGAACTTCCATCCCGAGATAGGGGACCAGGGAAAGCAGAGGGTCCGCATGGAAAGGCTGGCCGAGCGGGGCGAGGTGACGGCGGAGTGGGTGGAGGAGAGGCGGCGGGCGCTGGACGCCTGGGACGCTTCGGAATCCGCGGAGCGCGGCCTTCAGTGGACGTCGTCGTTCACGTTCGAGGGGCCGGTTCGCCGGATCCTCGCCCGCCTGCTCGCCGAGAGACGGCGCCCGGGGCGTTGACCGCCCGGGAGCGTCTCAGATGCGGCCGTGGAGGTCGCAGTGGTCCTCGTGCGGGTGGTGGAGCGTGCCGTCCACCTCGTAGTCGACGTGGTCCCCGTGAGGGACGGCGGGGTCGCGGCCCTCGTGGTGGCGCTCCGGGCAGTCGAGAGGGGCGCAGGCGGCCGGGAGCCGCCGGTTCACGTCCAGGTGGTGCTCGTCGTTGTGGGAGCCGTGCGGCGAGTGGAGATGGCCGTCGTGGAGATAATCCGTGTGGTCGCCATGGGTGATTTGCTGATGTCCGCAGCCAGGGCCGTGTACGTGCGGGTGAACTCCATGGTCGGTACAGGTCATCGCGCTCCGCCTTCGGGAGATCGTCTCGCGGCGCGGCGGCCCCGTCAATGGAGGTCGGCCGCGGGGCTCTTCCGCTTTCCTCTCCTCTGCGGCGTCCTGCTGCTGGGCCCGGGCTGCGGCCGGACCTCCGCGCCCTCCGGGAAGAAGGTCGCGGCGGCCACGATCGCCCCGCTCTCCGACCTCCTGGCCCGGGTCGCCGGACCCGCGTGGGAGGTCCGGACCATCGTGCCGCCGGGGACCTCCGCCCACATGTTCGAGCCGGCCCCGAAGGACGTCCGCCGGCTGGCCGGCGCGCGGCTCGTCGTGACGGTCGGGGGAGGGTACGACG
Source organism: uncultured Acidobacteriota bacterium (assembly GCA_903845115.1). Lineage (GTDB taxonomy): Bacteria > Acidobacteriota > Thermoanaerobaculia > UBA5066 > UBA5066 > CAIMWE01. Next base: position 19,670 of record CAIMWE010000166.1, on the reverse strand, counting down.
ACTGGGCGGCCCAGCTGGCGCGGGCTGCGGCCGCGGGAGCCGTTCTCCTGGACGCCGGGGGCTCGCTCGGCATCGGCCTGGTGGCCGGGGGAGGCCACGAGGGGCATTCCCACGGCGAGGGGAATGGCGGAGACGAACCCGACCCGCACTGGTGGCTCTCCCCGCCTCTGGCGGCCCGCGCTACCGGGGCGATGGCGGAGACGCTCTGCCGGGTCGACCCGGCCGGAGCGGGAGCGTACCGGGCGCGGGGGGCGGAGACGATCGCGGAGATCGACCGGCTCGACCGGGAGCTGGCGGTCGCCCTCGCTCCGTTCAAGGGGAAGGCCTTTCTCGCGGCCCACCCCGCGTGGCCCCACTTCGTCGCCCGGTACGGCCTCCGGCTGGCCGGGTCGATCGAGCCGGCCCCGGGGCGCGAGCCGTCGCCGCGGCAGCTCCGCGCCCTCGTGGACGACGCGCGCGCGGGGGGCTTCGACGTCCTCTTCACCGAGCCGCAGTTCCCGGAGTCGGCCGCAAAGGCCATCGCGTCGGACGCGGGCCTCCGCATCGGCCTCCTCGACCCGATCGGCGGCGTCCCGGGGCGCGCGACCTACTTCGAGATGATGCGGTTTAATGGGGCCGCCTTGACGACGACGTTCCGGGGCGAGAGCCCGCCGAAGCCGTGACTGCCGAACCGGTCCCCGTGGCCGCCCCGGCCCCCCAGGTGACCACGGTCGCCTTTCGCGACATCGTCGTCGCGCGCGACGGGCGATGGATCCTCTGCGACGCCTCGTTCGACATCCGCGCGGGGGAGCGGACGGCGCTGGTCGGACCCAACGGGGGCGGCAAGACGACGCTCGTCCGCGTGATGCTCGGCCTCCTCCGGCCGGTCAAAGGGACCGTCACGTTCCTCGATGCGGCCGGCACGCCCCTGCCGAAGCCCCGGATCGGTTACCTCTCCCAGCGGAGCACCCTCTCTCCCGACGCCCCCGTCTCGGGGATGGACCTGATCCGCCTCGAGCTGGACCCCCGGCCCGGTCTCCGCCCGGCGAAGCGGCTCGACGGGGAGGCCCGGGCGGCGCTCTCCCGGGCGGGCCTTTCGCCCGAGCTGTTCGAGCGCCCGGTCGGGCAGCTGTCGGGCGGGCAGCGCCAGCGGGTCCTCCTGGCCCGCGCCCTGGCCGGCTCCCCGCCGATCCTGGTCCTGGACGAGCCGGACACCGCGCTCGACGCCGAGGGGATGAAGACCCTCCGGCGGATCGTCGCCGAGGAGGTCAACCACGGCCGGGCCGTCGTCTACGTGACGCACGACAGCGACTCGATGGGAGGCGCCGACGCCATCTGGCGCGTGGACGGAACGGTCCGAGCGGTGCCCGTCTCGTGATCGACTTCCTCGCCTACCCGTTCTTCCAGCGGGCGCTCCTGGCCGGGCTGCTGACGGCCGTCCTCTGCGGGTCGCTCTCGTTCTTCGTCCTCCTCCGGCGGCTGGCCTTCGTCGGCTCCGGCGTCGCCCACGCGGCGTTCGGCGGCGTGGCCATCGCCGCGCTCCTCGGGGTCCCCACGCCGCTCGGCGGCGCCGCGGCGGCGCTGGCCGTGGCGTGGGCGACGTCGCGCTCGTCCGGCGACTCCAGCGTCAGCGAGGACACCGCGGTCGGCGTCTTCACCGTCGCCGCCATGGCGCTCGGCGTCGTGGCGATCGGCTTCCTGAAGTCGAACGTGGACCTCTTCGGCCTGATGTTCGGGAACATCCTGACCGCCTCGGCCGCCGACCTCTGGTTCCTGGCCGGGGCGACGGGGGCGATCCTCCTCCTCCTGGCCTGGTACTTCCGGCCCCTCCTCCTCTCGTCCATCGACGACGAGGGGGCCGAGGCGAACGGCGTGAACGTCCGGGGGATGCGCCTCCTCGTCCTCTCGCTGGTCGGCATGGCGGTGGTGGTGGCCCTCAAGGTGGTCGGCATCCTCCTCGTCTCCGCCCTCCTCGTCCTTCCGGGGGCGATCGCCCGCCCGCTGACCGACCGCTGGCCCGGTTTCCTGGCCGGCTCCATCGGCGCCGCCGTGCTGATGCTCCTGGGAGGCCTCGTCTTCTCGGTCTCCGTGGACATCGCGCCCGGCGCGGCGATCATCCTGGTGGGGACGCTCCTCTTCCTCGTCTCGCTCGCCCTCAGGAGGTTCCGGAGGTGACCGAGCCGCTCCTCTCGGCCGAGCGCCTCACCCGCGTCTACCGCCTCGGGGAGGAGGCGGTGGTCGGGGTCCAGGAGGCCACCTTCTCGGTCGAAGCGGGGGAGTTCGCCGTCCTGGCCGGCCCCTCCGGGAGCGGCAAGACGACGCTGCTCAACCTCCTCGGGCTCCTGGACACGCCCGACTCGGGGCGGCTCCTGTTCGAGGGGCGCGACGCCTCCTCCCTCGACGAGACCTCCCGCGCCCGCCTCCGGCGCGAGAAGCTGGGTTTCGTCTTCCAGGCGCACCAGCTCATCCCGGTCCTCTCGGCCGAGGAGAACGTGGCGTTCGCTCTCTGGCTGCGCGAGCTGCCGGAGCAACAGTGCCGCTCCAGGGCGCGGCAGGCCCTCCGCGACGTGGGCCTGGAGGGGCTGGAATCGAGGCGCCCAGGAGCCCTCTCGGGCGGGCAGCGTCAGAGGGTCGCCGTCGCGCGGGCGCTCGTGGGCGAACCGGCCCTCATCCTGGCCGACGAGCCCACCGCCTCGCTCGACTCCGCGACCTCGGAGCGGCTCCTCGACCTCTTCGTGGAGCTACACCGGTCCCGCCGCGTCGCCTTCCTCTTCTCCAGCCACGATCCCCGGATCATCGGGAGGGCGCGGCGCCGGATCGACCTGATCGACGGGCGGATCGTCTCCGACGTGACCGTCTCCCCGGCCGGGACCATCCCCACGGCCGCGCCGCCCTCCGGCTCCGGGCGCGAGGGGACGCCGTCATGAGCGGGCGCTGGTGGAAGCTCGCCGCCCGGAACCTGGGGCGCCACCGGAGGCGGACGGTCCTGACCGGCTCCATCGTCGTCATCGGCTTCATCGCGACAACGATGACGGCCGGCTTCGTCTCGCAGACCTTCACCGGGCTCCGCGACGTGACGGTCAAGGGCCTCGGGGGCGAGATCCGGCTGGTCGACCCGAGGGCCGCCGGAAAGACCGACGACGAGGCGGCGGCGTTCCTCCTGGAGAGCTGGGAGGCGGTGGCGCGGGGCGCCGCGAAGGACCCGGCCGTCGTCCAGGCGATGCCGCGCCTGTCGTTCTTCGGGCTGGTCGTCAAGGGGGACCGGAGCGCCGGCTACCTCGGGACCGGGACCGACCCGGCGATGGAGCAGCGCGCCTCGAGCCTGGTCGAGGCGGTGGGAGAAGGGAAGTTCCTCGCCGACCCGGAGGCCGACGAAGTGATGCTCGGGACGGGCCTTTCGAAGGCGATCGGGGCGAAGGCCGGAGATCTGGTCACCGTCATGACGACGACCCCCGACGGGGCCCTGAACGCGGTGGACGCTCCGGTCGCCGCGATCCTCCGCTACCCGATCAAGGAGCTGGACGACCGGCTCCTCTACATGCCGTACCGCCCGGCCTCCCGGCTCCTGAAGGCGGAGGGGAAGGCCAGCTCGGTCGTCCTCCTCCTGAAGCCGGGGGCCGACGCGGCCGAGGTGGCCGGCCGGATCGCGGAATCGCTGAAGCGCGACGGCCGCCCCGTCGTGGCGCGCACCTGGCTGGAGACCGCCACCTTCTACCGCCAGGTGAAGCTCCTCTACGTCAGCATCTTCTTCTTCATGGGGCTGATCCTGGCGACGGTCGTCATCCTCGCGACCGCCAACACGATGACGATGTCGGTCTTCGAGCGGACGCGCGAGATCGGGACGCTGCTGGCGATCGGAATGGAACGGGGGGCGGTGCGGGCCCTCTTCCTCCGCGAGGGGATGCTGATGGCGCTGGGCGGGTCGGTCCTCGGCGCGATCCTCTCGCTTCTCCTCCGCGCCGCCCTGAACGCCTCCGGGATCGAGCTGCCGCCGCCCCCCGGGGGGACGCACGGCGCCCCGCTCCACGTCGACTTCATCCCGCTGGCCTACCTGGCCGGCTTCGTCATGATGACCTCCACGCTCCTCCTCGCCTCGTGGTGGCCGGCGCGGCGGGCCGCCCGGCTCGACCCGGTGGAGGCGATCGCGCATGTCTAGACGGGTCGTCTGCGCCGCCGCGCTCCTTCTCCTCGCCCCGGCCCTCCTCGCCCTGACGCCGCTCGAGCGGCTCGAGAAGGCCGACCGCGTGAGGACCGACTGGGAGGAGGCGGTCATCACGATCCGGGTGACGGCGTCCAGGCCGGGCGACGCGGCCGCGAGCGCGAAGCCGGCCCGGTTCGAGGTCTCGGTGAAGGGGCGCGACCGGACGCGGATCCGGTTCCTGGAGCCCGGCGACGAGGGGAAGGCGCTCGTGATGAACGGGGCGGACACCTGGCTGATCTTTCCGAAGGCGAAGCCGGTGAAGGTGCCGAAGAGCCACCGGGTCACGGGCGGGTTCGCGGTGTCCGACGTCTCCCGGATCCGCTTCGCCGAGGACTACGACGCCGTGATCGAGCGGCCAGACACGCTGGAAGGCCTCGACTGCGACGTCTTCCGGCTGAACGCGCGGAAGGGGAAAAGCCCGTCGTTCCCGATCGTCCGCCTCTGGGTCGACCGGAAGGAGTCGCTCTACCGGAAGGCGGTCTTCCTGCTGAACTCCGGGCGGACGGCCCGGGAGGTCGCCTTCGACGCCTACCGGGAGCAGGGCGGGCGGCCGGTCCTTGCGAAGATGACGATCGTGGATGCCCTCCGGCCAGGCACCACCGAGGTCGAGTACCTGTCGTACGAGAAGAGGGCGCTGCCGGACGAGCTCTTCGAGGTGAAGCCGGCCGGATGAGCCGGCAAAACCCTGAACCGGGATTTGTCGTAAATTGAGCGTATGAACCGTCTCAAGACCCTCGTCCTCCTCGCCGCCATGACGGCCCTCATCCTCGCGGTCGGGCAGATGCTCGGCGGGCGGGGCGGCATGATGCTCGCGCTGATCTTCGCGGCGGTCATGAACCTGGGGAGCTACTGGTTCTCAGACAGGATCGTCCTCGCGATGTACCACGCGCAGCCGGTCACGGAATCGGAGGCGCCCGAGGTCTACGGGATCGTGGCGGAGCTGGTGCAGCGGGCCAACCTCCCGATGCCGAAGGTCTACATCATCCCCGAGGAGGCGCCGAACGCCTTCGCGACCGGCCGGAACCCGGAGCACGCCGCAGTGGCGGTGACCCAGGGGATCCTCCGCATCCTGGACCGGAACGAGCTGTCGGGCGTCCTCGCGCACGAGCTGGGGCACGTCCAGCACCGGGACACCCTCATCATGGCGATCGCGGCCACGTTCGCCGGCGCCATCAGCCACCTCGCGACGATGGCGATGTGGGGAGGGATGCTGGGTGGCCGGAGTTCCGACGACGACGAGGGGGGCGGCCCGATCGCCGGGCTCGTCGCGATGATCGTGGCCCCGTTCGCCGCGATGCTGATCCAGATGGCGATCTCCCGGTCGCGCGAGTACCTGGCCGACGAGGCCGGCGCCCAGTTCAGCGGGAACCCGATCTTCCTCGCGAACGCCCTCCGGAAGCTGGAGGCGTGGAAGCAGGAGATCCCGATGCAGTCGGGCTCCCCGGCCACCGCCCACCTCTTCATCGTCAATCCGTTCTCGGGGGGCGGCATGGCGAAGCTCTTCAGCACGCACCCCTCGACCGAGGAACGAATCGCCCGGCTCGAGGCGATGGCGGTCGGGGGACAACAGGCGCTTCGGCCGAGTTGATGACGATCAAGCTGCTGATCACCGGCGGGACGTTCGACAAGGAATACGACGAGCTCCACGGAACGCTGAAGTTCAAGGACACGCACATCCACGAGATGCTGAGGCTGGGGCGGAGCCGCCTCGACGTGAAGGTGCGGACGGTGATGATGGTCGACAGCCTCGAGATGACCGACGAGGACCGCGAGCTGATCGTCCGGAACTGCCGCAAGTCGCCCGAGGACCGAATCGTGGTGACGCATGGCACCGACACCATGTCCGAGACGGCGAAGGCGCTCGGCAAGGCGAAGATCGAGGGGAAGACCATCGTCCTGACCGGGGCGATGATCCCGTATGCGTTCGGGAGCTCCGACGGGCTCTTCAACCTCGGGAGCGCTCTCTCGTTCGTCCAGACCCTCCCGGCCGGCGTCTACGTGGCGATGCACGGGATGGTCTTCCCCTGGGACAACGTCCGGAAGATCCGGCAGCTGGGCGTGTTCGAGAACGAGCGATGAGGCCCCCGGGGCGCGGGCGATGAGCTTCAGGAGCGCCGGCATGCCGGCGTCGAAGCTCGAGGCGCGGGCCTGACCGGTCCAGCCGCCGATGAAAGCGAGTCTCGGTTCGTAGTCGAGCGGGATCTATCCGCATTATTGATTTTCTCGGGGGCGCTCCTAAAATCACGGGTGGCCCCGGGGACGGGGACCAAAATTTAGCCGGAGGGCAATGATGAAGAAGTTCCTGGCAGCGCTCGCGATGATCGCGTTCTCGACGACGGTCCTCGCCACGATGGAGCTCCAGAAGGACCTGATCGCCAAGTACCCCACGTCCAAGGCGAACTGCGCCACCTGCCACGTCAAGAAGATGGCGAAGAAGGGCGACGCGGAGCTGAACCCGTTCGGCAAGGACGCCGTTGCGAAGGCGATCGTCGACCCGAAGGCCGAGAAGAAGGTGTACGACTACAAGAAGATCGACGCCCTCGACAGCGACAAGGACGGGAAGACGAACCTCGAGGAGCTGACTGCCGGCACGAACCCCGGCGACCCGGCCTCCAAGTAACGGCACCAGGAGCCCCGAAAGCAGAAGCGGCCGGTCCCGAGAGGGGCCGGCCGCTTCGTGTCTCGTACGCCCGAAGAGAAGGCTACTTCTTGTCCTTCTTTTCCTTCTTGTCCTTGTCCTTGCTCTCGATCGAGGTGGCGGTCATCTTGTACTTGACCGTGACCTTGGCGTCCTTCTTCACTTCGCCTTCGACCTTCGTCTTCTTGTCGATCGCGATCTCGAACTTCTCCCCGTCCTTGTTGACGGTGATCGACTTGCCCTTCTCGAAGTCGGTCACCGTCCCGGTCACCTGGTAGGCGTCGGTCGCTCTGGCGATCCCGGGAACGACGAGGGCGAGGACGATGGCCGCGGCCACGACTGTTCGCTTCATACTTCTTCTCCTTATCAAGTTCCGGTTTCGTTCATTGTACCGGGCTGACGCGAACTCCGCACCCGGACAGGAACGCGTGGACCTCCCGGACCACCGCCTCCCCGGACTCCAGGTGGGGAACGTGGCCCACCCCGGGGAAGAGGTGGGCCGCCACGGAGCCCGAAACGGAGGTCCGGATCGTCTCCACTTGCAGGGCGGTCCCGAACTGGTCGTCCGTCCCCTGGAGGACGAGGAGCGGACGGCGGATCGCCGCGAGGCGCCCCACCATGTTCCAGTCCCGGTACGCCGGGGAGAGCCAGGTGTCGGCCCACCCGCTGAAGACGTCTGGGGTGTTGTCTCCGTGGTACCGAGAGAGGCCGCGCAGGAGGCGCCCGTCCTTGGAGGACGCGACGACGTCCCGGATCCCCTTGAGCGTGACCTCTTCCACGAACACGTGGGCGGCCTCGGAGACGAGGGCCTCGGCCTTGTCGGGGAAGGCTGCGGCGTAGAGGAGCGCGATCGTCCCCCCGTCGCTGTGCCCGAAGAGGATCGGGCGCTCGATCCCGGCCGCCGTCAGCACCTCGTCCAGCACCGCCGCCTCGTCTTGCAGGTAGAGGGGGTGCCACGGGCCCGGGCCGCGCCGCTCGGACTTCCCGAAGCCCCATCTCTCGTAGACGAAGCCGGGGAGGCCGGTCGCCGCGCAGAGGGCGGCCGGGAAGTGCTTCCACTGGCCGATGCTCCCCAGCGCCTCGTGGAGGAAGACGAGGGTCGGGCCGCTGCGGCCGGAGGGAGAAGGCAGCCGCCGGGCGCGGAGCCGGTGCCCGCCGGCCTCGAGGTCGAGGTCGAGGCCCGTCGTCACGCCGGCCCCAGCGCGGCCTCGCCGCGTTCGCCGGTCTTGAGACGGAGGGCGTCGAGGACCGGGAGGACGAAGACCTTCCCGTCCCCCCGTCGGCCGCTGTGGGCGGCCGCGTAGATGGCGTCCAGGATCGGGTCGACTTCGTCGTCGCGGCAGAAGATCTCGATCCGCGTCTTCTTCGTCATCTCTACTCCCATGTGCTCGCGGTGCTCCGGATGGTCCGCATCATGCTCCTGGCCGAAGCCGCGGGCGTCCGAGACGGTCATGCCGTGGACGTGGATCTCCGAGAGGGCGTCCACGAGGGCGAAGATGCGGTCCGGCGGGAAGAACCCGACGATGTAGCGCATGGTCAATACTCCTCGTCTTCCCGTTCGAAGACCTCGTAGATGACCGGCAGGATGAAGAGCGTGAGCATCGTGGCGGTGACGAGGCCGCCGATGATGACGACGGCGAACGGCCTCTGGGTCTCGCCCCCGACCGCGTGGGAGAGGGCGGCGGGGAGGAGGCCGAAGGTGGCCATGGCGGCGGTCATCAGGACCGGCCGGAACCGGGACCGGGCTCCCTCGCGGACCGCCTCGAGCAGGTCCTTCCCGCCCCGGCGCAGCTCCCGGATTCGCTCGACGAGGAGGACGCCGTTCTGGACCGAGACGCCGAACAGGGCGATGAACCCGACGAGGGCGGAGACCGAGAACGTCAGCCCTGCGACCGGCAGGGCCAGGATCCCGCCCACGGCGGCGAACGGGACGTTGAGGAGGATCAGGAGCGCGAGCCTGGGGGAGTCGAACGCGGTGAACAGGAGGAAGAAGATCGCCCCGAGGGTGATCGGCACGATGACCATCAGCCGGCGCACGGCCCTCTGCTGGTTCTCGAACGACCCGGTCCACTCCAGGTGGTATCCCGTCGGCATCGGGACGGCCGCCTCGACCTTCTGCTGCCCTTCGCGGACGAGGGACCCGAGGTCGCGGCCGCGCACCGAAAGCTTCACCGCGATGCGGCGGGAGTTCTCCTCGCGGAAGACGCGGGCGGAGCCGGGCCGGATGGCGACCTGCGCGACCGACCCGAGCGTCAGCTTCTCGCCGTTCGGACCCAGGATGGGAAGGGTCCGGATCGAATCGACGTCGGAGACGGCTCCGGGGTCCATCCGGACGACGAGGTCGAAGGTCCGCTCGCCCTCCAGGACCTGGGTCGCGACCGCCCCGCCGAGGGCCGTCTCGATGACCGTCTCGACGTCGCTCACCGTCAGGCCGACCCGGCCGGCCGCCGCCCGGTCGACCGTGATCTGGATCTGGGACTGGCCCGAGAGCTGCTCGGCCGAGACGTCGGCAGCACCCGGGACCTTCTCGAGAACCGCCGCCGCCCGGTCCGCGAGGCTCTGGAGGGTCGCGGGGTCCTCCCCGAAGATCTTGATCGACAGCTCGGCCTTGATTCCCGAGACCGCCTCGTTGACGTTGTCCTCGATCACCTGGGAGAAGCTGAACTCGCACCCTGGGATCTCGGAGAGCTTCCGGTTCATCACCTCGGAGAGGCCTTCCCGGCTCTTCGCGGTCGTCCACGTCTCCCGCGGCTTCAGGTCGACGTAGAACTCCGCCGTCTCGAACCCGTTGATGTCGGTGCCGTCGTCGGGCCGGCCCAGCTGGCTGACGACGGTCTTCACCTCGGGAAAGGAAGCGAGCGCCTTTCGCACGTGAGCGGTCAGCTTGGCCGCTTCCGAAGGGGAGATCGACCCGGGCATCGTCACCCGGACCCACAGCGACCCCTCGTCGAGCTTGGGCAGGAACTCCGAGCCGGTCTTCACCGCCACGAAGCCGGCCACGGCGAGGGAGAGGGCGGCCACGGCGAGGCTTTCCTTCCGGTGGCCGAGGACCGCGTCGAGGGCCGGGCGATAGAGGCGGTTCAGGAACCCGACGAGCATCGACTCGTGGGGCACCGACGCCTTTGCCGCCCCCTTCTTCGACCGGAAGCTCGCCAGGACCGGCACCACCGCGATCGCCAGGACGGTCCCGCAGATCAGGGCGAACGTCAGCGTGTAGGCCATCGGACGGAAGATCCGGCCTTCCACGCGCTGCAGGGTGAAGAGGGGGAGGAAGGCCGTGATCAGGATCGCCTTCGAGAAGAGGATCGGCTTCCCGACCTCGGTCGTCGCCTGGACGATGGCGGCCGGGAGGGACCGGACCCTGGCGCCCTTCTCGCCCAGGATCCGGAGGAGGTTCTCGATCACGACGACCGCCGAGTCGACGATGATCCCGAAGTCGATCGCCCCCATCGAGATCAGGTTCGCCGGGATGCCCCGGAGGTCGAGCAGGAGGAACGCGCCGAGGAGGGAGAGCGGCACCACCGCCGCCACGACGAGGGCCGACCGGAGGTTCGAGAGGCCCAGGAAGGCCACGAGGACCAGGAGAACCAGGAGGATCCCCTCGATCATGTTCCGGCGGACCGTCTGGAGCGTCCGCTCGATCAGGTCGGTCCGGTCGTAGTGGGGGACGATCTTCACGCCGGGGGGCAGCGCCGTCCGGTTGATCTCCTGCACCTTCGCGCGGACGGCCTTCAGGACCTCCAGGGCGTTCTCGCCCTTGCGGAGGAGGACGATCCCCTGGACGACATCGTCCTGGTCGTCGTTTCCGACCGTCTTCCCGACCCGCCCGAGGCGGATCCTCGGGCCCGTGTCGACGCGCGCCAGGTCGCGGATCCGGATCGGCGTCCCGCCGCGGCTCGTCACGGGGATCTCGCCGATGTCGTCCAGGCTCTGGACGAGGCCCAGGCCGCGGACGACGTACATCTCGGAACCGTGCTCGATGTACGAGCCGCCCGCGTTGCGGTTGCCCTTCGCCAGCGCGTCGAGGATCTGGGAGAGGGTCAGCCCGAACGACTTGAGCTTCGCCGGGTCGACGATGACCTGGAACTGCTTCGTCGGGCCGCCGAAGCCGACGACGTCCACGATTCCCGGGACCGTCCGGAGCTTCCTCTCCACCACCCACTCCTCGAGGGACTTCAGCTCCAGGGGAGAGAAGCCCTCCGGCCCGACCAGGGTGTACCGGTAGATCTCGCCGACCGGGGTCGAGTCGGGGGAGAGGTTGGCCTGGGCCCCCGCCGGAAGCGTCACCGACTGGAGGCGCTCGAACGCCTGGCTCCGCACGTAGGCGCGGTCGGCGTCGTCCTCGAAGACGATCGTCACGACGGAGAGGCCGAAGATCGAGACGGACCGCATGGAGGCCCGCTTGGGGATGCCGTTCATCTCGTTCTCGACCGGGATCGTCACGAGGCGCTCGACCTCCTCGGCCGCGTGCCCGGGGAAGAGCGTGATGATCTGGGCCTGGGTATTCGTGACGTCGGGATACGCCTCCACCGGAAGGCGCTGGAAGGCGACGACGGAGAAGACGACGAAGAGCCCGAGCAGCGCCAGGACGATGGCGCGCCGGTGCAGCGCCCAGGAGACGACCGCCCGGATCACGCTCCGGCCCCGGGGCCGAGGAGGCCTGCCAGGAGGATGCTCCCCTCGGTGACGACCCTGGACCCGGCCGGCAGCCCGGAGGTGACGGAGACCCGCCCGTCCCTCTCACGGCCGACCGAGACGACGGTCTTCACGAACTGGCCCGGCTTCTCCTCGACGAAGACGTAGCGCACTTCGCCGGCCGAGAGGACGGCGCGGGCGGGGATGACGACGGCCTTCGGGGCGTTCCGGCGGAGGACCTCCACCGTCACGTACATCTCGGCCTTCAGCTGCCCCGCGCCGTTCTCGACCGAGCCCCGCGCCTTCAGCGTCCGGGTGGCCGGGTCGAGCGACTCACCGACGTAGTCGAGCCGACCCGGAAAGGGACGGCCGGGGAAGACGGGCGAGGCGACGGAAAGGACGGCGCCCTTCTCGACCGACGAGAGGTCCGCCTCGGGGACGTCCAGGGAGACCCAGAGGTGGGCCGGATCGGTCACGACGAAGAGGGGCGCCGGGAGGTCGGGCCGGACCTCCATCCCGGGGTTGACGTTCCGCTCCACGACCACGCCGGAGAGCGGCGAGCCGACGACGAAGGCCTGGTCCACCGTCCGCCCTTCCTCCCCGCCCCAGCGGCGCAGCCTCGCGGCCGTGCGGGTGGCTTCGGCCTTCGCGCGGGCCACGTCGGACGCGGCGGCGTCCAGGTCCTTTCTGGGAGCGGCCCCCCGTTCGACCAGGCGCGAGACCCGGTCGTGGGTCTTCCGCGCCGCGTCGAGATCGGCAGCGGCCCTTGCGGCGTCCGACTGGGCCTGGCCGAAGTCGGGAGAGGAGATCGTGGCCAGCGGGGCTCCCGCCGCCACCCTGGCCCCGAGCTTCCCCTCGATCTCCACGACCCGGCCCGCCACCGGGGCCGTGACCCGGGTGGTGCGGTCCTCGTCCCAGACCAGGCGTCCGGTCAGCTTCAGCGGGGGCTCCTCCTGGAGGGCCGCCTCCTCGATGCGAAGCGACCCGAGCTGGGCCGCTCCGGCCGCGAACGACACGCGGTCCTTCTCCACGGTGGGGGAGGCGCCGGCCGGCGGCGGGGTCGCCCAGGGGCCGGAGCAGGCGTCCGCCAGGCCGGCCAGGGCGAGGACGGCCAGGAGGAGAGGACCGGACGGTCGTTTCGAGGTCATCGTTTCTCCCTGGGGTCTTCCAGCGGCAGGAGGCCCCGGGCGGCGCGTTCGTCGGCGGCGGCCTGGATCAGGTCCCCCCGGGCCGTCGCCGCGGCCAGCTCGAGGTCGTTCAGGCTCCGCTCGGCCTCCAGAAGCTCCAGGAGGGAGGCTCCCCCCTCGCGCCACGCGAACGCCACGGTGTCGCGGACCTGGCGCGCCTTCTCGAGGAGCTCTCCCGCCAGGGCGCGGACGCGGCGTCTGGCCGTCTCCAGGCTCGTGGAGGCTGCCGCGATCTCGCCGGCGGCACGGGAGCGAACCCGCTGAAGCTCGGTCCGCGACGCCTCGCGCGCCGCGCCAGCGGCCTGGATCGCCCCCGCGTTCCGGTTGAACAGCGGCAGCGGGAAGGAGACGGCGACGCCGGCGGAGTTCGGGCGGTCGGGCGGCTCCCGTTCGTACTGGACGAGGATCGTCGGGTCGGGGATCCGGAAGGCGAGCTGGAGAGACCGGTCGGCCTCGGCCTTGTCGACGTTTCGCCGGGCCGACTCCACGTCGGGCCGCCGCTCGATCAGCTCCGGGGCCTTCTCGGTCCCCGGAGGGGGGACTTCGGACGCGAGGGCGGCGACGGAGAGGGCCTGGAGCGAGTCTGACGGCCGGAGCGGCGGGGCCTGGCCGGAGTCTCCGGCGGCCCCCATCAGGACCGCGAGAGTCACGAGGCTCGTCCGGGCGTTTCCCTCGGCGGTCTCGGCGTCTGCCCGGAAACGGCCTTCGGCGATCTCGATCTGGAGACGGTCGGAGGCGGAGATGTCGCCGGCGTCGAACCGGACCTTCGCCAGCTCGGAGCTGCGGGAGAGCGAGGCGGCGGTCGCGCGCGCGATCCCGGCGCTCTCCCCGGCGACCAGAGCGGCCACGTAGGCCCTCGCGACGGCATTCCCCGTCGCCCGTTCGACGTCCCGCAGGCGGGCGTTCGCCGCGGCGAGGGCCGCCTCGGCCGAGAGTCTCCGGTTGCGTCGCTTGCCGCCGATCTCCAGCGGCTGCTCGAGGGAGACGACCGTGTCGTAGCTCCTCTCGAAGAAGCCGTTCCCCATCGAGGTTCCGGCCGGGCTGCCGTCCGTCGGGATCTTGGACGTCGAGGCCGAAAGCGTCGGGTTCGCGACCTGCCTGGCGATGACGAGCTGGGCCCCGGCCTGAGCGACATCCGACCGGGCGGCCTGGACGTCGGGATTGCGAGCGAGGGCCCGCGCCACGGCCTCCTGGAGGGAGAGCGACTCGGCCGACGGTCCGGCGCCCGCGAGGCGGGGGAGGGCGAGCAAAAGAGCCGCCAGTGCGGCTCGAACGTGTCGAAATGTCAGGGTCATCGGTGACGAGATGCCGTCCAGCAATCCTGCCGCCAACGGTACCACGTCGCCCGCGAGGTCAGGGCCCTGCCGGAGGCCCGGTCGTGAGCGATCCGGGAGGTCCGTAATATTCTCGACCGCCGATGGCTCCGTCCAGTTCGCAGCAGCCGCCCGGGGACCTTCCGGAGCGGATCGGGCCTTACCGGCCCCTCCTCCGGCTCGGGCAGGGGGGGATGGGCGTCGTCTACTGCGCGGAGGACCTCCGGCACGAAGGCCAGCTCGTCGCGCTGAAGGTCATCGCGTGGCGAGGCGAGACGAAGCACGACAACCCGGCGCTCCGCTTCCAGCGGGAGGCGAAGATCCTCGAGTCCCTGAGACATCCCAACGTCGTGAGCCTCTACGAGGTGGGGGCGGTGGGGACGCAGACCTACCTCGCGATGGAGCTCCTCGACGGGACGACGCTCTCCGCGTTCCACGGTCTTCCCTGGCCGCAGACGGTGCCGCTCCTCGTCGAGATCTGCCACGGGATGGCGTACCTTGCCTCGCAGTCGATCGTCCACCGCGACCTTTCCCCTGACAACATCCTCGTGGTGACCCGCGACGGGCGGCCGTCCCCGAAGATCCTCGACTTCGGGATCGCGAAGGACACGACTCGCGACGAGACCCTTCACGACTTCACGCGGACGGGCGTCCTGATGGGCAAGCCGCAGTACTGGTCGCCGGAACAGGTCGGCGTCCTCGGCCGAGGGGAGGACATCGACTGGAGGAGCGACCTCTACGCGTGCGGCGTCATCTTCTTCCGCGTCCTGTCGGGGAAGTTCCCGTTCCAGGCCGCGAACCCGATCGAATACGTGACGCTCCACGCGGCAGCCCCCCCGCCGCCCCTGTCGGTGCCCGAGGGAGGCCTCGAGATCCCCGGCGGGATCCGGGCCCTCGTCGCGAGGATGCTCGCGAAGGACCGGGCGGACCGGCCGCGGAGCTGGGAAGAGGTCGAGGCCGTCCTCCGCGGAGCCCTCGCCGCGGCCCCTCCCGAGCTCCTCGCCCGGGTCGGAGAGCTGGTCCTCCCGGCTCGCGGCGCCTTCGACCGCATCCGGGAGAGCTCCCGCCCCGCAACCTCGCGAGGGGGACCGTCGATGCAGCGGGTGCCCGGTCTCGGATCCAGCCCGGCCACGCTGCCGACCGTCATCGGCGACCTTCCCACCGTGGCGCTCCCCCGGGCGCCGACACGGCCGGCCCGGTCCCTGAAGAGGGTCGTCGGGACCGTGGCTCTCCTCCTCGGCCTCGTCGCGGGCGGGACGCTGCTCGTCCGCTCGCTCTCGCGATCGTCCGGGAAGGAGACGGCCCGGAGCGCGGAGCCCTCGAGCCCGGCCGCCGCGCCGACCGGGATCCTGGCGCTTCACAGCGTCCCGTGGTCCCGGGTCACCTCGATCGTCGAGGAGACGTCGGGCCGGAGGCTCGACGTGCCGGGCGAGACCACGCCGATGCTCATCACCTTGCCGGTCGGCCGGTACGCGGTCGAGGTCGTTTCGGGGGTCGGGAGCGACCGGGAGGTCTTCGCCGTGGAGATCCGGGACGGCCGCGTGGAGAACCGGTCGATCGTCTTCGCCCCGTCCGAGAGGACGACTTCGTTGCTGGAGTAAACTGCCCGGCACAAATCGAGGAGGGTGAGTCGGATGCGCCTACGAGTGGGTCTGTGGCTGGCGATGGCGCTCGCTATCGTCCGGCCGGCGCACGGCCAGTTCGAGGCCCCGCTCCTTTCCAAGGTCTTTCCGAACCTGGTGAACCCCGGGGGGAAGTCCCTGGCGATGGGAGGCGCCTTCGTGGCGCTCGCGGACGACGCGACCGCCGCGTTCGCCAACCCCGCGGGCCTTCCTGCCCTCGGTTCCTGGGAGCTCGGGATGTCCGGAAAGAACTTCCTCTTCAAGCCGAAGCTCTCGACCGACAACTTCCTCGAGAACCCGGCAGGGACCCTCACCCCGCAGGGCTCGTACCTCTCGGAGCCGACCGGCGGCGCGACCGAGCTGGAATACGCGTCCCTCGTGATCCCGATCGTCGAGAACCTGACCTTCGCCGCCTACCGGGCCGTCAACCTCCGCTACCGCCTCGACGCCTCCGATCTCGTCGGAGGCAACTACCGGGCCTTCTACGTGAACCGGGGCGGGGCGAGCTCCCTCTCCTTCGACGAGCAGGGGGGCGTGGACCTCGGGAGCGAGGTCTATGGCGCCTCGCTGGGAGCGCGGCTCTCGAAGGTCCTCTCGATCGGCGGGGGCGTGACCCTGAGCAGGCTGCGTTACGACCTGACGGGGGGCTCCGCCGGAGGCGGCCACCTCGTCATCGCCAACGCCGACAACGGGAGCCGGACGAACGACCCGTCGGCGCCGAGGATCGACGCGACCGTCTCGGCGTCGGTCGCCAGCGGCACGAAGGCGGGGTGGATCGCGGGATTCAAGCTCGACCTGGCCGAGGCCCCGCGGCTCTCGGTCGGGGGCGTCTACAGGAAGTCGCCCCGGTTCGACGTCGGCTACTCGGTGAGCGCGGTCTATCCGGCCTACGGAACCCGCGTCTCCTTCTCGTGCGGCGTCGACGACCCGAGCGTGCCGGGGAGCGGGGCGAGCGCCTGCGGGAGCTTCAAGGTCCCGGACGACTGGTCGATCGGCCTTTCCATCTCGCCCCTTCACCAGCTGACGGTCGTCGCCGAGGTGCAGCGCGTCCTCTACTCGCAGTTCAACGACGGGTACGTGCCTCTCTTCACCTACACGGCCTGTCCGGAGGCCGCGGGGGCCGGGTGCACGGCGGGACAGGCGGTGCGGGCGATCAGCAAGGGGTCCTCGGACGACGGCACCGTCCCGCGGCTGGGCGCCGAGTACACCCTGGAGTTCTCGTCGGGGACCCAGCTCTCCCTCCGCGGGGGCTGGTACCGGGAGCCCGCCCACGGCACGAAGATCTCGTTCTATCCGCAGGCGAACCGCCAGCCCGCCTCCGGCACTCCGGTCGTCCTCGTGAACCCGCCCTTCTCCCAGGCGTTCGCGACCTCCTTCGACGGAGGCCAGGCCGAGAGCCACGGGAGCTTCGGCGTCGGGCTCGTCCTGGGGCGTTTCCTGGCCGTCGACGTGGCCGCGGACCTGGCGAAGACCTCGCGGCAGCTCGTCGTCTCGGCGTTCCTGAGGCTGTAGCCCTGGCGTCGGGTGGACGGATGCTGATCGACGGACGCTGGGAGGTGCTGGCGCGGATCCGGGAAGGCGGAATGGGGACCGTCTACAAGGTGAGGCACACGCACCTGGACGAGATTCGCGTCGTGAAGGTCCTCCGCCGGGACCTTGCGGAGGACCCGGAAGCCAAGGTGCGCTTCTTCCGCGAAGGGAAGCTCGCACGCTCGATCCAGCATCCGAACGTTGCGACGCTCCACGACTTCGCCGAGGACCGCGAAGGCGCCCTCTACATGGTCCTCGAATTCGTGGACGGCCCGAACCTGGTGGAGCTCCAGGAGAGGGGTGGGCCGCTGGCGCTTCCGGACGCGCTCGAGGTGGCGATCCAGACTCTCCACGCCCTCGGCGCGCTCCACCGGAAGGGGATCGTCCACCGGGACGTCTCGCCCGAGAACATCCTCCTGACGACGGCCGCCGACGGCGGGATCCTCGTCAAGCTGATCGACCTCGGCATCGCGAAACAGGAGGGCGGCGAGGGCGTCACCATGACCGGGGTCTTCCTCGGGAAGCTGAAGTACGCCTCGCCGGAGCAGCTCGGCTCCCTGGAGCCTGGGGGAGGGATCGACGGGAGGTCCGACGTCTACTCCCTCGGCGTCCTCCTCTTCCAGCTCCTGACGGCGGAGCTCCCGTTCCAGTCGACCACCCCGCAGGGATACGCAATGTCGCACCTGATGCGGGAGCCGGTCTCCTTCGACAGCACGGCCCTGGGAGGACGGGTTCCCGGGGGGCTGAGAAGGATCATCCTGAAGTGCCTGGAGAAGCCGCGCGATGCCCGCTGGCAGTCGGCGGACGAGCTGGCCGCCGCCCTGGAGACGTTCCGCGGGGTCGGTGGGCCGTCGGCGGCTTCGGGCGGGATCCGCGAGACGATCGAGAGGTTCCGCCGGGACAAGCTGGAGGAGATCCGGACGGCCGTGGCGGATCCCGACCGGGAGAAGACCGAGCTGCTCCCGGCCGCACCGCTCCGCAAGGTGCGGGCGGAGCCTCTTCCGGCCGTTGCGGCTCCCCGCCGGGTGCTGGTCGCCCTGGCCCTGGCGGTCCTCGTCCTCGTCGTCGCGGGGGGCCTGGGGATCAAGCGATGGGTGGCGCCGAAGGAGGCTCCGGCGGCCGGGCCGGTCGTGCCGGGGGTCCTCGTCCTCACCTCGACGCCGTGGGCCCGAGTCGAGTCCGTCGTCCCCGAGGGTGGCGGCGCAGCGCCGACGATCCCCGCCTCGACGACGCCCGCGCGCCTCGACCTGCCCTCCGGCCGGTACCGGATCACCCTGCGGGGAGAACTTCCCGGCACCGGCGAAACGACCGTGTCGGCCGAGGTCCGGCCGGCGGCGGAGACGAGGGTGCAGGTGGAGATCCCGGGTTTTGACCTCGAGAAGGCCGTGAGGAGCTATGCGCCTTAGATTCGCCTCCGGCCTCCTCCTCGCCGGCCTTCTCCTCGCCGGCCTGGGCCCGTCGCGCGCGATGGCGGAGCCGACGCCGGGACAGAAGGCCTACATGGACGGCGTCCGCGCCTACGACTCGGGCGATCACCCGAGCGCGGTGCGGCTCCTTCGGGCCGCGATCCAGGAGGACCCGGCCGAGGGCCTGCGCAAGTTCAGGTACCGGGGCCTCGTCGCGGAGGACTACCTTCCGCACTTCCACCTCGGCCTGGCGCTCGCCGAGGTCGGCGATCCCGCCGCGGCGAGGGCCTCCCTCGCGGAATCGGAGAGGCAGGGGATCATCAGGGAGCGCGCCGCTTCCTACCGGGTTCTACAGGTGACGATGAGGAAGCTGGAGCCGCCTCCGCCCGTCCCGACCTCGATTCCGCCCGCGATCCCGGCCTCGCCGAGGCCGACTCCGGAGGCGACCGTCGGCGCCTTCTCCGTCCAGCGGGCGGCTCCTGCCCCGGTGGCCGCCGCTCTCCCCGCATCGACGAGGGGACCGGCGCCCGCCGCCCGTTCCGTCGCCGGGGAGGCCGAGGCGAAGGAGGCGCTGCGGGAGGGGCTCCGGTCGTTCTTCCGCGCGGAGTACGGCCAGGCGGCTCGCCGGCTCGAGCCGCTCGCGGGCCGCTATCCGGTGGCCCGCCGGTTCCTGGCTCTTTCGTTGGCGGCGCGGTACGTCCTGGAGGGGAGGAGGGACGCGGCGCTCCTCGGGCGGGCGAGGGAGGACTGGAACGTCGCGAGCCGGCGCGCCGGGGGGGCGGCGGCGGAATTGCTCCCGCCGTCGCTCGTCGTGCTCCTGGACGGGCGCTGAGGCATGCTTAGTACCCCGCTCCCCAAATACGATGACGTGCGTTCGGAGCGCCGCGCGGCCAGATGCGAGGCGTCGCGACGAACGTGGCCGTCCGACCTCGGAGGAGCGACAACAAAGCAGATGGCCGCGCGCCGCCCGAACCCAAAGGGCGCAAGGCGGCTGCGGGCGATTTCTGCGTTGCGCCTCCTCGGCGGAGAGCCAACTCCAGCCTGCGTCGGCGCGCCTTGAAAGCGCCTCGCAGGCGCCATGCGCGCACGTCACCGTATTTGTGGAGCGGGGTACTTAGCCGCACCCTGTTCCTCGCGGCGGCGCTCCTTCTCTCTTCCG
>CAIMWE010000165.1 GCA_903845115.1 uncultured Acidobacteriota bacterium | reverse complement strand
GGCCGCGACCGGGGGGGAGTACGGCGTCACCTACCCCGGATCGGCGATGACGGGGACGGCGCGGGACGCGTGGATCTTCGGGCTGCAGCAGGGGTCTAGCGCGCGGTCGAACCTGGCCATCGCGAACGCCGGGATCGACGGCGCGGACATCGACGTGCGGCTGCAGCTCTTCGACGGGACGACGGGCCGGATGGTCTCGGAGGAGACGCTCCCGACGCTCAAGCCGAGGGAGTGGTACCAGAAGAACGCGGCCCTCGGCTCGGTGCAGAACGGCTACTGCCGCCTGACGGTGGTGAAGGGGACCGACGCGTTCCTGGCGTACGGCGTCGTCAACGACGGCGCGGACGCGGCGTCGGGGACGAACGACGGGTCGTACGTCGCCATGGAGCCGGTCGCGGCCCCCACCCCGGGGCCGAACGAGGTGATCGTGACGCTCCCGGGGAACGTCCCGCTGACGCTGGTGAAGATCCCGGCGGGGACGTTCCAGATGGGGTCGCCGGTGACGGAGCAGAGCCGTAGCTCGGACGAGACGCAGCACACGGTGACGCTGAGCAGCGACTACTACGTCGGAAAGACCGTCGTGACGCAGGGGCAGTGGCAGGCGGTGACGGGGACGGCGATGAGCACGGCGTGCGGGAGCAACGGAATCGGGGCGAGCTTTCCCGTCTACTGCGTTTCGTGGGACGACCTCCGGGGGGCCGGGGCGTTCCTCGACAAGCTGAACGCATACCTGACGTCGACGTTCCAGGTGGGGGCGGGAAGGTTCCGCCTGCCGACGGAGGCGGAGTGGGAGCGGGCGGCGCGTGGCGGGACGCAGACGAGGTTCTCGTTCGGGGACGCGCGCGCCGGGGACGACATCTGCGGGGCCAACGCCGAGGCGGACCCCTACGTCTGGTGGTGCAAGAACTCGTTGGACGCCACCCACCCCGTGGGCTTGAAGGGGAAGAACGCGTACGGGCTCTTCGACGTGCACGGGAACGTGTGGGAATGGGTGGAGGACTGGTACGGGAGCTACCCGGCGGGAGCCGTGACGGATCCGACGGGCCCGAGCACGGGCTCGGCCCGCGTGAGGCGGGGGGGCAGCTGGGATGGCCCCCTCCTCTCCGCCCGTTCCGCATTCCGCGGCGGCGGCATCCCCTCGAGCGGACGCAACATCATCGGCTTCCGCCTGGCCAGAACACAGTGATTCGGGGCGCTTGCCGGCTTCCCGCACCCACGAGGGGGAGCGGGGCGGAAGATGATCTGGACCGACACCCTCTTCGCGGCGTGAAGTGAGGGGGCGCAGATGAGACGCCTCGTCCTTCTCCTGGCGCTGGCGATTGCGGCTCTACCCTCGCTGCTCCTGGCGCAGGCGAACTCGGGCTGGCCGAACGGCGAAGGTTGCTGGTGCGGCTACGGGACCGGGATGCCGCGAAGCCTCGTCATCCGCGGCAAGTCGAGCACGGCCGCGATGAAGCAGGCGGCGGCCGACGCGATCAACCAGTGGAACCGGTACGCGAAGGTGCTCGACGTGACCGTCGACACGACCGAGACCCTCGGGAAGCTCGGGAACGGGGTCGACGAGGTGAACGTCTTCATCAGCCCGGCGGACTCCCTCGCCGTCTACGGGATGGCGATGGTGCCAGGCTTGCTCGGGGTGGCCATGATCGTTCCCGAGGCGAACTTCGGGGACTTCAACGGGTGCAAGGACTTCGGGGGCACGGGGTGCGGCCCGTTCACCGAGTCCGACGTCCTCGTGAACGCGGCATATTCGAGCGGGTGGACGGAGGACTGGCTCGCGTTCGGGGCCGACCAAGGGTCCACGAACCTGGCCGTCGTCCACGCCACCGCGATCCACGAGGAGGGGCACTCCCTCGGGCTCCACCACGTCTTCGGCCTGCCCGGGAAGCCGACCTCCTTCTCGGTGATGAACTACGCCGACGACGACGCGGCCAAGTGGGTGACGCGGATGGACGCGAACACCATCAGGGCCGAGTACCCGAACCAGGCCGTCACGCTGACCGACGTCGGGGTCTTCCCGTTCGTCTTCGGCAACGGCCAGTACGAGCAGTCCTACTCGACGCTGAGCGCCTCCTCGATCTCCCCCGGGGCCCGGTTCGCCCTCAACAGGTGGTCGATCGAGAACATCGGGACGGCCGTCGCGTCGGCGGTGGAGGTCCGCTTCTACGCGTGGCCCGCCGGGAGCCGGAAGTACCCCGACCCGGCCGACGTCCCGCTCGGCTCCGTCACCTTCGCCAGCGTCCCGGTCAACACGCACGCCGACTACTCGGGGACGCCTCTCACGGTCCCGGTCGGGACGGCGTTCGGGGCTTACAACGTCGGGGCGATCGTCACCGTGGGCGGGGCCGAGGACTCGCCCTGGGTGGCGGGCAAGCCGAACAACAACCGCTTCACGGTGGGACACAGACCTTACCTGACGCTGACGGTCCTGCCCTCTCCCGTGCCGGGCGGCGCCTCGGCCGACTTCTCGTTCGCCCCCGACTCTCCGCTGGCCGGGGACCCGGTGAGCTTCTCCGACAGCTCGCTCGGCGTGCCGGCCTCCTGGAGCTGGAGCTTCGGGGATCCGAATTCGGGGGACGCGAATGTCTCGATCCAGCAGAGTCCGGCCCACGCCTTCTCCGGCCCGGGCACCTATTCCGTCACCCTGACGGTCGCGACGGACGCGAACAGGAGCTCGATGTCGCGCAACGTGACGGTCTCCGGCCGCACTCCGGGCGCGCCGGTGACGCGGGTGATCCCGATCGTCCTCGACGTGGGGGAATCGCCCCGCTTCACCTCCGAGCTGACCCTCTCCAATCGCGGAAGCACGACCTCCACGCTGGCGCTCCGCTACGCGGCGGCGCCCAGCCTGGGGGCCTCGGGCTCCGGGACGGTCTCGGAGATCCTCGACCCGGGAAGGCAGCTGATCGTCCCGGACGCGATCGCCTACCTGCGCGAGAAGGGGCTCCCGATCCCGGCCACGGGCGGGCAGGGAGGGACTCTCCGGGTCACCTTCTCGAACCTCTCGTCGGACGGGGCGGGGTTCGCCGGGGCGCGGACGACCACGCCGTCCGGCAACGGGCGGTGCGGGCTCGCCT
>CAIMWE010000164.1 GCA_903845115.1 uncultured Acidobacteriota bacterium | reverse complement strand
CCACCCCGTGGACGGGCGAGAGCTGGCGTTGACGATGGACCTCTCCGAGTCGATCCCGGTCCTGTCTCACGGTCTCCGGAACGTCCCGGACGGCGAGGTCTTCACCAGCCCCGACGCCCGCTCCGTGGAGGGGGAGATCTTCCTCGACCTGCCGGTCCTGAACTCCGGCGCCACGATCTCGGGAATCCACCTGGCGTTCGAGAAGGGGAGGATCACGACCTGCTCCGCCCTCGAGGGCAATGCGCAGCTGGCCGCGATCGTCGGGACCGACGACGGTTCCCGCCGCCTGGGGGAGGTGGCCCTCGGGATGAATCCCGGTCTGACGCGGGCACTGAAGCACCCCCTCTTCGTCGAGAAGGTCGGGGGGACGCTCCACGTCGCGATCGGCGCGAGCTACGAAACGTGCTACGTGCGCGAGCCCGGATCGCCGGAGGGGAGGGAGCGCCTCGCGGAGCTGTCGGCCCGCGGCGTCCTGAACCGTTCCGCGCAGCACGTCGACATCGTGGCCGACTTCCGCCCGGGCGGCTGCGGGCGGCGCGTCTCCGTCGACGGGAGGCCGCTCGTCGTGCAGGACCGCGTCTGGGTGCCGGGCTAGCGCCACGTCGAGCCCGGCCCTTGACGGCGGACCGCCCTGTTCTCTATCCTGACCGCGTGGTCAGAATAGTGAACCATCCGGTCACCAAGGAGCAGGTCGTCGGGGAATTCCGGTGCCGCGCGATCCAGGAGGCGGCGATGCGAGTCGTGGGCCGGAAGGGGCTCGCCAACGCCACCGTGCAGGAGATCGCGAGCGAGGCCGGGGTCGCGAAGGGGACCGTGTACCTCTATTTCCGGTCTCGCGAGGAGATCATCGAGAAGGCCACGCAGACGGCCGTCGACGAGCTCCTGGCGCGGATCCTCGAGGCGATCCGGGCCGGAGGGCCGTTCCGGGAGGTGCTGGAACGGGTCCTGACCACCCACATCGGGTACTTCGACGAGCACCAGGACTTCTTCCGGCTCTACTTCGCGATGGCGGACGGGTCCGAGGAGTCGCGGCGCCGCCGTCTCGAGAACCGGAGGCGCCACGTGGCCCAGCTCGCGGAGATGGTGGCGGCCGCCGCGAAGCGAGGCGAGGTCCGGGCCGCTGAACCCGAGCGCGTCGCGGTCGCGGTCGCGGGCGTGGTCCGCGAGGTGGTCTTCCGGCGGGTGGACGGGAAGTCCTCGTACCCCCTGGCGGACGAGGTGGAGTTCCTGGCGGATCTCTTCTGCGACGGGATCTGCGCCCCCCGGAGGAGGCGGTGACGGCGGGACGGGTCCTCTGCGCCGTGGACCTGACGCCGCTCGCGCCCCGGGTCGTCGCGCTGGCGGCCGTCCTGGCCTGTGCGAAGGGCGCCTCGGTGACGCTCCTCCACGTGGCCGACCGGCGAGACCCCGAGCCCGGGGCGGCGGACCGGATGGAGGCCCTTGCCTTGCCCCTCCGGAGCCTCGGGATTCCCGTCACGATCGCGACGGAGGAGGGGGACCCGGCCCCGGCCATTCTCTGGTACTCCTCCGGCGCCTCTCTCGTCGTGATGGGCACTCACGGCGGCCGGGGAGTCGAGCGGGTGATGCTCGGGTCCGTCGCCGAAAAGGTCCTGGACCACGCTCGCTGCCCGGTGATCACCGTCCGGGAGGAATCTCGTGGAGCGCTGCAACGGATCGTCTGCGGCGTCGACCTCGTGGATGGCGTTCCGCTCGAGGCCGCCGTGGCGCTGGCGCGGGAGATCCGCGCGGAGGTGGTCGCCGTGCACGCCGTGCCGGACGCTCCGGAAGAGGGGAAGCACGCCCTCGTGCCGGCGTCGTATGGCCCCTCCCTCCTCGCCGAGGCCCGAAAGAGCCTCGAGGAGGCGATCGCGGCCCTCGGCGAGACGGGAGTGAGCATCCGCGGAGAGGTGGTGCCGGGACGCCCCCACCGGCAGCTCGTCCGCCGCGCCGCCCAGGAATCCGCCGGCCTCGTCGTGGTCGGAGTCCACTCGCACCTCTTCGGCGGAACGACGCACCGGGTCGTGCGCGAAGCCGATTGTCCCGTCCTGACCGTCCGCGGCGCTCCAGCGCCCGAGGAGTGATCCCGATGAATCGACGGATCCTGGTCCTTCTCGCGGCCGCGGCGGCCTCCCCGGCCTGCTCGCGGCAGAGCGCCCCGAAGAGCGATCCGCCTCCCCAGAAGGTCGTCGTGGCGCCCGTCATCCAGCGGGACGAGCCGCTGTACCACGAGTGGATCGGCACCACGCAGGGCGACGTGAACGCCGACATCCGCCCGCGCGTGGAGGGGTATCTCCTCCGGCGCGTCTACACCGAGGGCGGCTTCGTGAGGCAGGGGGAGCTGCTGTTCGAGATCGACCCCCGGCAGCTGGAGGCCCAGCTGCGTCAGGCCGAGGCGAACCTCGAGCAGGCGAAGGCGAGCCTGGACAAGGCGGAGCGGGACGTGGTGAGGGACGAGCCGCTCGCGGCTCAGAGGGCCATCAGCCAGCAGGAGCTGGACAACGCCCGCTCTTCCAGGAAGGGAGCGGCGGCGACGGTCGGCGCCCTGCAGGCGGCGGTTGAGCAGACGAAGCTGAACCTCTCGTGGACGAAGGTGACGTCGCCGATCGACGGCATCGCCGGAATCGCCCCGCAGCAGGTGGGGGACCTCGTCGGCCCGCAGTCGGTCCTGACGACCGTCTCGAAGGTGGACCCCATCCGGGTCCTCTACCAGCTGAGCGAGGCGGAGTACGTCCAGCTCCTGCGCGACCCCGAGATGCGGAATTCCGAGCTGACTCTCGTCCTGGCGGACGGCGACGTGTTTCCGAAGAAGGGGCGCGTCCTCCTGACCGGCCGCGAGGTGGACGTGAAGACGGGGACGATCGCCGCGATCGGTCTCTTCCCCAACCCCGGGAACCTCCTCCGGCCGGGGCAGTACGCGAAGGTGCGGGCGATGGTGAAGCTCAGGAAAGGGGCGCTCCTCGTGCCTCAGCGCGCGGTGAACGAGATGCAGGGGGCCTTCAACGTCGGAATCGTCGGCCCCGGAAACGTCGCCGAGATCCGCAAGGTGAAGCCCGCCGAGCGGAGCGGAAGCCTCTGGATCATCGAGGAGGGGCTGAAGCCGGGCGAGACCGTGATCGTGGAGGGATTCTCGAAGGTGAAGTCGGGGGCGGCGGTGTCGCCCGTCGCCTCTGCCGTCGCCGCTGCCGCCGAGCCGACGCCTCCGCTCGCGAAGACAGCGGGGAAGTGACCCGGTGGCCCGGTTCTTCATCAACAGGCCGATCGTCGCGATCGTCATCTCGATCGTCACGGTCCTGGTCGGCCTGGTGGCGATGGTGGGCCTGCCCGTCGCGCAGTTTCCCGATATCGTCCCGCCGCTGATCCAGATCCAGGCCTCCTACCCCGGGGCCGACGCCCTCACCATCGAGCAGTCCGTCGCGACGCCCATCGAGCAGCAGATGAACGGCGTCGAGGACATGCTGTACCTCCAGTCGGTCAACGCCAGCGACGGCACGATCACCATCAGGGTCACCTTCGACGTCGGGACGGACCGGAACGCCGACCAGGTGAACGCCCAGAACCGCGTCGCCCAGGCCCTCCCCAGCATTCCGCCGGAGGTCAACCAGTTCGGGCTGACCTACCGCAAGACGCAGGGGACCCCCCTGATGCTGATCTCCCTCTTCTCGCCGAAGGGGACGTACGACGGGCTGTTCCTGGGGAACTACTCCCTGATCAACGTGAACGACGCGCTCTACCGGGTGCCGGGAGTCGGGCAGGTCCTCAACTTCGGCGCCTCCGAGTACGCGATGCGCATCTGGATCCACCCGGACCGGCTCGCCAAGCTCGGCCTGACCGTGGCCGACCTGATCCGGGCCGTCCAGCAGCAGAGCACGGTGAACCCGGCGGGGCAGGTGGGCGCCGAGCCCGCGCCGAGCGGGCAGGAGTTCACGTACACCGTCCGCGCGCAGGGGCGGCTCGCCACCCCGGAGGAGTTCGCGAAGGTGGTCGTCCGGCTGGACCCGGGCGGCTCCGCCGTGCGGCTGGGGGACGTGGCCCGTGTCGAGCTGGGGGCTCTCTCGTACAAGCAGGTGGGCCGGATGAACGGCAAGCCGGCGTCGATCATCGCCATCTTCCAGGCCCCCGGCTCGAACGCGCTGGCCCTCTCCGCGGCCATTCGGGCGGCGATGGCGCAGATCAAGCAGCAGTTCCCGGACGACATCGACTACGCGATCTCGGTGGACCAGACGGCCCCGGTGCAGGAGGGGATCCGCGAGATCCAGATCACCCTCGTCGAGGCGATGCTGCTGGTCCTCGTCGTCGTCTTCCTCTTCCTGCAGAACTGGCGGGCGACCCTGATCCCGCTCGTGGCGGTCCCGGTCTCTCTCATCGGGACGTTCGCGTTCTTCCCGCTCTTCGGGTTCTCGATCAACACGCTCTCGCTCTTCGGCCTCGTCCTCGCCATCGGCCTGGTCGTCGACGACGCGATCGTCGTCGTGGAGGCGGTGGAGCACCACATCGAGGAGGGGATGACCCCCCGGGCGGCCACGCTCCAGGCGATGAAGGAGGTCTCGGGCCCCGTCGTCGCGATCGCGCTGATCCTCTCGTCGGTGTTCCTGCCGGTCGCGTTCATGAGCGGGATCCAGGGGCGTCTCAACCGGCAGTTCGCCCTGACGATCGCGATCTCGGTCCTGATCTCGGCCTTCAACGCGCTGAGCCTCTCGCCGGCGCTGGCGGCGCTGCTGCTGCGGCCCCGCAAGGAGTCGCACGGCCCGCTCGCCTGGTTCTTCGGGAAGTTCAACCGGGTCTTCGACCGGACGCGCCGCGGCTACGTCAACGTCTCGGGGCTCCTCGTGAGGAGGGCGGCCGTCGGAATCGCCATCCTCCTCGGCTTCGCGCTCCTCGCCGGAGTCCTCGGGAAGCGCCTCCCGTCGAGCTTCGTCCCCGAGGAGGACATGGGGTACTTCTACCTGAACGTGCAGCTTCCGGACGCCGCCTCGCTGCAGCGGACCGACGAGGTCTGCCGGAAGGTCGAGCGGGTGCTCGCGGAGACGGAAGGGATCAGGTACTACAACACGGTGGCCGGGTTCAGCCTGCTCTCCTACGTCTCGGCCACCTACAGCGGGTTCTATTTCGTCTCGCTGAAGCCGTGGGACGAGCGCGACGCGAAGGGGCTGGAGGCGAAGGCCATGATCGAACGCCTCAACAAGCGGTTCCGCGCCGAGATCCCGGAGGCGACGGTCTTCGGGTTCATGCCGCCGGGGATCCCCGGGCTCGGAGCGGCGGGCGGGTTCTCGCTATGGCTGCAGGACCGGACGGGCGGCTCCGTCGCGTTCCTGAACGAGAACCTGCAGAAGTTCCTGGAGGCGGCCCGGAAGCGCCCCGAGCTGCAGAACGTGAACAGCACCTTCCGGGCGGCGGTGCCGCAGGTCTACGTCGACGTGGACCGCGACAAGGCCCTCAAGCAGGGGATTCCCGTGGCCGACGTCTACCAGAGCCTCCAGACGTTCCTCGGGGGGACCTACGTCAACCAGTTCAACCGCTTCGGCCGCCAGTGGCGCGTCTTCATGCAGGCGGACGCCCATGACCGGCTCACGCCCGAGGAGATCGGCAGCTTCTACGTCAGGAACAACGACGGGAAGATGGTGCCGCTCTCGGCGGTCACGACAATCCGGAGGACGGCCGGACCCGAGTACACCCAGCGCTTCAACCTCTTCCGGGCCGCGCAGATCACCGGGAGCGCCGCGCCGGGGTACAGCTCGGGCCAGGCGATGGACGCGCTCGAGCAGGTCGGCGCCGCGACCCTGCCGCGGGAGATCGGCTTCGACTGGTCGGACCTCTCCTACCAGGAGAAGAAGGCCGCGGGGACGGCGGCGGGCATCTTCGCCCTCTCGCTGGTCTTCGTCTTCCTCATCCTGGCCGCGCTCTACGAGAGCTGGTCGCTGCCGCTGAGCGTCCTGCTGTCGGTTCCGGTCGCGATCTTCGGCGGCTTCCTCGGGCTGACGATGCGGCACTACGACTTCGACGTGTTCGGGCAGATCGGCCTCATCGTGCTGATCGGGCTGGCCGCCAAGAACGCCATCCTGATCGTGGAGTTCGCCAAGGCGGAGTACGAGAAGAGCCACGACCTCGCCGCGGCCGCCCTCCACGGAGCGGGACTCCGCCTCCGGCCCATCCTGATGACCTCCTTCGCCTTCATCTTCGGCTGCGTGCCGCTCTGGGTCGCCACGGGGGCGGGGGCGGCGTCCCGGCGGATCCTCGGCACGGTGGTGGTGGCCGGCATGCTCTCGGCGACCTGCCTGGCCATCTTCCTGATCCCGGTGCTCTTCGTGGTCGTGGAGCGCTGGGCCGGTCCCCGGCGCGCTCCGGCGGACCATCTCCACGAGCAACCCGGCGGGACGGGAGGGGGGCACTCGTGAGGCGCCTCGTCGCCGTCTCCTTGACCGCCGCCGCCCTGGCCGGCTGCACGGTTGGGCCGAAGTACAGCCGTCCGCCCGTTCCGGCTCCCGACCGCTATTACGGGATGAGGGCTCCCGCGGAGGAGGCCTCGCTCGCGAACCGCCCATGGTGGGACCTCTTCTCCGACCCCGTGCTCCGGACGCTCGTGGACGAGGCGCTCGTGAACAGCTACGACGTCCGGATCGCCGCGGCGCGCGTGGAGGAGGCGCGCGGCCGGTACGGGGTCGCCGGAGGGTCCTGGTATCCGGCGGTCTCGTACGGCGCCGGAGTAGTCCGCGGGAAGACGTCGACCTATTCGGCCACGGGCGACGCGACGGGCAACCTGATCAACGGCGGGGCCGCGGTCACCTGGGAGCTCGACCTCTGGGGCCGGATCCGGTACCTGAACGAGGCCGCGCGGGCGCAGCTGTTCGCGAGCGAGGAAGCCCGGCGCGGCGTGGAGCTCACGCTGGTCTCCGAGGTGGCCTCCGCCTATTTCGACCTCCGCGCGCTCGACGAGGAGCTGGAGATCGGCCGCCGCACGCGCGCCGCGTTCCAGGACACGTACGACCTCTTCAGCCGGCGGCTCGAAGGGGGGGCCGGGTCAGCCCTCGAGACGTCGCGCGCCGAGGCCCTGCTCGCGAACGCCTCCGGCGACATCCCGCTCGTGGAGCGCCGGATCGTCGCGAAGGAGAACCAGATCGCCCTGCTGCTGGGCCGGGCGCCCGGCCCGATCGCCCGGGGAGCCGCCCTGAACGAGCAGCCCCTCCCGCCGGCCGTGCCGACCGTGCCGGCCGGGCTGCCCTCCACGCTGCTCCTGAGGCGTCCGGACCTCCGGCAGGCCGAGCAGGAGCTGATCGCGGCCAACGCGACGGTCGGGGTCGCGCACGCGTCGCTCTTCCCGACGCTCGCCCTGACGGGCTTCTTCGGGGGCCAGAGCCCCCAGCTCTCCGACCTCCTGACTGCGGGAAAGGCCTGGTCGATCGGGGCCGGGATCGTCGGTCCCCTCTTCCAGGGCGGGAGCCTCCGGGCGCAGGAGCGGGTCGCGCAGGCGCGGTTCGATGCGGCCAGGCTCGCCTACGAGCGGGCCGTCAACCAGGCGCTGGGGGAGGTCTCCACGAGCCTCGTCGCGATGCAGAGGCTCGCGGAAGAGGAGGCGGAGCGCGCCCGGGCCGTCTCGGCCACCCGGGAGGCCGTCCGCCTGTCGACGATGCGGTACGAGTCCGGGTTCTCGGCGTACTTCGAGGTCCTGGACGCGCTCCAGCAGGCTCTCGTCTCGGAGACCGTCCTCGTGGTGACGCGCCGGAACCGGCTCGTGGAGCTCTCGTCGTTCTACAAGGCGCTGGGGGGAGGGTGGGATCCCTCCGGGAAAGGATCCGCGCCGCCGGCCCGGTGACCTCCTACGGGTCAGGGAGTTCTCGACTCTCTCGGCCTTCAGGAGGTCGGCGCAACCCAGGACCGTGCTCCGCCTCTCGCCGCCCCAATATTCCTCGACTGGGTGGTCTAATGCGAGTGAGAAGGAGAAAATGGAACGACTGATCAAGGTTCATATCGAGAGGCTACCCGAGGGTGCCTATCTCGCGTCTTCCGAAGACGTCCAAGGCCTGGTAGCGCAAGGCAGGACGATCACTGAGACCCTCGAGATTGCTCGCGACGTCGCCCGGCGTCTCTTGGAAGCGCAAGCAGAACGTAAACAAGTCCCGGAGTCTCAGCCTCCGGTCGAGAGTGCGGACCTGACCCTGGTCGTTGGGGCTTGATCCTGGGGAGGCTCTTGGGCTTCCGCTACCGTGATGTGACACAGCGGCTTCGGCGTTTGGGCTTCCAATTCGACAGGCAGGCCGCGGGAAGCCACGAAATCTGGTTCAACGCGACCACGAACAGATACACGACGATTCCAAATCATCCAGGCGAGCTTCCCGAAGGTACTGTTCGAGCGATTCTCCGACAGGCGGGCGTCGATCCCGACGACTTCCTTCGCACCTGAGATCCCGATTCGCCGAGACCCCCGAAAACCACAGAGTAGAGACCTGACCCCCAGGGAAAATCCACCATTTGGTGGTTGATTTTCGTCCACGGTCTGGGTGATTCTCCTGTCGTGCTCGAACGCTACCTTCGACCCCTCGTCGAGGAGGCTCTCGCCGACACCCCCGCAGTCTTGCTGGTGGGCGCGCGGCAGACCGGTAAGACGACTCTCGTGAGGCTCCTCGCTGAACGTAGGCCAGGTACCGCCTACCTCACGATGGACGACGCCACCGTTCTCGATTCGGCTCAGACAGACCCGGAGGGGCTCCTGGCTGGGCTTCCCCCCCATGTCGTCATCGATGAGGTCCAGCGCGCCCCCGGCCTGCTCCTGGCGATGAAGTCTGTCATCGACCTCGACCGGAAGCCTGGTCGTTTTCTGCTCACCGGCTCCGCTGACGTGCTGGCCATGCCCCGTGTGGCCGAGTCGCTGGCTGGCCGGATGGAAGTCGCCACCCTGTGGCCGCTGTCCCAGGGCGAGATGTCCGGCCAACGGGAGTGTTTCGTGGACACCCTGTTTGCCGGAGAGTTACCCGCCTTCCGCGGCGAAACCGGCACCAACGAAATCCTGGACCGCATCCTACGTGGGGGCTTCCCCGAGGCCGTCGCTCGAGATCGAGCCTCACGGCGCCGGGCATTCTTCGATGGTTACGCGACCACTCTCGTGCAGAGGGACGTACGCGACATTGCGGACATCGAACGCCCCGCCGCCCTGCGCCGCCTCTTGCAGCTCATCTCGGTGCGAACCGGGTCGATGCTGAACCGAGCCGAGCTCGGCAGGACCCTGGGCCTTCCCGTCTCGACCCTGGAGCGCTATCTGGCGATTCTCCAGACGCTCTTCCTGACCCAGGAAGTTCCGGCCTGGGCCTCGAACCGGGGCAAGAGGCTTGTTCGTGCGCCCAAGGTCCACGTCGTGGATTCAGGTCTGGCTGCATCGCTGGCGGGTATGGGAGCGGAATTGTTGAGGCGCGACCGGACGCTTCAGGGACCGCTCCTCGAGTCCTTCGTGGCGGCAGAGCTGCGCAAACAGATCAGCTGGAGCGAAGCCCACCCCTCCCTCTTCCATTACAGGACCCACGCCGGCCAGGAGGTCGACCTGGTCCTCGAGGACGCCCGGGGACGGGTGGTCGGCATCGAGGTCAAGTCCGCGGCGTCCGCATCCGCGTCAGACTTTCAAGGACTGCGAACGCTGGCGGAGACCGCAGGAAAGGCGTTTGTTCAGGGAATCGTCTTGTACCTGGGAAGCGCGAAGGTCCCGTTCGGACCGCATCTTTCCGCCCTGCCGCTGGATGCTCTCTGGGCGGGGGAGCCCTCCCCGAAAACCACAGGGTAAAGACCCCAATATTCCGGGTGATGCCGGCCCCCGGCGCCCTCCGGCGGACCACTCCCACGAGCAACCCGGCGGGACGGGAGGGGGGCACTCGTGAGGCGGCTCCTCGCCGTCTCCTTGACCGCCGCCGCCCTGGCCGGCTGCGCGGTCGGGCCGAAGTACAGCCGTCCCCCCGTTCCGGCTCCCGACCGCTATTACGGGATGAGGGCTCCCGCGGGGGAGGCCTCGCTCGTGAACAGCTACGACGTCCGGATCGCCGCCGCGCGGGTGGAGGAGGCGGAGCGCGGCCGGGCCGTCTCGGCCACCCGGGAGGCCGTCCGCCTGTCGACGATGCGGTACGAATCCGGGTTCTCGGCGTACTTCGAGGTCCTCGACGCGCTCCAGCAGGCTCTCGTCTCGGAGACCGTCCTCGTGGCGACGCGCCGGAACCGGCTCGTGGAACTCTCGTCGTTCTACAAGGCGCTGGGGGGAGGGTGGGATCCCTCCGCCACAGGATCGCCGACGCCGGCCCGGTGACCTCCTCCGGCCAGGGAGTTCTCGACTCTCTCGGCCTTCAGCCGCACGGTCCTCGAAAATCAGAACTCCTATCCCTCCGATGCCTCTCCCGCGAGCGTGGCACCCTTCAGCCGGCAATCCGCGAAGGGAGCGAGAACGAGAACGTCGCTCCCCGATCGAGCTCCCCTTCCGCAAAGACGCGGCCGCCGTGGCGCGTGACGATCCGCCGGACGAGAGCGAGACCCACGCCGGTCCCCTCGAACTCGTTGTGCCCCTGGAGCCGGTGGAACACACCGAAGAGCTTGTCGACGTATCTCATGTCGAACCCGACCCCGTTGTCACGGACCCGGTACACCGACTCGTCGCCCATCACGCTCCCCTCGATCCGGATCTCGGGCCGCTCGCGCATCGCCGAGAACTTCACCGCGTTCGACAGCAGGTTCTCCCAGACCTGCCCCAGGAGGACGGCGTCGCCGTTG
>CAIMWE010000163.1 GCA_903845115.1 uncultured Acidobacteriota bacterium | reverse complement strand
TCAGTGCGGGAGGTGTGGGCGGGTCAGGTTGCGGTGGCCGTCCGCCGTCACCGAGAGGTCGTCCTCGATCCGGATCCCGCCCGACCGGATCAGCCGGTCGACCAGGGGCCAGTCGAGGAGCGGGGCCTTCGGGCCCTGCCGAAGCGGCTCGAGGAGCATCGGGATGAAGTAGAGGCCGGGCTCGATGGTGAAAACCATCCTCTCCTCGATCGTCCTCGTCGTCCGGAGGAACGGATAGATGGACGGAGGAGGCTTCAGCGTTCCCTCCCTGTCGGCGAGCCGTCCCCCCACGTCGTGGACCTGGATCCCGAGGAAGTGCCCGAGGCCGTGCGGGAAGAAGGGGTGCGTCAGGCCGGTCTCGAACGCCTCCTCCGCCGGGACGGTGACGACCTTCGCCTCCGAGAGGAGCTCCGCCACTCCCCGGTGGGCCGCGACGTGGAGGTCGAGGTACCCCGCCCCGGGCCGCACCGAGGCGCAGAGCTGCTGCTGCAGCCGCTCCATTCCCGCCACGAGGGAGGCGAAGACGGGGTCGGCGCCGTCGGTCCAGGTCCGCGTGATGTCGCTGCCGTACCCCCGCAGCGGCGCGCCGGCGTCCAGGAGGAGGACGGCCGGCTTGCCCTGGCCCCGGTCCCGCTTGCGCTGGTAGTGGAGGACGGAGGCCTTCTCGTCCGTCGCGACGATCGTCGGGTACGGGAGGGCGTCCTCGGTGGTCCCGCACCCGGCCAGGTAGGCGTGGTGGATCTCCATCTCCGACGCCCCCGAGCGGAACGCCGCCTTCGCCGCCCGGAATCCGCCCGCGGCGATCCGGTTCGCCTCGTGAAGAGTCTCCTCCTCGTACGGAGTCTTGTAGGCCCGGTCCCAGTCGAGCCGGGCGACCAGCCTTGCGGGGTTGACCGACCCGTCGTCGATCCCGTGGGCCGCGGCTTCCTCGCCCCCCTCGCCGACGAAGGCGGTCCGCGGGGCCCCGCCCGCCTCCCGCCACGCGGCGTCGGCATCGGGGAGGTCGACCACCTCGACCGACCGCGCGACGAAGGGAGGGGCGGGAGCCGGGGGCTCGTACCAGAAATCGGGGGGGGTCACGCGGAGGAGCCGTGCCCGTCTCCCGGGGCGGACCTCCAGGAGGTGCGCCGGCCCCTCGACGGGCGCCCAGTGGCCGAAATGGCCGCCCGGCCTGAACGGGGCTTCCTGGTCGTCGGCGAAGTACTCGTGAACCCGTCCGGCGTGGATCAGGAGGCGGTCGAACCCGGTCTCGGCGAGGGCGCGTTCCGCCCTCTCCTGCAGGACGGCCAGGTGCCGGGAGTAGGACTCCTCGAGGAGGGGCTGCATGCGGAGATCTTAAGGGATCGCCGGGCGGTTCAGGCCGGCGACGGTTCGGGCGCCCCGAGCGACTCGGCGAAGGAGACGAGCCGCTCCATCGCCTCGGCGAACTGTGCCCGCGCCGCGTCCACCTCGTCCCGCAGCTCCTCGGCCCGGCGGCCCGCGGCCGCTGAATAGTCGGCTTGCAGGGCGATCAAGCGCTCGGCGGCGCGGTTCCGGGAGGTCTCCAGCTCCAGGAAGGCCTGGTTGCCGCGGAGGCGGGCCTCCCCCTTCAGGGCGACCCACCGGACGGCCAGC
>CAIMWE010000162.1 GCA_903845115.1 uncultured Acidobacteriota bacterium | reverse complement strand
CTCTCCGGGTCACCTTCTCGAACCTCTCGTCGGACGGGGCGGGGTTCGCCGGGGCGCGGACGACCACGCCGTCCGGCAACGGGCGGTGCGGGCTCGCCTACCCCGGGACCGACGTCAGGAAGGCCTTCCACGAGCCGGTCGTCGTCTTCGGCCTGAGGCAGGGGGCCTCCGACCGGAGCAACCTGGCGGTAGTGAACGCCGGGGCCGCGTCGCCGATCACGGTGCGCGTCACCGTCAGTCCCGCCAGCGGGGAGACGGGGGTCACTCTTCCGGACCGGACGCTACAGGCGGGCGAGTGGTACCAGTACAACGCGGTCCTCACTGCCGGTCCGTGGGCGGAGGGGAAGGCGACCGTCGAGCGGATTGCCGGGACGGAGCCGTTCCTGGCCTACGGGGTGTTCAACGACCAGAGGACGAACGACGGGTCGTACGTCGGGGCGGTTCCGGTCTCGTCGCTCGCCTCCGCGGTCGGGGTGCCGACGGTGGTGGAGTCGACCGTCTTCACGAGCGAGCTGGTGGTCGCGAGCGAGTCGGACAAGGCGTCGAGCGCCTACCTGCACTACGTCGAGTCGCTCGCCGACCCGAAGGGGGACACAGGCTGGTTCGAGGTCGCCCTCGGGCCGCACGAGCAGAAGATCGTCCCGAACGTCATCGACCTCCTCAGGCAGGCGGGGGCGCCGATCGGCCCGAGGGGACCGATCCGCGCCGGGTACCTCCAGGTGGCGTTCACGAGCCTGGAGGAGGAGACACAGGGGTTCGCGGGGGCTCGCACCTCGTTGCCGGCCGCGACCGGGGGGGAGTACGGCGTCTATTACCCCGGATCGGCGATGGCGGCGTCGGCACGGGACGCGTGGATCCTAGGGCTGCAGCAGGGCGAGGGTGTGCGGTCGAACGTGGCCGTCTCGAACGCCGGGATCGAGGGCTCGGACATCGACGTGCGGCTGCAGCTCTTCGACGGGACGACGGGCCGGATGGTCTCGGAGGAGACGCTCCCGACGCTGAGGCCGAGGGAGTGGTACCAGAAGAACGCGGCCCTCGGTTCGGTGCGGAACGGCTATTGCCGCCTGACGGTGGTGAAGGGGACCGACGCGTTCCTGGCGTACGGGGTCGTCAACGACGGCGCGGACCCGGCGTCGGGGACGAACGACGGGTCGTACGTCGCCATGGAGCCGGCCGTGGCCCCCGTCCCGGGGCCGAACGAGGTGATCGTGACGCTCCAGGGGAACGTCCCGTTGACGCTGGTGAAGATCCCGGCGGGGACGTTCCAGATGGGGTCGCCGGCGACGGAGCGGAGGCGTGGCTCGGACGAGACGCTGCACACCGTGACGCTGACCCAGGATTACTACGTGGCGAAGGTCCTGGTGACGCAGGAGCAGTGGCGGGCGGTGACGGGAACGACGATG
Source organism: uncultured Acidobacteriota bacterium (assembly GCA_903845115.1). Lineage (GTDB taxonomy): Bacteria > Acidobacteriota > Thermoanaerobaculia > UBA5066 > UBA5066 > CAIMWE01. The sequence continues at coordinate 41,280 of CAIMWE010000162.1, read as the reverse complement.
AGCACGTCGTGCGGGGGAAACGGGATCGGGGCCAGCTACCCGGTCTCTTGCGTTTCGTGGGAGGACATCAGGGGGCCTGGAGGGTTCCTCGACAAGCTGAACGCGTACCTGACGTTGACGGAGCAGGAGGGGGCCGGGAAGTTCCGCCTGCCGACGGAGGCGGAGTGGGAGCGTGCGGCGCGGGGCGGGACCGAGACGAGGTTCTCGTTCGGAGACGCGCTGGCGAGTTCCGACAACTGCTCCGCGAATGCCGAGGCGGATCCCTACGTCTGGTGGTGCAACAACTCGAACGATACGGCTCACCCGGTCGGGACGAAGCTGGCGAACCCGTACGGGCTCTTCGACGTGCACGGAAACCTGCTGGAGTGGGTCGAGGATTGGTACGGGAGCTACCCGGCGGGAGCGGTGACAGACCCGACAGGGCCCTCGACGGGCTCGGACCGAGTGCAAAGGGGGGGCGACTTCGAAGGCGTCCTCAGTGACGCACGTTCCGCAGCTCGCGGGTTCTTCTCATCCTCCAGGAGCATCAGCTTCACGGGTTTCCGCCTCGCGAGAACGATGTAGTCCCGGGCTCTCCCTTCGCCCGATTCCCTGCCGCCCGGCTCAATCGCCCGGGCGGCCCCTTCGAGGAGAGTCGCACGGAAGCGGTCCGGGCGCTCGAAGGCCGTCCGGCCGACGGGCGCCGGGACCCTTGGCGGCCCGGGACGACACATGTATAAAGGCCCATCCATCAGAAGAGGCGGACGGAGTCGATGACCGAGACGAGTCTCACGGACAGGGAGCGGCTCGAGGTCTACACCTGGATGAGGCTGACCCGCGCGTTCGACGAGCGGATGGTGGCCCTCTGGAAGCAGGGGCGCGGGGTGGGGGGGACCTTCAGCCAGCGCGGTCACGAGGCGATCAGCGTCGGGGCCGGCTGGGCGCTCGCGCCGGACGACGTGGTGGCGCCGATGCACCGGGACCTGGGGACGTTCCTCGTGCGGGGCATCACGCCGCTCCGCGCCTTCGCGAGCTTGATGGGCCGGGCGACGGGCGTGACGGGCGGGCGGGACATCAACTTCCACGGGATGGGGGACCTCTCTCTCGGGATCATCGGCTTCATCAGCCACCTGCCGCACTCGGTGCCGGTCGCCCTGGGGGCGGCGATGAGCTTCCGCTACCGCGGCGAGAAACGCGCCGTCCTCTCGTTCACGGGGGACGGGGCGAGCGGCTCCGGCCTCTTCCACGAGACGCTGAACATGGCGGCCCTCTGGGACGCCCCGTACGTCCTCCTGGTCGAGAACAACCAGTACGCCTACTCGACGCCGGTCCACGAGCACACGAAGGTGACCGACCTGGCGCGCCGGGCCGACGGCTACGGCATCCCTGGGGTCTCCGTCGACGGCAACGACGTGGAGGCGGTGCACGCCGCCGTCAAGATGGCCCTCGACCGGGCCCGGGAGGGGGGCGGGCCGACCCTGATCGAGGCGCGGACGATGCGGATGATGGGGCACGCGATCCACGACGGGGCCGAGTACGTCCCTCCGGCCCAGCTCGCCGAGTGGGCGGCGCGGGACCCGCTCCAGCTCTTCGAGGAGCGGCTGGTGGCGACGGGAGTTTCCCGGGACGACCTGGAGGGGATCGGGAGGCGCTGCGAGGCGGAGGTCGAGGAGGCCGTCGTCTGGGCGGAGGGGAGCCCGTGGCCCGACCCGGCGACCGTGACGGACGGGGTCTACGCGCCGTGAGGGGGGAGGCGGAACGTGGCCGGGCACGCTGAGACCTTCGGCTTCTCCGGGGGGCCGGAGGGAGACGGGAGCCGGGTGATGACCTACGTCGCCGCGATCAGCGAGGCGCTGCGCGAGGAGATGCGCCGGGACCCCTCGGTCCTCGTGATGGGCGAGGACATCGGCAACGACTTCGGCGGGGCGTTCAAGGTGACGAAGGGCTTCGCCGCCGAGTTCGGTCCGCTCAGGGTCCTGAACACGCCGCTGGCCGAGCTCGGCTTCACCGGGGTGGCGAGCGGGATGGCGCTGATGGGGCTGCGGCCGGTCGTCGAGATGCAGTTCGCCGACTTCATCAGCTCGGCCTTCGACTCGATCGTCCAGTACGCCGCGACGACTCACTACCGCTGGGGGGCCGCGGTGCCGATGGTGATCCGCGCTCCGAGCGACGGCGGTCTCCGCTCCGGCCCGTTTCACAGCCAGAACCCCGAGGCCTGGTTCGTCCACACGCCGGGCCTCAAGGTGGTCGCCCCGGCGACCCCCGCCGACGCCAAGGGACTCCTGACGGCGGCGATCCGCGACGACAACCCGGTGATCTACTTCGAGAGCAAGCCGCTCTACCGGAACCTGAAGGGCTACGTCCCCGAGGGCGAGCACGTCGTCCCGATCGGGAAGGCGCACCTGGCGCGGAGCGGGAAGAACCTCTCGATCGTCACGTACGGGGCGGAGCTGCACCAGGCGCTGGCCGCAGCGGAGCGGCTCGCGGACGAGGGGATCGAGTGCGACGTGCTGGACCTCCGCTCCCTGAAACCGCTCGACGAGGAGGCCGTCCTGGCGACCGCCCGGAAGACCGGGAAGGTCCTGGTCGTCCACGCGGCCAACCGCCTGGCGGGTGTGGGCGCGGAAGTCGCGGCGATGATCGCGGACCGCGCCTTCGAGTGGCTGGACGCCCCGGTCCGGCGGCTGGGGGGGCTCGACACGCCGGTCCCCTTCAGCCCGCCGCTGGAGGACGCGTACCGCCCGGACGCGGCGAAGATCGCGGCGATGGCGCGGGAGCTGGCCCGGTACTGACGGGCGCGAGACGATCGAGCAGGAGTCAAGAGATGGAACTCGTCTATCTGAGCCGGGCGGACGTCGAGGGCCTCGGGATGTCGATGAGAGAGGTGCTCGCCGCTCTCACCCTCGGCTTCGCCGCGAAGGGGCGCGGCGAGACCGAGATGCCGCCGAAGCCCGGGATCCACACGCGGCCCGACTGCTTCATCCACGCGATGCCCGCCTACGTGAGGGGGCTCGAGGCGGCCGGCCTCAAGTGGGTCTCGGGCTATCCGCCCAACGTGGCGAAGGGGCTCCCTTACATCACGGGGTTGCTGATCCTCAACGACTGCGAGACCGGGGTGCCGCTCGCCGTGATGGACTGCGCCTGGATCACCGCGATGCGGACCGGCGCGAGCGTCGGCATCTCGGCGAGGTACCTGGCCCCATCCGGAAGCTCCGTGGCCGCCTTCGTCGGCTGCGGCGTCCAGGCGCGGACCAGCCTGATGGCCCTGGTCGAGGAGCTGCCGGCCCTGGCCGAGGTCCGCTGCTACGACCTCTTCCCCGAGGCGGCGCGGCGCTTCATCGGCGAGATGGGCGCGCTCTTCCCCCTGCTGCGCTTTGTCGCCTGCGCCTCCGCCCCGGAGGCCGTCCGGCCGGCCGACGTGGCGGTCACGGCCATTCCCATCGTGGCCGATCCGAGGCCGGACCTCGACGCCGGCATGCTGAAGCGAGGCGGCCTCGCCGTCTCGCTCGACTACGACTCGGCGTGGACGAGCGCGGCGATGCGCGAGTGCGACCGGTTCTGCTCGGACGACGTCGGCCAGCTGCTGGCGACGAAGGAGCACGGCGTCTACTTCGGCGGGATTCCGGACCGGATCAGCGCCGATCTCGGCGAGCTGGCCGCGGGCCTCAAACCCGGACGCGAGAGCGGCTCCGAGCGGATCTTCTCGATGAACATGGGGATTGCCGTCGACGACATGGTGACGGCGAGGGTGCTGTACGAGCGGGCCCTGGAGCGCCGGGCGGGCGTCCGGCTGCCGCTCTGACGGGCCTGGCCGCTTGGGCGTGGCCCCTGTCGACCGCCCTTCTCCTGCTCCGGCAGAGGCGAGGACGCTCCTCGCCGACTGAATCATCGGGTTCTCGGATAGAGGCCATCCGTACGGCGCCGGTTTCGCCGTCCGGTGGTACCATCTAACGCGCCGCGTAACGGGTATGCGCGGTCCGACGCCCGAACGTCCGGGTCGAGTTGAAAAGAGGGGAGCCCCGGGGTGCGCGGAGACCGGCGAGGTCGCCCGTCCCGAGCGGTCTCGGCGATCCCCGGAGCGGATGGAAATGAACGTTCTCGTTTTGAACTGTGGATCTTCCTCCCTGAAATTCGCGGTCATCGATCCCGGGGCGTCCGTCGAGCACGTCTCGGGAATCGGACAGCGGCTCGGGACTCCCGAGGCGACCCTCGACATCAAGAGGAACGGGAGCAAGTCGTCCCGGGCCATGCCAGGGGCCGCCCACGGAGAGGCCCTCCGCGCCGTGGTCGAGGAGCTTCGGAGCCTCGGGCTGGCCGACGCCCTCGTCGGCGTCGGGCACCGGGTCGTCCACGGGGGCTCGAAGTTCTCCGGGTCGATGCCGATCACGCCCGAGGTGATCGCCAAGATCGAGGAGTGCGTCCCGCTCGGGCCGCTGCACAACCCGCCGAACCTGGTCGGCATCAAGATCGCGAAGGAGCTCTTCCCGGAACTGCTCCAGGTCGCGGTCTTCGACACGGCGTTCCACCAGACGATGCCGGCCGTCGCCTACACCTACCCGGTCCCGTACGAGTGGCAGGATAGCTACGGCGTCCGCCGTTACGGCTTCCACGGCACGAGCCACCGGTTCGTGGCGAAGCAGGCCCTCGCGCAGACGGGTCTCCCGACCGGGGACCACGCGATCGTGACCGCCCACCTCGGCAACGGCTGCTCGTGCACCGCCGTCCGGAACGGGAAGAGCGTGGACACGACGATGGGGCTGACCCCCCTCGAAGGGCTGATGATGGGGACCCGGAGCGGCTCCGTGGACCCGGCGATCGTCGGGCACGTCGCCGCGGCGCGGAAGGGCCCGGCGGAAAAGGTCCTCGACGATCTGAACAAGAAGTCGGGCCTGCTCGGCGTCTCGGGCCTCTCCAACGACATGAGGGCGGTCGAGGAGGCCGCCGCCGGGGGCCACGAGCGCGCCCGCCTCGCCCTCGACCTCTTCTGCTACACCCTCGCCAAGTCGATCGCCGGGCTCGTCGTCCCGCTCGGCCGGCTGGACGCCCTCGTGTTCACGGGCGGCATCGGCGAGAACTCGACCACGGTCCGGGCTCGGACCGTGGGCCTCCTCGGTTTCCTCGGCCTCGAGCTCGATGCCGCCGCCAACGCCGTCCACGGCAAGGGCCAGCGGGGACGGATCACGACCGGGGAGAGGCCGCAGGCCCTCGTGGTCGCCACCAACGAGGAGCTGATGATCGCCATGGACACCGCCGAGATCGCCCGCGGGAACGGGCGCTGAGCCAGAGGAGAGAGAAGCCCATGCCTACCACCGTTCTCATCGCCCCCGCCGGCCGCCGCGTCGGCCTCACCTCCACCTGCCTCGGGCTCGTCCGCGCGTTCGACCGGCAGGGTCTGCACGTCTCCTTCGTCAAGCCGATCACCAACCGCGAGCAGGACCATACCGCGGCGCTCGTCGCCCTCGGGGCCCACCTCTGGCCCCAGCCGACCGTCCCCCGCCACGAGGCCGAGGCCCTCCTCGCCGCCGGCGACGACCAGACGCTGATGGAGCAGGTGGTCGGCATCGCGGGGAAGGCGGCCGAGAATGCCGACGTCCTGATCGTCGAAGGGATGAACCCCGAGGCCGGAGGCGTCCACGCCACCCGGGTGAACGCCCTGATGATGAAGGCGCTCGACGCCGAGCTGGTCCTCGTCCACTCGCCGCGCCACCAGGCCCCGGTCGAGGTGGCCGAGGCGGTGGCGATCGCCGCCCGCGGCTACGGCGCCCTCGCCGAGGGGCGGAACGTCGGCTGCATCCTGAGCCGCGTTTGCCGGGGCGAGACCGTGCATCACGACGCCGAGGTGGAGGCGTTCGGCCCGGTCTCCGGCGAGTGCGCCGGCTGCTTCGGGCAGCCCGTTCCGCCCGAGGTCGCCGCCGCTCACCGAGCGGCCCTGGAGGCCGAAAATATCCGTCCGCTGGCGATCATCGCGTGCAACGGCGCCCTCTCCTTCCCTCGCGTCGTCGACGTGGCAAACGCGATCGGGGCGCGGGTCCTCTTCGCCGGCGAGTCACGCACCCGCCGCGTCAGCGACGTGGCCCTCTGCGCCATGAACGTCCCGGGCTCCATCCGCGCGATGAAGCCGGGGACGCTCGTCATCACCCCGGGCGACCGGAGCGACATCATCCTGGCGGCCTCGATGATGGTCCAGAGCGGCACACCGCTCTCGGGCCTCGTCCTGACGGGCGGCGTGGAGCCAGACCCGCGGGTCATCGGCCTCTGCAGGAAGGCCTTCGAGGGAGGCCTCCCGCTGATGGCGGTGAAGGGCTCGAGCTACCGGACGGCGACGGCGGTCGCGTCGATGAACACCGAGATCCCGGTCGACGACTACGACCGGGTGGAGCGGACGATGAACTTCATGGCCGACCAGGTCGACCCGGCCTGGGTGAAGGGCTTCGCCCAGCCGTCCCGGGTCGCCCGGGTCTCCCCGCCCGCCTTCCGGTACCGGCTCATCGAGGCGGCCCGCTCGGACATCCGGCGCATCGTCCTCCCGGAGGGGACGGAGCCGCGGACGGTGGCGGCCGCGGCGATCGTCGGGGCGCGCGGTATCGCCCGCTGCGTCCTCCTGGGGAACCCGGAGGAGATCCGCGACGTGGCGGCCAAGCAGGGGGTGGAGCTCCCGGGCTCGGTGGAGATCATCGACCCGACCCTGGTGGCGTCGCACTACGTGGCGTCGCTCGTCGAGCGTCGCAAGGCGAAGGGGATGACGGTCGAGCGGGCCGAGATCGAGCTGCAGGACCCGATCATGGTCGGGACGATGATGATGGCGCTGGACGAGGCCGACGGGCTCGTCTCGGGGGCGGTCCACACCACGGCCCACACCATCCGGCCGGCGCTCCAGATCATCAAGACGGTGCCCGGCTGCAACCTCGTGTCGAGCATCTTCTTCATGTGCCTTCCCGACCAGGTCCTGGTCTTCGGCGACTGCGCGGTGAACCCGAACCCGACGGCCACGGAGCTCGCCGACATCGCCATCCAGAGCGCCGACTCCGCCCTCGCGTTCGGCATCCCGGCCCGTGTCGCCATGCTCTCGTACTCGACCGGACAGAGCGGGACGGGGGAGGACGTCGAGAAGGTGAAGGAGGCGACGAAGCTGGCGAAGGAGCGGCGCCCCGACCTCCTGATCGACGGCCCCCTGCAGTACGACGCCGCTGTGATGCCCGACGTGGCGCGGGCGAAGGCGCCGGGATCGAAGGTCGCCGGGCAGGCCACGGTTCTCATCTTCCCCGACCTGAACACCGGCAACGTCACCTACAAGGCCGTCCAGCGCTCGGCCAACGTGGTCAGCATCGGCCCGATGCTCCAGGGGCTGGCCAAGCCGGTGAACGACCTCTCGCGGGGCTGCCTCGTGGAGGACATCGTCTTCACGATCAACCTCACCGCGATCCAGGCGCAGGACGTGCGGCGCGCGAGAACCGTCCTGGCCTGAGGAGCCGGCGCGAAACTCTCTAACTCTCCCTGGTCGCGGTCCTGATCCGTTTGATCCTCTTGCGCGGGGGGGGCCGCGGTCCAGACTGGGAGTGGGCCCCCGGGGGTCGGGCACTGCCGGTTCCCTCGGATCTTCCGAGGCTGCGGCGGCTGCCACCATTCGCGGGAGCCAGGGGGGGCGCGTGAGCGATCGAAACCTTTCCCGCCGTGGTCCCGCATCCTCGGCCGTCATTGCCTTCGTCGTGGCGGCGGCGGGCCTCTTCTCCCCGGGCGCGGCCGGGTCCGACGTCACGCCGGCCGAGAAGGAGGCGTACCGTCTCGCGATGGTCGAGGCGTCGCAGCCGTCGCAGAGGATGATCTCGACGCAGCTCCTCGCGCTGGTCCCGGGCGACGATCCGATCAACGGGATCCTGCTGAAGGGGGGGACGATCCGCTGGAGCGCCGACGGGACGAAGCTCCTCGTCGGGTCGGTCCTCGCCCGGAGCGACTGGGACAAGTACTACGCCCCGTGCCTCGGCAAGGAGACCTGCCCGCTCCAGAAGAGCCTCTGGGTCACGGTCGTCCCGGAGCTGAAGACCCGGTTCGTCCCGTGGCAGCCCTGGTCGTTCGGCTGGGTGCGCACCGACGAAGAGGCGTGCCCCCCGACGCAGCGAAGGGTCATCCAGCTCCTCGGGCTGAACCCGGCGAAGGCCTACGACGTTTTCGTCGAGATGTGGGTCGACCCGAAGGACCTCTTCCGCCCGAGCGGCGATCCCGAGACGCGCGACCACACCGGGGAGCTGGCCGTCCAGGATGCCGCGGGGAAGTGGGTCTTCCCGGCGGACCGGTCGCTCTTCACGAAGCTCGACGACACGGTGATGTTCAAGGAGGCGGCCTGGTCGACGCCCAGCACGGGCGTCCCGTACCGGCAGTGGTTTGCCGGGAACGCCGCATCGACCTACGGGACCACCGACCCCGACATGTCGAAGTGGGGAAGCCCCTGGACGCAGCTCGGCTACACCTACGACTGGGGCTCGGAGATGTACCGCTTCGGGCTCTCGGAGTTCATCCTGCGGATCGACCCGTGCAAGGGGGCGCCCGATCCGGCGAAGCCGTGCGACGGCGGCGGGCTCCTCGAGATCAAGGTGGAACAGGGGGTCGACCTCGGGAGCGACCCGGAGCGAGCGAAGTATTTCGCCTGCTACCCGACCTGGTGAGGAGCGGACCGGTCCCGGGCGAGACCGACGGGCAGGGAGAACGCGAACGTGGCTCCCCGCCCGACCTCCCCTTCGGCCCAGACTCGCCCGCCGTGGCGGACGACGATCCGCCGGACGAGGGCCAGGCCGACGCCGGTCCCCTCGAGCTCCCGTTGCCCGTGGAGCCGGTGGAACATCCCGAAGAGCTTGTCGACGAACTTCATGTCGAACCCGATACCGTTGTCCCGGACCCGGTAGACGACCTCGTCTGACTCGATCTTCCCCTCGACGCGAATCTCCGGCGTTGCCCGTCCCGCGGAGAACTTCGAGGCGTTCGACAGGAGGCTCTCCCATACCAGCTCAAGGAGCGGGCCATCCCCCTCGGCCTCGGGCAGGGCGTCCACCGAAAGCGAAATGCGCGAGAGAAGGGAGGGGTCTGGCACGGCGCTGGCGAACGCCTCCTTCGCCAGGCGGGTCATATCCACCGGCCCGAAGGAGAGGTCGGTCCGCCCGGCGCGGGAGAAGGCCAGAAGGTCGTCGATCAGCCTTCCCATCCGCTGAGCGTTCCAGCGGACCTCACCGAGTAGCCGCCGCCCCTCGTCGTCGAGCATCCCGTCGTAGGCCCGGGCGATCAGGGCGGAGAAGCCGTCGATGGCCCGGAGGGGCGACCTCAGCTCGTGCGAAATGGAGTAGGAGTAGGCGTCCAGCTCCCTGTTCGCCTCGACGAGGGCGGCCGTCCTCTCGGCAACGCGCTTCTCCAGCTGCTCGTACGATTCCCGCAAGGCCAGCTGAGCCGCGTTCCGGTCGCTGATGTCGCTGACGCTGCCGATCAGCGCCGAGGGCCGTCCCCGCGCATCGAGCACGACGACGAACCGGTCCCGAAGCCAGCGATAGACGCCAGCCTTGTCCTTGAAGCGATATTCCAGCTCGAAGGGCGCGCTCGAGCTGCTCGACATCGCTTCGGCAATCACGCGATCGACCTCGGCGACGTCGGCGGGGTGAATCAGGGCCAGCGCCCCTTCGAGGGGAAGGGCCTTCATCTCGTCGGAGGTATAGCCGGATATCCTGGCGATCGCCTGGCTCATGTAGGTGTAGCCGCCGGACCGAAGGTCCCGTCTGTAGGACGCGTCCAGCGAATTCTCGAGCACTTCCCGAAAGCGCCCCTCGCTCTCCCGGAGCTCGGCCGTCGTCCTGGTCAGCTCCCGCGCCGTGCGCGCCGACTCGCGCGTCGAGGCTGCCATCTGGTTGTTCAGCCGCACGATCCGGTCGACGAGCGAGGCGTCGTCATTGGTCGTCCGGAAGCCCGCCAGGACGAGGCCGGCCGGGTCCACCTCGATCATCGCTCGCACCGTCAGCGGACTTCCGGACACGCCGACGAGGTTGACGAGCCTGGGTCCGCTGCGGCCGGGGGGCCCCGTCAGGAGCGCCTCCAGCACCCTCCCGTCCGCTACCGCGACCAGCTCCGAGAGCGGCGCCCCGAGCAAGCCGGGCGTCTCGGAGACCGCCCGGCCGAGCGCGGCCGCCGCGACGGCATTGATGGAGGTCACCCGGCCCTGCCGGTCGGTCGACAGGAGGACGACCTCGGGAGCGGTCGCCGAAAGCTCCGAGAGAAGCTCCCGTGCCGCCGCGGCCGGGGACGCGGCCTGCCCACCCTCAGTCATCGGATCGCTCTTCAAGCGCCGCTCGGCTTCCGGCCGGCCGCCGCGAACGCCTCGCGAACGAGGACGTCGACGGACTCGTTCCACGAGGCCGGAAGCCGGTCATTCCGATACCAGGCCGTCAAGGCCGCGACCGCCCCTGGGATACCGGCCCACTCGTCGGCCACGGCCGACAGGAGGAGCCTCGCCACGCGATGTCGCTCGGCCATGGATCCGTTCTCGGTGGAGTCGACGAACGCGCCCGCGATCTGCTCGGTGACCGCCCCGGAGAGGACCCCGAGGCGGCGAGCCGAGAGACCCCGCGCCGCGTCCCCGAGGAGCGACCAGCGCGAGGAGGGAGCCGCCGCGGACAGCTCCTCCTCGAGGATGAGGAGCTGCCGCTCGAGTAGAAGAGAAGGCATCCCTCGACGTGCCAGGAGTCCCGCGAGCCAGCGGACCTGATGCCCGACGTCGTCCGTGGAAAGCTCTCCCAGCGACGCGAGCCAGGCCACGTCGCTCCGGGTGTACCTGCGGCCACGCTCTCCCCACCGTTCCAGGAAATAGGGGAATTCCTCGAGGCACCGCTCTCCCGCACGGAGGGCGGCCGCCGTCTCCGCCGCGCCGGCCGGAACGCCGTGGTCGCCTGCCTCGGGATTGAACGTCGTCGCCAGGAACCGCCTGGACGGCTGAGCATGCGGGTCGAGCGCCGCGTGGATCCGCTCGAGGCCAGCGACGGCCGAAGCTGCCGAAGCGACGGCCTCCTGCCGCCCCTCCTCGCCGAGGGCGAGGTCGTCCAGGACGCTGCAGAAGCTCCTGAAGCGAGGGCCGGTCTCCTCTCCATGTCCCCGGTACCAGGTCGCCCCGAGAGGCCCTCCGCCCGCGCAGGCGCTCGCGTCGGCCCGGTGGACGATGTTCCCGATCGTCATTCCCTGGGAGACGTAGAGGTGACCGAGGAGCCGGACCGGACGCTCCGTCGCCGCCAGCATGATCTCGCTCGCCAGGTCGAGAGCGGCCGCTCTCGGCGCAGGATCGTCGGGGAGCGGTCCACGGCGGTCGAAGAAGGTCAGGTCGTCGAGAAGGAGACTCGCCCGTGACGCCGCCGCCGAGCGTGCCCTTTGAACGGAAGGGGCCGGGGACTCCGAAACGGCTCGCTCGAGGGTCGTGGCGACGATCGCCATCGCCCGAATCTGGTCGACGTAGCGCTCCACGGAAAGTGTGCGCCCGGCGAGCGCCGCAAAGAACGGGAGAGCGTCGATTCGCCGATGAATGGGAAGAACGGCATCCCGCAGGCGGCCGGAGAGGGATGCGGTCACGAGCTCGGCAAGAGGGTTCGGGCGACGCCGATGACGGCCCTCATGTCGGGGGCCCAGGCGTCGGCTCCCAGCTCGGCGGCCTTCTCCGGGGCCGCCCGGAAGGCCCCGCCCCCGACCACGATGCGGGGGGCCGAGGCCTGGAACGTCTTCCGGACCGCGCCGATCAGGAAGGAGACCTTCGGGAGGTTTGCAAGCAAGGTACAGGAGATCCCGAGCACATCCGGGTGGAAATCGGCGATCGCCGTCAGGACGTCCGCCGCCGGGACGTTCGCTCCGAGGAACTTGACGTCCCAGCCGTCGGACTCGAGGGCATCGGAGACCATATGCCCCCCGACCTGGTGAAGCTCCCCCTCGACCCCGGTCAGGACGAAGCGGCCCAGTACCTTCTCCGGGCGGGGAAGCCATTCGTAGAGGTTAGAAACCACGAGCTGTGTGATCGCCGTCGCCAGGTGTTCCGTGGAGACGGAGATCCGGTTCGTCTCCCAGAGCCGCCCCACCTCGTAAAGGGCCTCCTGGAGGATGTCGACGTAGATGTCGCGGACGTCCATTCCCTTCGCGACAGCCCCGAGGGCCACGTCGAGGGCGGACCGAGACTGGCCGGCCAGGATCGCCTCCAGGTAGAGGTCCCGGTCGGAGGTGTTCTCGGTCATTCAGCCTGACCTCGCGGAAAACGACCCGACTGGCCACCCGGGCCGTGAACTCGTGGGGCGCGTCCGGGGTGAGAATGCTGGCCCGTCGGCGATGCGGGAGGCAAGCCCATGGTCCGTCCCTCAGCGCGGGATCATCTCACTTCTTGCCGGGGACATGTCAGCACCGACGAGCCGAGGAAAGTCGGCTGCAGGGGGCAGTCCGGTGAGATAAGCTCCTGCTCTCGGGGGCGTCGCCATGATCGTCGGAGTGCTACTCGCGGCAGGCGTCGGGACCCGCTTCGGCGGGGGGAAGCTCCTCGCCCCTCTCCCCGACGGCACCCCGGTCGGAGTTCGAGCGGCTCGCAATCTGCGGGCCGGCGTCGACCGCGGTGTCGCGGTCGTTCGTCCGGCCGATCTCCGGCTCGCGAGCCTCCTCGAGAGAGAGGGGTTCGACCTCGCCCGTTTCCCGCGCGCCGAGGAGGGGATGGGAGCCAGTCTCGCGTTCGGCGTCGCCTCCTCTCCGGAGGCGGACGGATGGCTCGTCGCGCTGGCCGACATGCCGTTCATCCGGCCGGGGACGATCGAGGCCGTCTCCCGGAGCCTGCGGGGAGGCGCGTGGATCGCGGCCCCGAGCCACCTCGGCAGGAGGGGGCATCCGGTGGCCTTCTCGAGGGTCCTCTTTCCGGACCTGGTCCGGCTCAGCGGAGACGAAGGGGCGAGGTCGCTCCTGGCTACTCACGCCGCTCGGGTTGAAACGTTCGATTGCGATGATCCGGGCATTTTCGTCGACGTGGACACTTCTTCAGACCTGGTCTCAGGTTGCCCGGAAGGTATATAAAAAAATAATTGGTATAGACAATAATTTTTCTTGACTGTTCGGGTGTCGTGCCCAATATTGATGTCGGGGGAAGCGACATGGACTTCAAACTCGACGGTCAGAAGAAGAGCTGGGACGCAAGCCCGGCGCTGACCGTCCACCCCTCCACCGGCAGGGAAGCTGGTGAGATCGGCCCCGCATCGACCGCGGCAGCCTTTCCCGGCGCCGTCCCCGCCCGATCCCGGACCCTCGAGACTGCCGTTTCCACGAACAAGCTGAATCCCCTCGGTCTGAAGCCGAAATCGAACCAGAAACCGTCCCTTTCCGGGAATTGGAGGTAGAAATGTCCCACCTCGATGCTCGGGTGGCCGAACTGGCCGCCAAGTACCTTCCCATCGCCAAGGAGATGCTCGCCGAGGCGATCCGCATCCCGGCCGACTACGTGGACCGGCCGCTGGACAAGGGCGGGGACCCGCTCTGCGGCCTCTCCAACCACGAGTTCCCCCGCCTCGACTACCTCCGCAAGAAGATCATCGAGATCCAGGCGGTACGCAGGCCCGAGGACGTCTTCTTCGACGACTTCGGCAACCTGGTCTGGTGGGTGGAGGACCCGAACGACGGCATCCCGTCCGCGAAGAAGAAGGTCATCTACATCGACGGCCACACCGACACCGTCAAGGCCCTCCGCCCCCAGTGGCGGGAGAGGGTCGGCGGCGTCGACTGCTACGACGGCCTGATCGACCAGTCCAAGGTCAACAAGGAGTTCCTGAAGAAGGAGCTCGGCTGGGTTCCGCCCGACTCCGAGTGGAAGCACCTCCTCTTCGGCCGCGGCTCCGCGGACCAGCTGGGCGGCGTGGTCTCCGCGGCCATCGCCACCAAGATCCTGATCGAGCTGACCGGCGAGGGGGCCCTGAAGGGGGCGATCGTCCGCTCGTACGGCACCGCCTGCGAGGAGGACAACGACGGCGCCGGTCCGATGTACCTCAACCGGGAGGTCTTCCCGAAGGCGGGCCCGGAGGTCATCCCCGACGTCGTCATCCTCACCGACGGGACGGGCTGCTCCAAGCGCGGCGCCCTCGGGATCTACCGCGGCCAGCGGGGCCGGATGCAGATCGAGGTCACCGTCACCGGAAAGTCGTGCCACGGCTCCATGCCCTGGGAAGGGAAGAACCCGTTCGAGTTCGGCGGCGCGATCGTCAAGGAGGCGGCCGACGCCTACGACCGCCGTGACGGCTTCCTGGACGACCCGTTCCTCGGCCACGGCACCCGCACCGCCTCCTGGGCCCGTCTCGACACGCCGAGCGACTGCGCGGTCCCCGAGAAGCTCGTCTTCCGCTTCGACCGCCGCCTGACCATCGGCGAGACGCCCGAGCAGTCGGTCGCCGACGTCGAGCGCCTCCCGGCCGTCGCCGCCGCCAAGAAGGCCGGCCTGAATGTGGAGGTCTCGGTGCCGACGTACACGGACGCGAGCTGGAAGGGCTTCGTCCTGAACAACCCCCAGATCTACCTCGGCTGGGTCACCCCGGCGGAGCACCCGTCCATCACGTCGGCCGTCGCCGCCTACAAGGGGGTCGTCAGCCCCCACGTGGACGGCAAGATCGGCGAGGGCGGGGTCCTGACCAAGGAGCCGCGCGTCGAGCGCTGGGTCTTCTCCACGGACGGCGTCGGCTTCCCGGTCCCCAAGGACGCCATCATCCCGGGAGCGAAGGGGAAGAACTGGGTCGAGAGCGGCCCCTACAAGTACCCGGCCATGTTCGGCTTCGGCCCCGGCATCGAGCAGAACACCCACAAGATCGGCGAGTGCCTCGACGCCCGGGAACTCCAGCACTGTGCCGCCTTCCTGGCCCGGTTCCCGAGCATCTTCGCCTCCGCCAAATAGTCCGTCCCCCACAGGTCCCGTCCGAGACCACCGCCCGAGACACCGCACGAGGAGGCCGTCCCCATGGAAAAGGCGTTCCGTCCCGTCCCTCTCGACCTCCTCGCGCGGTGGATCCTGGGTGAGCTCGACTCCGGGGGTTCGGTCCTCGGCATCCCGAAGGCGAACTTCGCGAGGCCCGATCCCCGCTTCTCCTCGCGCCTCATGGGGCGTTCCCTCGCCGCGCCGCTCGGCGTGGCGGCCGGCCCCCACAGCCAGCTGGCGCAGAACATCGTCGCGAGCTGGCTCTGCGGGGCCCGCTTCATCGAGCTGAAGACGGTCCAGATCCTCGACGAGCTGGAGGTGAGCCGGCCCTGCATCGACGCGGCCGACGAGACCTACAACTGCGAGTGGTCCCAGGAGCTGAAGCTCGAGCAGTCGTTCGACGAGTACCTCAAGGCGTGGGTCCTGGTCCACGCGCTCGCCGCCCGGATGGGGCTCCCGGAGCCCGGGATGCTCTTCGCGATGAGCGTCGGGTACAACCTGGAGGGGGTGCAGAGCGAGCGGGTCCAGCGCTTCATCGCGTCCATCCGCGACGCGAGCGCGGCGATCCCGGCGGCGGTCGACGCCGTCGCGACGGCCTGGCCCGGCGTCCGGGACGTCGAGATCCCGGCCTCCCTCTCGAACCACATCACCCTCTCCACGATGCACGGCTGCCCCCCGGCGGAGATCGAACGGATCGCCCGCTACCTGATCGAGGGGATCGGCGTCGACACCTGGGTGAAGCTGAACCCGACGCTGCTCGGTCCCGAGCGGCTGCGCGGCCTCCTGAACGGGACCCTCGGCTTCGGCATCGAGGTGCCCGACGCCGCCTTCGGCCACGACCCCCGCTTCGAGGACGCCATGCCGATGGTGACGCGGCTGGCCGCGGCCGCCCGGACAGCGGGACGCGAGTTCGGCGTGAAGCTCTCGAACACCCTCGAGGTCGTCAACCACCGCCCCGTCTTCCCGAGCAACGAGAAGATGATGTACATGTCGGGCCGGGCCCTCCACCCGCTGACGCTGACCCTGGCGCACCTGGTGGACGAGGAGCTGGGCGGCACGGTCCCGATCAGCTTCTGCGGCGGCGCCGACGCCTGGAACTTCGCCGACCTGGTCGCCGACGGCGTCACCCCGGTCACGGTCTGCACCGACCTCTTGAAGCCCGGCGGCTACGCCCGGCTCCAGCAGTACCACGAGAACCTCGGCGCCGCGATGACGGCCGCGGGGGCCGGAAGCCTCGCCGAGTTCGTCCAGGCCACGTCGAAAGGGCACGGACGCCGCTGGAACCTCGAGCGGCACGTGGAGCGGGTCGCCTCCGAGAAGCGGTACGCGCGGCGCGAACGGCCGCTGGTGTTCAAGGGGAGCCGACCCCTCGGCCCCTTCGACTGCATCGCCGCCCCCTGCCAGGACGCCTGCCCGGCCCACCAGAACGTCCCGGACTACCTCTGGCTCGTGGCGCAGGGACGGAACGACGAGGCGATCGAGGTGATCCGCCGGACGAACGCGCTCCCCGGCGTCACGGGGAGCATCTGCGACCATCCCTGCACGGAGCGGTGCGTCCGCAACTTCTACGACGCCCCGCTCGGGATCCGGGAGGTCAAGCGCTTCGCCTTCGAGAACGGGAACTCTCGCCCCGAGGTGAAGGGCTCGACGAAGGGAGTCAAGGTGGCGATCGTCGGGGCCGGCCCGGCCGGGATCTCCGCCGCCCTGACCCTGGCGCGCCTCGGTTTCTCCCCGGAGATCTTCGAGGCGAAGGAGTATCCCGGCGGGATGGTCGGCGGGGCGGTCCCGCGCTACCGGCTCGGCGACCAGAAGCTCGAGGTGGACCTGGAGCGTCTGAAGGGGCTCGGTGTACCGATCCACTATGGAAAGGCGGCCGGCCGGGACGTCTCCCTGGAGGACCTCCAGACGGCGTTCCCCTACGTCTTCCTCGGCGTCGGAGCCCAGAAGGGGAAGCGGCTCGGGATCGAGGGGGAGGACGCGGCGGGAGTCGTCGACGCCCTCGTCTTCCTGGACCAGCTCCGCCGCGAGGTCCCGATGGACCTCGGCAATCGCGTCCTCGTCGTCGGCGGCGGCAACTCCGCCATGGACGGCGCCCGCTCGGCCCGTCGTCTCGTCCGGGAGGGGGAGGTCTCGCTCGTCTACCGCCGGACGCGGGCCGAGATGCCGGCCGACCCGGCCGAGGTGCACGACTGCGAGGTGGAGGGGATCGGTCTGAAGGACCTCCTCGCCCCCGTGCGCGTCGTCGTGGAAGGAGGGAAGGCGGTCGGCCTCGCCTGCACGAGGATGAAGCTGGGCGCCAGGGACGCGTCGGGCCGCCCGAGGCCGGTGCCGGTCGACGGGAGCGAGGTGATCCTCCCGGCCGACACGATCATCACGGCGATCGGCCAGGAGCCGGTCCTCGAGCTCCTCGGCGGTACCGCGGTCGAATGCCGGCGCGACGGAACGCTCCAGGCCGACGCCCGGACGGGGGAGACCTCGCGCAAGGCGCTCTTCGCCGGTGGGGACGTGGTCCGGGGCCCCGCCTCCATCATCAAGGCGGTGGCGGACGGCCGCGCCGCGGCGGAGGAGATCGCCCGCCGGCACGGCGTCCCGATCGCCCCGGAGCCGGTCCTCGAGAAGCGGACACCGGTCCAGGCGGTGATGGCGAAGAAGGCGCGGCTCGAACGCCCGCAGGAGGTCCCGGAGCTCCCCGTCGCCGAGCGCGCGGGATTCGCCGAGGTCCTGTTGCCGCTGGACGCCGCCTCGGCGCGCCGCGAGGCCGCCCGCTGC
This sequence comes from uncultured Acidobacteriota bacterium, assembly GCA_903845115.1. Lineage (GTDB taxonomy): Bacteria > Acidobacteriota > Thermoanaerobaculia > UBA5066 > UBA5066 > CAIMWE01. Next base: position 23,597 of record CAIMWE010000162.1, on the reverse strand, counting down.
CTCGACTGCGACGACGTCTGCAGCCTCTGCGTCACCGTCTGCCCGAACCGGGCCAACGTCGCCTACTCCATGCCGCGGCTCTCCCTGGAGCTTCCGTCGTTCGTGGTGAAGGGGGGAAAGGCCGTGCCGCAGGGCGCCGCCGCCCTCGCCGTGGAGCAGGGGGTGCAGATCCTGAACCTGGGCGACGCCTGCAACGAGTGCGGCAACTGCACGCCCTTCTGCCCGACGGCCGGAGCCCCCTACCGCGACAAGCCGCGCTTCTGGATCGACCCGGAGGGATTCCGGGAGGCGAAGGAAGACGCCTTCCGGATGAGCCGCCGGGGCGGGTCGGTGACCCTCGAGGCCAGGGTCGCCGGGCGGATCCACCGGATCGAGAGCGACGGCGGGGTGGCCAGCTACTCGAGCGGTCCGTTCCGGGTGTCGCTGGACACCGCGAGCTGGAAGGTCGTCGCCGCCGACGCCGGGGGAGCTGCCGAGGGGGAGGCCCTGGACCTCTCGACCTGCGCCCTGCTGATCGCCCTGCTGAACGCCGAACCCGCGCTTCCACCCCTTCCCGAGGTCCTCGAGTAGGAAAACACCGAGGTCGGTGAGGGCCCGAATCGTCCGAATCGCCGGGGCAACCCGGTTCCCAAGCCGGCCAAGCCGGCGATCCACATGAGGAGAGGCAACATGACAGACCGAAGCGGAATTCACCCCGTCGACGAGGTCCTGCCTGCGGGCAAGCTGACGCTCCTCGGCATCCAGCACGTCCTCGTGATGTACGCGGGAGCCGTGGCCGTCCCGCTCATCGTGGGCGGCGCGCTCAAGCTGCCCAAGGATCAGATGGCGATGCTCATCAACGCGGACCTCTTCGCGTGCGGCATCGCGACCCTCGTCCAGTCCATCGGCTTCTGGCGGTTCGGCATCCGCCTCCCGGTCATGATGGGCGTGACCTTCGCCGCCGTCAGCCCGATGGTCGTCATGGCGACGAACCCCGAGATCGGGCTCCTCGGCATCTACGGCGCCGTCATCGCGGCGGGCATCTTCGGCATCCTGGTCGCGCCCCTCATCAGCCGGATGCTCCCGCTCTTCCCGCCGGTCGTGACCGGGTCGATCATCACGATCATCGGCATCTCGCTGATGCGCGTCGGCGTCAACTGGGCCGCCGGCGGCAACCCGATGATCCGGGACCTGGCGACCGGCAAGATGATCGACAACCCCGCCTACGGGGCGCCGCTCCACCTCGCGGTGGCGGGGATCGTCCTGCTCTTCATCCTCCTGATCACGAAGTTCGTGAAGGGCTTTTTCGCCAACATCGCCGTCCTCCTGGGGCTGGTCCTCGGGATGGTCATCGCCATCTTCCTCGGCAAGGTGAGCTTCGCCGGGCTCCCGGAGGCGGGCTGGTTCGCGGTGGTCTTCCCCTTCCAGTTCGGCATGCCCAGGTTCGACCTCGTCGCCTGCCTGACGATGTGCATGGTCATGATCGTCGTCATGATCGAGTCGCTCGGCATGTTCCTCGCGGTCGGGAACATCGTCGGCAAGGAGGTCTCCCAGAAGGACCTCTCCGACGGCCTCCGCGTCGACGGCCTCGGCACCCTGATCGGCGGCATCTTCAACACCTTCCCCTACACCTCCTTCTCCCAGAACGTCGGGCTGGTCGGCGTGACGGGGGTCCGGAGCCGCTGGGTCACCGCCGTCGGCGGCGTCATCCTGCTCGCCCTCGGCCTCGTGCCGAAGCTCGCGGTCATCGTCGCCTCGGTCCCGCAGTTCGTCCTGGGCGGCGCCGGCGTCGTGATGTTCGGGATGGTCTGCGCCACCGGGATCCGGATCCTCGGCGGCGTCGACTTCGCGAAGAACCGGCTGAACCTCTACGTCGTGGCGATCAGCGTCGGCTTCGGGATGATCCCCCTCGTCGCGGACAAGTTCTTCGGTCAGATGCCGAAGGGGCTCAGCCCGCTGCTCCACAGCGGCATCCTCCTCTGCTCGATCGTCGCGGTGGTGCTCAACGCCTTCTTCAACCATCTGAACACGGCGTCCGACTCGGCGCAGGAGAGCGCCGCGGCCTCGAAGAAGAGCGAAGCCTGAAGTCGCGTCCCGGCTGCTGAAACGAACAAGGAACCCACTCGAGATAACGAAGAAGGAGAGACGAAATGAACTTCCCGAAGACGACCCTCATCTGCCTCGTGGCCCTCTGCCTCCTGCTGGGCGCCACCGCGGCCCCGGCCGCCGACTGGTCCGACCTCTTCGTCGGCTGGCGCTACTGCTACCACGTCTACGACCCGAACATCGACCCGCCGATCATCAAGAACGTCGTCCAGTTCACCGCGGCGAACCGCTACTCGCTCGGCAGCAACTTCCTGAACGTCGACGTCCTGATGTCCAACTCGAACGACCCCGCCAACGGGGCGACCTCCGGCGGCGCGCAGGAGATCTACATCACGTACCGGCACCAGCTCAGCCTCAACAAGGCGTTCAAGGCCGGGATCAAGAGCTCCGTCGTCCGCGACCTCTCCGTGACGGTGGGCGCCGACCTCAACTCCAAGAACACGACGTTCGCCCCCGGCAAGCGGCTGATCGTCGTCGGCCCCACGCTGAACTTCGAGATCCCGAAGGGCTTCGCCGACCTGGGAATCTGGTACTACAAGGAATGGACCCACAACGCCTTCGCCGCCGATGGCGCCAGGGACGTGGAGTTCAACGGCACGGCGATGGTCAACGCGTCCTGGATGGTCCCGATCCCGATCTCCAAGGACGTCAATTCGAGCTTCAAGGGCTTCGCGTACGCCACGTTCCCGAAGGGGAAGGACGCGGTCGGCGTCGACACCGTGACCGAGGTCCTCTCGAGGATCACCTGGCAGTTCGACGTCGGCTCGATCGTGGGAGTCAAGAAGGGGACGATCACCATGGGCCCCGGCTACGAGCTCTGGTGGCACAAGTTCGGCAACGACACGCCGACGCCGATCGCGGGCTCCACGGCCACGAAGGTGAACCACACCACCTCCGCCCCGACCTTCCAGGCCGAGATCCACTTCTGACGGCCTGACCGACGGACCAGAGACCGGCCGGATTCGCCACGAACCAGAGGAACGCAGCCATGACCGCCTTCACGTACCGATGCACCGACTGTGGACGCAGCTACTCTCGGGACGAGGTCCGGTACCTCTGCCCCGCGTGCGGGGCGTCCTACAGGCCCGGCATCCCGCTCGTGGGCGTCCTGGAGGCGGTCTTCGACGCCGCGGCGATCCGGTCGGCCTTCGACCCCCGGAATCCCGACTGGCAGCTCTTCTGTGCCGTGGAGCGCGAGTTCCACCCGCCCCTCCCGGTGGGGAACACGCCGCTCGTGAAGGTGGACCGGCTCGGATCGGAGCTCGGCCTCTCCGCCCTCTGGGTGAAGAACGACGGTCTCAACCCGAGCGGCAGCCTGAAGGACCGCGCCTCCTTCCTCGTCGCCGCGGAGGCGCTCCGTCTCGGCGAGAAGCGGGTCGTGGCGGCCTCCACGGGAAACGCCGCTTCGGCGCTCGCCGCGGTCTGCGCCTCGGCCGGCCTCGAGGCCCTGATCTTCGTCCCCGAGAAGGCGCCCCGGGCCAAGCTCGTCCAGATGGTCCTGGCCGGCGCGACCGTCGTGCCGGTGAAGGGGACGTACGACGACGCCTTCCGGCTGAGCCTGGAATACACCGCCCGGCGGGGCGGCCTGAACAGGAACACCGCCTACCACCCCCTCACGATCGAGGGGAAGAAGACGGCGGGCCTCGAGATCTGGGCCCAGCTCGGCTACGAGGTCCCGGACGCGATCGTCGTCTCCGTCGGCGACGGCGTCATCCTCGGCGGGGTCCACAAGGCGTTCGTCGACCTGAAGCGGGCCGGGCTCGTCGACCGGCTGCCGCGCCTCGTCGGCGTGCAGGCCGAGAAGTCGGACGCCATCCACCGCTACGTAGAGACGGGGCGTTACTCGGACGCGCCCGACCCGTCCACCCGGGCCGACTCGATCTCGGTCGTCTGCCCGAGCAACGCCCACGGCGCCCGGAGGGCCGTCCTGGAGAGCCAGGGGCTGACGCTGACGGTGACCGACGCCGAGATCCTGGACGCCCAGGCGCTCCTGCTCGCCCGAACCGGGATCTTCGCGGAGCCGGCGGGCGCGGCGGCGCTCGCGGGCCTGGCCAGGCTGCAGGCGGGCCCCGGCCGGCTCGCCGCCGGCGAGCGGGTGGTCCTCCTGGCCACCGGGCACGGCCTCAAGGACGTCGAGGCCCCCCTCTCCCGCGTCTCCATTCCCTCCGCGATCGAGCCCCGGCTGGAGGCCGTCCGCGCATGAACGCAGTCAATCTTCACCGCTAGGTCAACACGAGAAGAAGAAGGAGAACACCATGCCGTCCAACGCCATCCGCGAACAGCTCGCCGCCTTCCAGGGCCTCGAGAGCAACCTCTTCCAGAAGGACTTCCTCCTGACCTGGGAGCACCCGGCCGAGCAGATCGACGCGATCGTGACCCTGGCCGAGACCTTCAAGCGCCTCCACCAGGAGGGCTATTCCTACCGCGCGTTCGACACGGGGCTCGCGATCTCCATCTTCCGCGACAACTCCACCCGGACCCGCTTCTCCTTCGCCTCGGCCGCCAGCGCGCTCGGTCTCTCCCTCGCCGACCTGGACGAACAGAAGAGCCAGGTGGCGCACGGGGAGACGGTTCGCGAGACCGCCAACATGATCAGCTTCCTGACCGAGGTGATCGGCATCCGCGACGACATGTTCCTCGGCGAGGGGAACAGCTACATGCGCGAGGTCGGGGATGCCCTCACCGACGGCGCCAGGCAAGGGGTCCTCCACCGCCGCCCCAGCATCGTCAACCTCCAGTGCGACATCGACCACCCGACCCAGTCGCTGGCCGACCTGGCCTGGCTGAAGACCCACTTCGGGAGCCTGGAGGCCCTGAAGGGGAAGAAGATCGCGATGACCTGGGCCTACAGCCCCAGCTACGGCAAGCCGCTCTCCGTCCCGCAGGGGATCATCGGCCTGATGACCCGCTTCGGGATGAACGTGAGCCTCGCGCATCCCGAGGGGTACGGCCTCATCCCCGACGTGATCGACGTCGCGAAGAAGAACGCGAAGGAGACGGGCGGCTCGTTCGAGGCCGTGACGAGCATGGAAGCGGCGTTCAAGGACGCCGACGTGGTCTACCCGAAGTCGTGGGCCCCGTACCAGGTGATGCAGCGCCGCACCGACCTCCTGAAGGTCTCCGACAAGGACGGCCTCAAGGCGCTCGAGAAGGAGTGCCTGGCCAACAACGCGAAGTTCACGAGCTGGGAGTGCGACCGGAAGAAGATGAACCTCACGAAGGGCGGAAAGGCCCTCTACATGCACTGCCTGCCGGCCGACATCACCGACGTCAGCTGCAAGGCGGGCGAGGTGAGCGCCGAGGTGTTCGAGCAGTACCGCATCGCGACGTACCAGGAAGCGGCGTACAAGCCGTTCATCATCAGCGCCCTGATGTTCCTCGAGCGGATCCAGGACCCGAAAGCGAAGCTGGCGGCGATCGTCGAGCGCGCACGGAGCCTGAGCCTGTAGGGATCGCGCGATGTCGCGAATCGTCAAGTCCGTCAACCGGGAGGTCCGCCAGAGGACGGCGAAGCGCTGCCGGGACAGGGGCGTCGTGATCCCGACGTTCCGGCAGATGCGGGACCCGGGCCTCCTTCCCCCTTCAGCCGTCGCCCGGCTGAAGGGGGTGGGGCTCTGGGACGTCAACCCGGCCAACCTCTTCCGGATCACCTGGAAGAACGACCCGGCGACGGGGCTCTTCGGCGGCCCTAACTTCCTCGAGATCCCGCGCGAGATCACCGGGGTGAAGGCCCGCGTCGTCGGCCTCGTCGGCAAGTACTTCCCGACGGGGGCCCACAAGGTCGGGGCCGCGTTCGCCTGCCTCGTCCCGCGCCTGGTCAGCGGAGAGTTCGACCCGGAGAAGCACAAGGCGGTCTGGCCTTCGACCGGCAACTACTGCCGGGGAGGGGCATTCGACTCGGCGGTCCTCGGCTGCACCTCGGTGGCGATCCTGCCGGAGAACATGTCGAAGGAGCGGTTCACCTGGCTGGCGGAGATCGGCTCGGAGGTGATCGCCACCCCGGGCTGCGAGAGCAACGTCAAGGAGATCTACGACAAGTGCTGGGAGCTGAAGAAGGACCCGGTCCACGTGATCTTCAACCAGTTCGAGGAGTTCGGGAACCCGATCTGGCACTACAACGTGACCGGCCCCGCCGTGGAGGAGGTCTTCCGGGCGATCCGGGGGACCAGGTCACGCCTCGCGGGCTGGGTCAGCGCCACCGGTAGCGCGGGGACGATCGCGGCGGGCGACTACCTGAAGACGAAGTTCGCCGGCGCGAAGGTCGTGGCCACCGAGGCGCTCCAGTGCCCGACGCTCCTCCGGAACGGCTTCGGGGACCACCGGATCGAGGGGATAGGCGACAAGCACGTCCCGTGGGTCCACAACGTCCGCAACACGGATGCCGTCGCCGCCGTGGACGACGAGGACTGCATGCGCCTCCTGAGGCTCTTCAACGAGCCCCTAGGAAAGGAGTTCCTGGTGGCTTCGGGTGTTTCCGCGGCGACCGTCTCGCGGCTCGGCCTCCTCGGGATCAGCAGCATCTGCAACACGCTCGCCGCGATCAAGGCCGCCAAGTACTGGGACCTGGACGAGAACGACGTCGTCTTCACCGTCTTCACCGACAGCGAGGAGATGTACACCTCGCGCCTCGAGGAGCTGACGGCGGAGCGGGGGGCGTTCACGGCGATGGACGCGGCCCGCACCTTCACCGGGAGCCTCGAGCGGCAGTCGGTGGACAACTTCAAGGAGCTCTCCTACGTGGACCGGAAGGCGATCCACAACCTGAAGTACTACACGTGGGTCGAGCAACAGGGAAAGACCTACGAGGAGATCTGCGCCCAGTGGGACCCGGAGTACTGGCGGGAGCTGTTCGAGGACGAGGCGGTCGTCTTCGACAGGCTGATCGAGGAGTTCAACGAGGAGGTCGGTCTGAAATGACGGGCCACGGCTTCCCCTGCGCGGCGAGCGCCGGGAGAACGGCAAGGAGGTCCCGATGCGGCTCCTGATCCAGGACGGCACGATCGTCACCTTCGGGAGCCCCTGCAGGGTCCTCGAGGGGCAGGCACTCCTCCTCGAGGGGGACCGCATCGCGCGGATCGCGCCCGCGGCCGAGATCGAGGGCCCGTTCGACCGCGTCCTCTCGGCCAGGGGGAAGCTCGTCCTCCCCGGCCTCGTGAACGCCCACATGCACTTCTACTCGACGCTCGTGCGCGGCCTCGGCAAGGCCGCTCCGAGCGCCAATTTCCAGGAGATCCTGGAGAACCTCTGGTGGCGCCTGGACCGGAAGCTCTCGCTCGACGACGTCGAGATGAGCGCGCGGGTCATCCTGGTGGAGGCCATCCGGAAGGGGACCACGACCCTCGTCGACCACCACGCCAGTCCCGGCGCCGTGCGGGGCTCGCTCGGACGGATCGCCCTGGCCGTGAAGGAGTCGGGACTCCGCTCCTGCCTCTGCTACGAGGTCTCCGACCGCGACGGCCAGGCGGTGACGACGGAGGGCCTCGAGGAGAATGCGGACTTCGCCCGCTCCGCGGCCGCCGCGCGCGACCCGCAGCTGCGGGCCCTCTTCGGGCTGCACGCGGCCTTCACGCTCTCCGACGAGACGCTCGACCGCGCCTCGCGGATGGGGGGCGACCTGGGGGTCGGTTTTCACGTCCACGTCGCGGAGGCCGCCGCCGACGTCGCCGCGAACCGGAGCCGCTTCGGGCTCAGCCCGGTGGCGAGGCTCGCGGCGCACGGCCTCCTCGGGCCGGGGAGCATCGCCGCCCACGCGGTGCACGCGGACGCCGCCGACGCCGAGATCCTGGCTCGGAGCGGGGCCTGGGTCGTCCACAACCCGCAGTCGAACCTCAACAACTCCGTCGGCATCGCCGACGTCGTCGGCCTCGTGCGGCGGGGGATCCCGGTCGGCCTCGGCACCGACGCGATGACGGTCGCCATGCTCGAGGAGCTCCGGGTCGGCCTCTGGGCCCAGCACCTGCGCCAGGACAACCCGAGCTGCGGCTTCATGGAGCTGACCGGGGCTCTCGTCGTCCGCAACCCGGAGATCGCGACGGGGCTGTGGGGCTTCCCGATCGGGACCCTTCAGGAAGGGGCGGCGGCGGACGTCATCCTGGTCGACTACCACGCGCCGACCCCGCTGAACGACGAAACGGTCCTCGGCCACCTCGTCTTCGGGATCTCCCAGGCGGCCGTCGACACGACGATCTGCGGCGGCCGGATCCTCATGGAGGGAAAGGCGCTGACGACCGGAATCGACGAGGCGGCCCTCGCCGCGGAGAGCCGGCGGCTCGCCGCGGCCCTCTGGGAGCGCTTCTGATGAAGGCCGCTCTCCGCCACCGCCCGGGCTCCCAGCGACACGAACAGGGCGCGGCAAACGGCCGCGCCGACGAAAGGAGGCTCCCGTGACCAGGACGGCCGTCATCGCCATCGGAGGCAACTCGCTCATCACCGACAAGGAGCACCAGAAGGTCCCGGACCAGTACCAGGCGTGCGCCGAGACCTGCCGGCACGTGGCGCCCCTCTTCAAGGACCCGGACCTGCGCCTCGTGATCACGCACGGGAACGGCCCCCAGGTCGGCTTCATCCTGCGCCGGTCCGAGCTCGCGTCGAAGGAGCTCCACATGGTCCCGCTCGATTCCTGCGTGGCGGACACTCAGGGGGCGATCGGGTACCACATCCAGCTCGCCCTCCACAACGAGTTCCGGCGCCTCGGCATCGGCAAGGCGGCCGCCACGGTCGTCACGCAGTGCGTCGTGGACAAGGACGACGTCGCCTTCCGCAAGCCCAACAAGCCGGTCGGCTCGTTCATGCCGAAGGAGCTGGCGGATCACCACCGGGCGGTCGACGGGTGGGACGTCGTCGAGGACGCCGGGCGGGGGTGGCGGCGCGTCGTCGCCTCCCCGGTGCCGATGTCGATCCTGGAGCTCGATGCGGTGAAGAGCCTCCTGGACGCCGGGTTCGTCGTCATCGCGGCGGGCGGGGGGGGGATCGCGGTGGTCGAGGACGCCGAGGGGATGCTGAAGGGCGCCTCCGCGGTGATCGACAAGGACCTCGCGTCGAGCCTCCTCGCGCGGCAGCTCGGAGCCGAGCTGCTCGTCATCTCGACGGCCGTAGAGAAGGTCTGCCTCCGCTTCGGGACGCCGGAGCAGGCGGACATCGAACGGATGACCCTCGCCGAGGCGAGGCAGTACGTCAAAGAGGGCCACTTCAAGCCTGGCAGCATGCTTCCCAAGATCCAGGCCGTCATCGACTTCATCGAGGGAGGGGGACGCGAGGCGATCATCACCGACCCCGCGCACCTCAGCCTCGCCCTGGCCGGCAAGACCGGCACCCACGTCGTCCCTTGAACCGAACCGGGCCGCGCTGACCGCCGCCTCGGCGGCGACGACTTTAGGAGACCGACAATGAACGAAACAGCCGCCGTATCCGCCCCGGAGGCGACGCTCCTCCGTAACCCCCTCTGCCGGCCCGAGACCCGCTGGCCCGCTCCCGACCCGGCCGTCTGGACGTTCCACCGCCGGATGCCGGCCTACCGCGAGACGACCCTCTTCGACTGCCCGGACCTCGCCCGCCGGTACGGCGTGGGCAGGGTGCTGGTGAAGGCCGAGACCCAGCGGCTCGGCCTCCCGAGCTTCAAGATCCTCGGGGCGTCGTGGGCCTCCTACCGGGCGCTCTGCGAGCACCTCGGCTTCGACCCGGAGCCGTGGGCGAACATCAACGACCTCGCCCGGCGCATCTCGTACCTCCGGCCGTTCTCGTTTGCCGCGGCGACGGACGGCAACCACGGGCGCGCCGTCGCCTTCATGGCGCGCCTGCTCGGGTTCCAGTGCCACATCTTCGTCCCCGCCGGGACCGTCCCGGCCCGGATCCACGCCATCCAGAACGAGGGGGCGACCGTCACCGTGGTGGACGGCGACTACGACGCGGCGGTGGCCCGCTCCGCCGAGGAGGCGAGCGACCGGTGCCTCGTCATCTCCGACACCTCCTGGCCCGGCTACGACGTGACGCCGCGGCGGGTCGTCGACGGGTACACGACGATCTTCCTGGAGGTCGAGCAGGCGCTGAAGGCGGCCGGGGTCGGCGAGCCGGACGCCGTCATCGTCCCGATGGGGGTGGGCGCGTTCATGTCGGCCGCGGTCGGCTACTACCGGAGCCGGGACTGGAAGGGATCCCTGGTCGGCGTCGAGCCGGCCGACGCCAACTGCGTGCAGGTCTCGGCGAAGGCCGGCGAGATGACCGCCGTCCCTGGGCCCCACCGCTCCATCATGGTCGGCCTGAACTGCGGTCTTCCGTCCCCCGTCGCCTGGCCGAGGGTCTCCACCGGGGTCGACTGGATGGTCTCGGTCGGCGACGAGAGGGCCCGGCAGGGGATGCGGGAGCTGGCCGGCGCCGGAGTCGTGGCGGGGGAGACAGGGGCGGCGGCGCTCGCCGCGCTGATCGCGCTCCACGGCGACGCCTCGACGGCCGCCTTCAGGGAGAGCGGTCTCCTCGGTCCCGACAAGACTATCCTTCTGATGGTCACGGAGGGGGCGACAGACAGGGGCAACTACAGGGCGGTCGTCGGCAGGCCGCCGGAAGAGGTCGGGACGATCCTGACGCTCGCTCACTGAACGGTCCTGGCCCGCACGGCGCCCTCTCGTCCGCCCCTTCCGGACGGGCGGGAGGCGCGCTCCCCGGGAAGTAAACTCGAAGGCCCATCGGGAGGTGGCAAATGTCGACGCTTCAGATCAACGGCCAGGGCGTGACGGCCGCAAAGGACACGAACCTCCTCGAGTTCCTCCGGGAGGAGCTGAACATCACCTCCGTGAAGAACGGCTGCTCGGAGGGGTCCTGCGGGGCCTGCATGGTCCTCGTGGACGGCAAGCCGTCGAAGGCGTGCCTCCTGAACACGGGGAAGCTGGAGGGGAAGAGGATCGTCACCGTCGAGGGGCTCTCGCCCCGGGAGAAGGACGTCTATGCCTGGGCGTTCGCGAACGCCGGGGCGGTCCAGTGCGGCTTCTGCATGCCGGGAATGGTCATGACCGCCAAGGGGCTCGTGGACGCCAACCCGGAGCCCCGCCCCGAGGAGATCACGAAGGCGCTCGCCCTGAACCTCTGCCGGTGCACCGGCTACGTCAAGATCGAGAAGGCGATCCTCGACTCGGCCCGGATCTTCAAGGACGGCGCCCCGGTGCCGGACGGCCACGAGGCCCCCCTGGGCGTCGGCGAATGCGTCGAGCGCTCCGACGCGCGCGGCAAGGTCCTCGGAACCGGCGTCTACGTGGACGACATGAAGGTCCCCGGGATGCTCCACGGGGCCGTGCTGCGTCCCCCGAAAGCCCGGATCAAGATCCTCGGCATCGACGCCACCGAGGCGCTGGCGATGCCGGGCGTCCAGGCGGTCCTGACGGCGAAGGACGTCCCGGGCGACCGCTTCCAGGGGCACATCATCAAGGACTGGCCCGCCATGATCGCCGTCGGCGAGGAGACCCGCTACGTGGGGGACGCCATCGCCCTCGTGGCGGCCGGGACCCGGGCCCAGGCCAAGGCCGCGGCCGTTGCGATCAAGCTGGACTACGAGGTCCTCCCTCCGCTCACGGACCCCCGCCGCGCCCTGGACGACGACGCGCCGAGGCTCCACCCCAAGGGGAACCTCCTGGCCAGGACGCTCCTGAAGAGGGGCGACCCGGAGAAGGCGATCGCCGAGGCGGCCCACGTCATCCGGCAGAAGTTCTCGACGCCCGAGACCGAGCACGCCTTCATGGAGCCGGAGAGCGCCCTGGCGATTCCAGAACCGGACGGGAAGCTGACGGTCTACACCGGCACCCAGAGCATCTACGACGACTACCACGGCATCGTGGGGGTGCTGGGGATCCCGAAGGACCGGGTGAAGGTGATCAGCGCCTACGTCGGGGGCGGGTTCGGCGGCAAGGAGGACCTCATCGTCCAGCACCACGCCGCGCTCCTCGCCTACAACGTGGGGGCGCCGGTGAAGCTGACGCTCGACCGGCAGGAGTCGATCCGCGTCCACCCCAAGCGCCACGCCTTCGAGATGGACTTCGTCGTGGCGGCCGACGCGGAAGGGCGCGTCACGGCGGTCAAGGCCGACCTGCTCGAGGACACCGGGGCCTACGCCTCCCTGGGCGGCCCCGTCCTGCAGCGCGCCTGCACCCACGCCGCGGGGCCGTACAAGATCCCCAACGTGGAGATCGCGGGCACGGGCGTCTACACGAACAACCCCCCGGGCGGGGCCTTCCGCGGCTTCGGGGTGACCCAGTCGTGCTTCGCCATGGAATCGTGCATGAACCTCCTGGCGAAGGAGGTGGGCCTCACCCCGTGGCAGATCCGCTGGCTGAACGCCGTGGAGCCGGGCGACGTCCTCCCCAACGGGCAGATCTGCGACCCGGGGACGGCCCTCAAGGAGACCCTCCTCGCCGTGAAGGAGCTCTGCGAGGCGCGCCCCGACGCGGGGATCGCCTGCGCCATGAAGAACGCCGGCATCGGCGTCGGACTCCCCGACGTCGGGCGAGTCCGGCTGCGGGTCGAGGGGGGCAAGGCGGTCATCTACACCAGTGCCGCCTGCATGGGACAGGGGCTGGCCTCCGTCCTGATGCAGTTCGTGGCGAAGGCCTCCGGCCTCTCCTGGGGAGAGATCGAGGTGGCGAGGCCCGACACCTCCAACTCCCCCAACAGCGGCACGACGACCGCCTCCCGCCAGACCCTCTTCACCGGCGAGGCGGCCCGCCTCGCCGCCCTCGACCTGAAGAAGGACCTCGAAACGGGTACGCTGGCCCAGCTCGAGGGGCGCGAGTACTACCGCGAGTACTCCTTCGTCACGGACCCCTTCGCCAGCGACAAGCCGAACCCGGTCAGCCACGTGGCCTACTCGTACGCCACGCAGGTCGTCCTCCTCGACGGGAAGGGGATGCTGGAGAAGGTCGTCGCCGCGCACGACATCGGCAAGGCCGTGAACCCGGTCCAGGTGGAGTCCCAGATCGAGGGAGGGGTCGTGATGGGCCTCGGCTTCGGCCTCACGGAGGACTTCCCGCTGAAGGACGGCGAGCCCCAGGTGAAATACGGCACGCTGGGACTCTTCAAGGGGACGAAGGTTCCCCCCATCGAACCCATCATCATCGAGAAGAACTCCAGCGAGCTGGCCTACGGCGCCAAGGGTCTGGGCGAGATCACGACGATTCCCACCGCCCCCGCCGTGGCCGGGGCCTACTTCAACCGGGACGGGCAGTTCCGGACGTCGCTGCCCCTCCTGAACACCCCCTACAGCCGGAAAAAGTCGGCATGAGCCTGGAGATCGTCCGGACCATCGCCTCGGGGAGGACCGACCTGGCGCTCTGCACGATCCTCCAGGTGAAGGGATCGGCCCCTCGCCACGCCGGGTCCTGGATGCTCGTCGGCCCCGAGGGACTCGTCGCGGGCTCGGTCGGCGGCGGCCGCGGGGAAGCCGCCGCCCTGGCGGCGTGCCGCGGGAAGCTCGGCGGCGGCCGGCCGGAAACTCTCGAGATCGAGATGCAGGGGACGGAGGCCGAGGGCCCGGACATGGTCTGCGGCGGCTCCGTCCGGCTCCTGGTGGAGCCCCTGACCTCGGCGGCACCCTACAGGGCCGTCCTCGACCTCCTCCTCGGGGGGGAGCGGGCTCTCCTGGTGAAGCGGCTTTCCACGGGCGAGACCGCCGTGATGGACGGGAGCGGCCGCGTGGTCGCCGGGAAGCTGGAAAGGTTGGATCCCGTCAGGGCCCGGCGTGCCCTCGAGAGCGGGCGCGCCGTCCTGGCCGAGGAGGAGGGGCTCTTCTTCGATCCCCAGCTGCCCCTGGAGAAGCTCCTCGTCCTCGGCGGAGGGCACGTCGGCCGGGCCGTGGCGGCGCTTGCCCCGGGCCTCGGATTCCTGGTCACCGTGGCGGACGAGCGGCCGGAGTACCTGGAGCCCGCACGGTTCCCGGCGGGGGTGGCCACCCGTTGCGGGCCATTCACGGAGACCCTGGCCGCCTTTCCCTTCGACCCTTCCACCTACGTGGTGATCGTCACGCGAGGCCACCTCTGCGACCTGGAATGCGTCCGGGCCGTGCTCACGAAGACCTACCGCTACGCGGGCTTCATCGGAAGCCGGCGGAAGGTCCGCCTCCTGATCGAACAGGTCCTCTCGGAGGGGTTCGACCCCGCGAAGGTGGAGGCCCTCTGCGCGCCGATCGGGCTGGATTTCGGCGCCGAGACGCCCGAGGAGCTGGCGGTGGCCATCACGGGCGAGCTCATCGCGGTGCGCCGGGGGGCCGCTTCCCTCGACGCTCTTCACCAGGCCCGGAGGGCCCGGCGAAGCGCCCCATGAACCTCGCGGAGGCCCTGATCCCCATGCTTCCCGGATCCCGGGGGGATCGGGGCGTCATCGTCTTCGTCGGCGCGGGAGGAAAGACCAGCGCTCTGTTCCACCTCGCACGGGAGCTGGTCGAGCGGGGCTGGTCGGTCCTCGTCACCACCACCACCCACCTGGCGGACCCGCGCGCGACGGCCGGGCCTACCGCGGCAATCCTCTGGCGCCCCGAGATGGAGTCCCCATGCGCGCCCGGCCCCGGGCCGGCAGCCGTACCGGCGCCGGAACCGGGGTCCGGTCCGGGAGTCACGCTGCTCGTCTCCCGGGAGGCCGACGCTCCCGGAAAGGTGAAGGGGATCGACCCCTCCTGGATCCCCGGGCTGAAGACGGCGTGGGACTTCGTCCTCGTGGAAGCGGACGGGTCGAAACGGCTTCCGGTGAAGGCCCCGGAATCGTACGAGCCGGTGATCCCCCCCGGCACCGATCTCGTGGTGGGCGTGATCGGCCTCGACTGTCTCGACCGGCCGATGGACGGCCGGACGGTCCACCGGCCCGAGCGCTTCTCCGCCGTCACGGGGTGCGCTCCCGGCGCCCCCGTCGCGTGGGAGCACCTGGCGGCCCTGGTCCGGCATCCCGACGGGCTCTTCAAGGGGGCCCGGTCCCCCCGGGCCGTTTTCCTCAACAAGAGCGACCTCGCCCCCGTCCTTCCCTCGCAGGGACAGCTCGATCAGCTTCCGGCGGAGCTGGTCCTGGTGGGGAGCCTGGAGGAGGCGCCGTGAGCCTGATCGGGGGGAGCCTCGTGGTGGTGAGGGGCGCCGGGGATCTCGCCACGGGTTGCATCGTCCGCCTCGTCCGGTCCGGGTTCCGGGTGGTGGCCCTGGAGGTGGCCCGGCCCAGCGCGATCCGGCGGACGGTCTGCCTCTCCGAGGCGATGTACGACGGCGTCGCCTGCGTGGAGGGAGTCCGGGCGGAGCGCTGCCTCCGAGTGCCGGAAGCGTGGTCCCCCGGGGACCCGGTACCCCTCCTCGAGGATCCGGAGTGCCGGAGCCTGGAGCGGCTCGCCCCCGTGGCCCTGGTGGATGCCATCGTCGCCAAGAGCAGAGCTGGCACCCGTCTCGACATGGCCCCCGTGGTGGTGGCCCTGGGCCCCGGCTTCGAGGCGGGTCGGGACGCCCACGCGGTGGTGGAGACGAACCGCGGCCACGACCTGGGCCGGGTGATCCTGCAGGGCTGCGCCGAGGCCAACACCAGCGTGCCAGGCCGCATCGCGGGACACGACCGGCAGCGGGTGCTCCGGGCCCCGGCGGCAGGAACGGTGGAGGCGCTCCGTGCCATCGGCGACGAGGTCCAGGCGGGAGATCCCGTTCTCTCCATCCAGGGCGTGACGGTCCGGTCCGGCATCGGCGGCGTCGTCCGGGGCCTCATCCGTCCCGGTTTCGAGGTTCAGCCGGGTCTCAAAGTGGCCGACGTGGACCCCCGCGGCGTCCGGGAGCACTGCTTTTCCGTCTCCGACAAGTCCCGGGCCGTCGCGGGCGGCGTCCTGGAGGCGATTCTCATGCTGGCGTCCCGGTGATGGGATGACCGGCCCGGGAGCGGCCGGTTCAGGAGCCGGGCGGCTTCGGCGGCCTGGGAGGGCGCGTCACTCGGATGGCGCCCGGCTGCATCGGGAGCCAGTGCTCCATGTAGAGGGGCAGCCCCACCTCGTCGGCCGCCTTCAGCCGCTTCACCGTCCCTGAAGGGTCCTGCGCGGCCACGGCGATGGCGAAGGCGTGGGAGAGGACGGAGAAGGTCGAGAGCCCGTAGCTGAAGAGGAAGTCCTCGGACGGCAGGACGACGACGAGGCTCCCGGACTTCGCGAGCGGCGAGTCGGCGCGGTCGGTGAAGGCGAGGACCGGCGTCCCGCCCCGTTTCGCGAACGCCGCTGCGTCGACGGTCTCGCGGCTGTACGGGGCGAAGCTGAAGACGACGAGGAGATCCTTCGCCCCGAGGTTGGCCACCTGGTGGGAGAACTCGGACGGGATGCCCGCGATGCAGGGAAGGCCGGCCTGGGTCAGGTTGAAGGCCATGATCTGGCCCATGACCTGGGAGACCCCCCGTCCCAGGAGGAGGCGGTGCTGGGACCGGATCAGGAGCTGCGTGGCCGACTCGAGAGTGGCGCGGTCGACCGCCGCGAGCAGCCTGCCCAGGTTTTCCTGGTCGCGGCGGGAGACCTCGGAAAGGGCCCAGAAGACGTCCGTGGGCGACTCGAGGACCTCCAGCGGCGCCCCCTCCGAACGGACCTTGCACGCCTCGCGGAGGGCGTCCCGGAAGTCGCTGAAGCCCCGGTAGCCGAGCTTCTTGGAGAACCGCATCACGGTCCCCATGCTCACGCCGGCCCGCTCGGACAGCGACTCGATTCCCCAGAGCGCCCCGAGGAGAGGGTCGGACATCAGCGCGTCCGCGATCCGGCGCATCGCTTCCGGAAGCTCGTGGTAGATCTCCTGCAGGCGGACCTGGATCTCGGGAGCGGTTTCTGAGGCGGACATGAGCGGGGAAATTCTAGCTCGGATCCGATCGAACCCGGCTCCTGGATCCAGCTCGACGGACCGGTGGCGCACCGGGGAGAATCGGGCATGGCGAAGAAGACCCAGGCCCGCGAAGAGGTCGTCCTGGCACCCCGTACCGTCGAGCAGCTCGTCACCGGCATCGCGACTTCGGACGGCGCGGGCGTGAAGCTGACGCGCGTCCTGACCCAGCCGCTGCAGCGCCGGCTCGACCCGTTCCTGATGCTCGATGCCTTCGGCAGCGACGACCCGGGCGACTACATCGCCGGGTTCCCCGACCACCCCCATCGCGGCTTCGAGACGGTCACCTACATGATCGCGGGCCGGATGAAGCACCGCGACAGCGCGGGGCACGAGGGGCTCCTCGAGGACGGCGGCGTCCAGTGGATGACGGCCGGGCGCGGCGTCATCCACTCGGAGATCCCGCAGCAGGAGAACGGGGTGATGGAGGGATTCCAGCTCTGGCTGAACCTCCCGGGCCGCGACAAGATGAGGGATCCCTGGTACCGCGATTTCGGGGTCGGGGAGCTCCCGCGCTTCTCCGGGGAGGGCGTGACGGCGATCGTCATCGCGGGAGAGAGCCACGGTGTCGCCGGCGCGGTGTCACGGGACGCGACGGCGCCGCTTTACCTCGACCTCCACCTCGCTGCCGGCACGCGCTTCGCCCAGGCGCTCCCGCCGGAGCACAACGCGTTCGTCTACGTCTACCGCGGCGAGGTGACGATCGCCGGCAGGGTGGTGCCGGCGCGGCGGATGGCGATCCTCACGAACGACTCCGGGGCCGACGGGGTGGCGATCGAGGCGAAGGCCGGCGGCAGGGCGCTCCTCGTCGCGGGCCGGCCGCTCGGCGAGCCGATCGCTCAGTACGGCCCGTTCGTGATGAACACCGAGCAGGAGATCTACCGGGCGCTGAGCGACTACCGCGAAGGGCGCCTCGCCTGACGGTCCGGTCCCGGTTCGTCCCTTCCGGGCTCCCTTGCCCCCGGGATCGTCCCGGTGGGGTAGTGTGCGTCCGACGTGGACCCCGTCCGGGCCCACGGAGCGGAGGAGTCCGTGAGAGAGAAGATGATCGACGACGAGGGACGGGCGGCCGCGGTGCGCGCGGGGGTGGCCCGGTGACGCTCGAGCCCGGGACGTTCGTCCGGCACCCGGGCCAGCCTGCCTGGGGGACGGGAAAGGTGCTCGAAGCGCTATCCCCGGGCAAGGTCCGGGTCCGCTTCACGGTCGCCGGGGAGAAGGTCCTCCTCCTGTCGGCCGCGCCGCTCGTGCCCGCGAGCCCGTCGGAATCGGAGGAGCAGTCCCTGGCGGGGCCCGCCCCGAGGCGGAAGCCGGGCCCGGTGCCGCGCCAGCGAAAGCCGGCGGCGCCGGCGGCCGCGGGAGCGAAGCCCCTCGAGAGCCTCATCTCGGAGTTCCTGTGGGTGTTCCCCGGCGGGTTCAGGAGTACGGCCTACTTCGCGCAGGAACGCGACCCGAAGGTCAGGGCTCACGAGCTGGCGGTGTGGGAGCTTTCCGAGAAGAGTCTCCGCTCCGCCGTCGAGGCGGGTCGTTTCGACGAGGTCGCCAAGGCGGCGCTCCTCGTGATGACCGCGACGGATCTCGTCTCCCCGAACGACCAGGCGGCGCTCCGGGACGGGCTGGCCAGGCCGGCGGCGCGAGAGGAGTTTGGCCGGCGGCTCCTGGACCTCCTGCACCAAAGCGCGGCTTTCCAGGAGAGGTTCGAGGCGTTCGCGCGGTTCCTCGTGGCGGCCGGTGTCGGGAAGTGGACGGTCGCGACCTACTTTCCGTTCATCCTCTACCCGACGGAGCACATGTTCCTCAAGCCGGTCGTCACGCAGAGGGCGGCCGAGGCGTGCGGCTTCCCCCTGGCGTACGACCCGCGGCTCAACTGGCGGACCTACGAGCAGCTGCTCGCCTTCGCCGGGAAGCTGAAGCAGTACCTGGCGCAGCTCGAGCCCGAGGACATGCTGGACGTCCAGTCGTTCCTCTGGGTCGCCGGGGGAGGCCAGAAGGCCGTCGACTGAAGAGGAGGGGCGCTCAGCCCTCCTCGAGCAGCCGGACGACGTCGCCTCGATGCCTCTATGATGCGCACCGGATGCTCTCGATCGTCTGGCTGGTCGCTCGTACGCCCCTCCCCCTCGCGGCGGCTTTCTCGTGGCTCCTCTCGTGGCTCTGGTGGACGGTCGTTCCCGTGCGCCGTCGTCTCGGGGTGGCGAATTTCAGGGCCGCCCTGCCCGGGGTGGAACCGGGCCCTCCGCTTCGCCAGATGGTGCGCGGACTGATCCTCGGGTACTTCGAGCTCTTCCGCGAGCTCCACAGGCCCGGGACCGTCACCCTGGCGGTCGGTGGGCTCGACGAGATCGTCAAGCGTTCGCGGGGCGGAGAGGCGACCCTCATCCTGGCCACGCATCTCGGCTCCTGGGACCTGATCGGGGGGCTCCTGGTGAGCCGCACGGGGGTCCCCTCGACGGTGATCGTCAAGGTCCCCCGTTCGAAGAGCCTCGCCGGTCTCCTGGAGCGCGTCAGGACGGGGTACGGTCTCGACATCCTGCCGAACAGCCGGGGCGCGATGGCAGCGATCTACGAGCTCGTCGCGAAGGGCCAGCTGATCGGGTTCTTCCTCGACCAGCGGCTCTCGCGCGGGATCCCGGTCCCCTTCTTCGGGAGGCTGGCCCTGACCGCCCCCTCGCTCGCCGTCGCGTCGGCGAAGACCGGCACGGCCGTCTACTTCCTCGAGTACTGGCGCGAGGGGGTGGGGAAGCACGGGTGCGCCTTCCACGGCCCGCTCCCCGTGACGGGCCGGATCGAGGAGGACACGGCGGCCTTCACGCTCTGCATCGAGGAGGCGATCCGGCGGCGGCCCCACAGCTGGCTCTGGTTGCACGACCGCTGGAAGGGGGCTCCAGCCGGGGTCGCCTGACCGCCACGAGCCGCCCGGAAAGCCCGGCCTATTCGATCTGCTCCCAGGGCTTCAGGACCTCGGTCTCCACGGCCGCCTTCTGGATGTCCGGCCACGCCGCCTGAACGGCGTGGTGGCTGTCCACGAGGATGTACGCGCCGGCTTCCTGGTAGGCGCGTGACCCGGGGCGCGCCTTGACGAAGGAGAGGTCGTCTCCCCGGAACTTCCGTCTGATCCGGGCCTCGACCGCCCGGACCGAGAGCGGGACCGTGGTCTTCCTCATGGCTCAGCGTGCGCGCGCCGGGGCGTCCGCGTCAACGTTTTCCCGGTCCCGCTCCCCGTCGCCTGCGGCCTCGAGCCGGTGGGGGAGATCGTGGAGCTGGAGGCCTTCAGCCCGCGGTCACGAGGAAATGGTCGCGGCGGTTCTGTGCCCAAGCTGACTCGTCGTGTCCGACCGCGAACGGGCGCTCGTTTCCGTACGAGATGATCTGGATCCTGGAGGCGTCGATGCCGAGCTGGACGAGGTAGTCCCTGACGGCCTGGGCGCGTTGCTGGCCGAGCGCCATGTTGTACTGGGCCGTCCCGCGCTCGTCGCAGTGCCCCGCGACGGAGATGGTGACGGTCGGGTGTCCCTTGAGCCACGCGGCGTTCTTCTCGAGCGCGTCGCGCTGGTCCTGCCGGATCTCGTACTCGTTGTAGTCGAAGTAGGCGTCCTTCAGGTATCCCGTGCGGTTCATCTCGTCGACCTCGACGTCGACACGGGTCCTGTCCTTTGCCTCGAGGTCCGCCTGCGCGGGCGGCGGCTGGACCGTGACGGGAACGGTCACCGCCGCGACCGGCTTCGCCTCGGGCGCGGCGACCGGCTGCGGTTTCGACGAACAGGCCACGGTCAGGAGCGCCGCCCCGATGGCGAGGAGCGTGGTGGGTGTGATCCGGGTTCTTTTCATGGCTTTGGAGCCTCCTGTCGAAAGACGTCGGTGGATTCCATCGTCCCGGCGAGACGAACGCGTCAGCCGGGCTCTTCTGCGATCTGTCGCTGCTGCCGGGAGTCCATTCGCTCCAGAGGCGAGCTCGCGCGATGAGACCCTTGCACGATGGCTGCCACGTGGCTGCGCCGAGGCCCCGAGAAACTCTTGCGCGGGCGGCCGGCCGCTGCCGGACCCGCCCGGCGCGGTGTCGGGGGAATCTCCGGGAAGGAAGCGCCCCCGGCTGGGTTCCCGTGCCACCGGCTCTCCGGGCCGGAGAACTGTAGATGCTGCCTCTGCCCCTGTAAGGAGTTCAAGCGGGGAGGAGGCGTCTCCGGGTGGCGCCGGGGGCCGCGCTCCTCGGGCTACTTGGGCTCCCAGCCGGGGAACAGCTCGCGGCTGTCGCACCCCTCCACCTCCGGCTCGAGGGTGGAGTGGGTCACGCCCCATTCTTCCTGGAGGAACCCCTTGATGGCGCCGAGGAGGGCCTCGATGGCCTCTCCACTCATCTCCGGCGCGACACCGACGTGCGCCGTGAGGACCCTCTGTCCGGGTCCGACCTCCCAGAGGTGGACGTGGTGAAGGGTCGTCGGCGCGAATCGCTCCCCCACGCGCCTGGCCATCACCTCGATGTCGACGTCGGCGGGGGAACCCTCGAGGAGCGTCGAGACCGTCTCCCAGAGAAGCGAGAGAACGCTCCGGAGGACGACGAAGGTGACGACGAGGGCCGCGGCGGGATCCACCCAGGGGCCGAACCGCGTTCCGGCCAGGAGGGCCGCGATCACGACGGCGAGGGAGGCGAGAGCGTCCTGCGCGAGGTGGAGGAAGGCGCTTCGCACGTTGACGTCCTCGCTGCTGTGCCGCTCGAGGAGGAGAGCCGACGCGACGTTCGCGACGAGAGCGACGAGGGCGACGGCGAGCATGACGCCCTGGTTCACGGGCGAGGGAGAGATCAGCCGGAGGAGAGCGCCCCAGGCGATCAGGGCCGACACGACGATCAGGAGGACGGCGTTCGCGAGGGCGGCCAGGACCTCCGCGCGCCGGAGCCCGTACGTGTAGCGGCTGGAAGCCGGGAGCCTCCCGAGCCGCCGCGTCCAGATGGTGATGCCGAGGGCCGAGACGTCGCCGAGGTTGTGGACCGCATCGGAGAGCAGGGCCAGGCTCCCGGAGAGGAGGCCGCCGATCAGCTCGGCGAGCGTGATGGCGACGTTGAGTCCGGCACTCAGCCAGAGGCGCCGGTCGAGGCTCTCGGCCGGCGTGGCGTCGTGGGTGTGATGGTGGGTCGTGTGCACCGGCGCCCGGAGTATGCAACGCCGGCAGGGCCGAAACCCGTGGCGGCGCCGGTCAGGCTCTGCCGGCGAACTCCCGGGTCTCCGTGTGGACCTTGACCTTCTCGCCTTCCTTGATGAACAGGGGGACCTTGATCTCCAGGCCCGTCTCGAGGATGGCCGGCTTGGTGACGCTCCCGCTGGAGGTGTCCCCACGGAAGCTCGGCTCCGTGTAGGTCACGGTCAGCTCCACGAGCTGGGGGAGGTCGAGGCCGATCGCGTTCCCGTTGAACTTCTGGATCGTGACGACGGTGTTCTCGATCAGCAGCTGCTTGTTGTCGCCCAGCATGTCGGGCTGCAGCGTGAGGGTCTCGTACGACTCCTGGTCCATGAAGTGGAACCCCTCGCCGTCGGAGTAGAGGTAGGTCGCCTTCACCAGGCCCAGGTCCGGCTCCTTGAACTTGTCGCCGGCCTTGAACGTCTTGTCGAAGACGGCCTGGGTGATCAGGTTCCTCATCTTGATCCGCACCAGGGTCTGACCGCCCCGGGCCGTCGGGGTGGAGATCGAGACGTCGAGGCAGCAGTAGGGCGCGTCGTCGTGCTGGAAGAACATCTTCCGCTTGATGTCGATGGCTTCGGTCAGTGTGGCCATGGGTTCCTCTTCGTGGTCGGGATGCCGTCGGCCCGGAGGCCGGGTCCGGCCGGGAACCGGGATTCTAGATGCTTAGTCGCCGGAGCGCCGCGCAGGGCCAGCAAGTAGAATCAGTCTCATCCGTGCCGGGCGAGGAGGTCCGGCCGGCCGCGATGGAGGAGCGAACAACGTGAACGAGCCGACGATCGCCCCGGAGATCCTGGACGAATGGGCGCGACTCCTGGTGGAGCACTCCCTGGGCGGCGTGACCGCCGACGACCGCGTGATGATCAAGGGGGAGCGGATCGCCTGGCCGCTGATGGAGAGGCTCGAGCGCGCGGTGATCCAGGCGGGCGGGGTTCCGGACGTTCTCCTGGTCCCGCCGAACAACGAGCGGGGCCGCGTCTGGTCGGCGGCGATGGGGCGCCACGGGCTCCCCTCGCAGCTGGACCGCGTGCCGGCCTGGCATCGGGAGCGGTACGCCTCGATGACGAAGTACGTGGAGGTCCTCGGGGCCGAGTCGCCGGCGAGCTACGCGGGGCTCGCGGCCGAGGGCGCCTCGGCGCTGGCCCGCGCCGACCGGCCGTACGCCGACCTCCGCCTGGCGGGCCGCTGGGTCATCACGCTCTACCCGACCCCGGCCTTCGCCGAGATGGAGGGCCTGCCGCTGGAGGAGTACGTCCGCTTCGTCGCGACCGCCTCGACGGTCGACCCGAGGCCGCTCCTCCTCGCGGAGCAGAGGCTCGCCCCCCTGTTCGAGGGAGGCCGGCGGATGGAGATCGTCACGAGCCACCCCGTGGACGGGCGAGAGCTGGCGTTGACGATGGACCTCTCCGAGTCGATCCCGGTCCTGTCTCACGGTCTCCGGAACGTCCCGGACGGCGAGGTCTTCACCAGCCCCGACGCCCGCTCCGTGGAGGGGGAGATCTT
>CAIMWE010000161.1 GCA_903845115.1 uncultured Acidobacteriota bacterium | reverse complement strand
CTCCGTGGTCCAGGGGATCCTCTGGGCGGTCGTCTTCTCGGCCGCCTGCACCTACATCGCGCTGAAGCTGGGGCAGGGGATCGAGTCGGCCATCCCGATCTCGATCCTGGCGGTCGGCTTCTCGGCCTTCGCCGTGAAGTTTCTCTCCGGCCGCGGGTCGTCGCTCCTCGAGAACGTCAACGTCCTGGCGATCGGGGCCACCTCGGGGATCGTCTCGGGCGGCTCGGTCTTCACCATGCCGGCCGTCTACATCCTCGGTCTCGAGGGGCGGTCGTCGTTCTTCCAGATCTTCCTCGTTCCGCTCCTCGGCGCGTTTCTCGGGGTCTTCTTCCTCGCGCCGTTCCGCCGCTACTTCGTCCGCGACCTCCACGGGAAGCTCCCCTACCCGGAGGCGCGCGCCACGACCGAGATCCTCGTGGCCGGCAAGAGGGGCGGGCACAGCGCCATCGTCCTGACCTACTCGGGGCTCTTCGCGGCGCTGTTCGACTTCGTCGGCCCCTCGATGAAGGGGTGGGCCGAGGTCTTCTCGACCGGCGACATCGGGCTGCTCTCGGGCTTCACGAACCGGTTCAAAGCGGTGTTCACGATGAACACCTCGGCCGCGGTCTTCGGCCTCGGCTACATCATGGGGCTCGACTACGCGTCGATCATCATGGCCGGCTCGATGGTGTCGTTCTTCGTCCTCGTCCCGCTCTTCGCATGGGTCGCGCAGTGGGTGCCGGGGGCGATCTCGGCTGGCGCGGCACCGCTCGCGTCCCTGCCGCCCGACGAGATCTTCCGCCTCTACGTCCGGCCGATCGGGATCGGCGGGATCTTCGCCGCGGGGCTCCTCTCGATCCTGAAGATGTCCCCGGTCATCTTCCAGGCGACGCGGCAGGCCTTCGGCGAGGTGCATCGCCTCGTCCGCGGCCGAGGCGCCGAGGACGTCGCCCAGGACCGGACCGACCGGGCGATGCCGATGTCGTTCAACCTCCTCGGCATCGCGGCGACCGGCCTCCTGATCTTTCTCTACTTCCGCTTCTCGGTCCTCTCGGGAAGCCCGCGCGCGACCTTCCTGGCGTTCGTCGCCACGGCGCTCGCCCTCGTCATCTCGTTCCTCTTCGCCGCCGTCTCCGCCTGGGCGATCGCGATGATCTCCATCACCCCGATCTCCGGGATGACGCTGACGACGCTCATCGTCACGGCGGTCGCGCTCTCGTCGCTCGGCCTCTCGGGGCCGGAAGGGATGCTCCAGGTCCTCCTGATCGGCGGCGTCGTCTGCACGGCCCTGTCGATGAGCGGCTCGCTCGTCACCCAGTACAAGATCGGCTACTGGCTCGGCGCCACGCCCCGGAAGATCGAGCTGTCGAACCTGGCCGGCGCGGCGGTGGCCTCGTTCGCCACCACCGGCGTCATCCTCCTGATGGCGAGGGTCTACGGCTTTTCCGCAGGGGCGCTCCACCCGAACGCCCTTCCCGCGCCGCAGCCGAACGCGATGGCGGCGGTCCTGCGCGGCGTGATGGGGGAGGCGGGGGCCCCCTGGTTTCTCTACGGCCTCGGGGCGGTCTTCGCCGTGGCGACCGAGATGTGCGGCGTCTCGGGGCTCGCCTTCGCCCTCGGGATGTACCTTCCCATGGACCTCAACTCGCCGCTCGTCGTCGGCGCCGCGGTCGCCTGGCTCGTCCAGCGGTCGACGAAGGATGCCCCTCTTGCCAAGGCACGGCACGAGAAGGGGACGCTGGTCGCGTCGGGCTTCATCGCGGGAGGGGCGCTGGTGGGGGTCCTCGCGGCCGTGCTCAAGTTCGTGGAGGACTGGAAAAAGGTGACGATCGTCCCGGACCTGACGAAGGTCGCGGGGCTGGGGCCCTGGCTCGCGGCGTGGGGCAACTGGCTCGGCCTCGCCCTCTTCCTGGGCCTCGGGGGGCTCGTCTACCTCGACTCCTGCAGGGAGAAAGCCGAGGCCTGAACGGGCCCCCCGGGCCGTCTTTCGGTCTCCGGGCCGGTTACTGGAAGAACCCCGAAACGTCCACGATTACATGGGTGCTGCCCAGGGAACCGTTGAAGATCCCGAGCCTCCCGTCGGTCCCGAGCAGGATGATCCCGTTGCTCGCCCTGGTTTGTCCCGGCATGAAGCTGATCATGGACGCGACGGGAGGGACATCCGTGGGGCCGCCGGGGAACATCGTCAGGGAGCCCTCTGCCGTCGGTCCGACCACCGTGACGTTCAATATGGCGGCCTTGGCGGTGGCCGGGACGCCGCAGGTTCCGGCGATGAGAACCCTCCGGTCCTCGCCCGGCGCCAGGGACGGGGGGGAGATGTCGCGGGTGTCGATGAGACGGCAGGCTGTCAATATGTAGGCCTTCTGCCCGACGCTCGGGGTGACGGTGACCAGCCCCGTGCCGGCCGCCGAGGTACAGCCCGCCCCGTTCGTCTCCACGATGCTGAGGGCGGTCTGCCCCGCGCTCCCCGACGTGAACACGATCGAGGCCGTCCCCTGACCGGCCGTGATCCAGCCGTTCGTGATCATCCAGAGGTAGCTGAGGTCTGCGACGGAGGGCACGCTCGCCACGAGTCCAGGCTGCCCCTCCCGAGCCGTCGGGGGGGCTGACACGACCGGCGTCGCCGGACCCTCCTTCACGACGACCGCCGTCGTCCCGGCCGCCGACGTGCATCCGCCGACCGTCGCCGTCACGCTGTACGTGCCGGTCATCGCCGTCGTCGCCCCCAGGATCGTCGGGTTCTGCGAGGCCGACGTGAAGCCCTCGGGCCCGGTCCAGGAGTATGTCGCGCCGTTCACCGGGGACGCCACGAGGAGAATCGTCCCCCCGGTGCAGTACGGACCCGTGTTCCCGGCCGTGGGAGCCGGTATCGAGCCGACGGAGACGAGCGTCGTCCCGGCCGCCGACGTGCAGCCGTCCACCTTTACGTTCACCGAATAGGTCCCCGACGTCGCCGCCGTCACGTTGGAGAGGACCGGGTTCTGCTCCGTCGAGGACCACGTCCCCGGCCCCGTCCACGCGTACGTCGCACGCCTCACCGTCGGTACCGACAGCTGGATCGTCCCCCCCTCCGTGCACCTCGGACCGTCGTTCGAAGGCACCGGCGTCGCCGGCGTCGTGCACGACGGAGCTCCGTAGACCCAGAGGTCGTTCAGGTAGCCGAGCGCGCCGAGGGAGTCCCAACCCGATCCGCCGTAGAGCCAGAGGTTCCCCGAGGCGTCGCTCCAGGGAACCGGCCTCTTCCGCGCTCCCGGGACGTTGCCGGGCGCACCGACCTTGAGCGTCCCGTACGTTCCCGGCTGCACGGGAACGTCCGAACCGCTCACCCACGTCCAGGTCGCCCCGTCCCACTTCCAGAGGTCGTTCAGCTCGCCGAACCAGGTCGCCGAGTACCCGTACCCGCCCAGGAACCAGAAGTTCCCCTTCAGGTCGACCCACGAGATCGAGTACCGGCGCGCCCCCGGGACGTTCCCCGCCGAGGCGAGCCCCTCCGTCCCGTACGTCCCCGCCTGGTGCGTCCCGTTCGAACCGCTCACCCACGTCCAGGCCGTTCCGTCCCACTTCCAGAGGTCGTTCAGGTCGCCGGAGGTCCCGTCGGCCGAGTGCCCGAACCCGCCGAAGAGCCAGAAGGTCCCGCTCGCGTCCTTCGCCGAGGCGGCGGAGTAGCGCGACCCAGGGGTGTTGAGGAGGTCCGCGGTCCCCTTCGTGCCGTAGGTTCCCCCGGCGTCCGGTGCGTTGGACCCGGCGACCCACGTCCACCTGCTCGTGGTCTGGCTCCACTTCCAAAGGTCGTTCAGCAGACCCTGGGAGCTGGCCGCGTTCCCGAACCCGCCGAAGAGCCAGAGGTTCCCGTCGCTGTCGATCCACCCGACGGCGTCCTGGCGCGCCCCCGGGACGTTGCCGGCCGCCTCGACGCCCTTGGTGCCATAGGTGCCGTACGGGGCGTTCCCTGCCCCCTGGGTTCCGCTCACGAACTGCCACTGGCTCCCCGGCCCGAGCCACTTCCAGAGCTCGTTCATCAGGCACGGCGTCGCGACCGGGCAGTTGTCGCTACCCCCGATCCCCCCGAAGAGCCAGACGACGCCACCGGAGTCGATCCAGCCGACCGAGCCGGCGCGCCCTCCCGGATATACGTTGGTCCTGGTTAACGGGTCCATCGTTGAGGACCCGCTCATCCAGATCCACTTCAGGCCGTTCCATTGCCACAGGTCGTTCAGCAGGCCGGTTTTCGCGATTCCGTCGATGCCCTGGCCGCCGAAGAGCCACAGGTTCCCGGTCGGGTCGGTCGAGGAGACCGACCCCCAGCGCGCACCCGGGATACCTGCGGCCCCCACCGAAATGTAGGCGCCCTGGGCGTTGGCGGTCTTCTCCCCGCTCACCCAGGTCCACTTGTCCGGGGCGGGCAGGACGGAGACGGTCGTCGTCCCAGAGCCCGTGGAGGTGCAGCCGTTGACCGTCACCTTCACGCTGTACGTCCCCGCCATCGCCATCGTGGCGTTCTGGATCGAGGGGTTCTGATCCGAGGACGTGAAGGAATTGGGGCCCGTCCAGGAGTACGTTCCTCCCACGACATCCGAGGCCTGCAGCTCGATCCTCCCGCCCGAGGCGACGGGCCCTTCGTTCCCCGCGGTCGGGGGCGAGGGAATGGGGTAGACGGTCACGTAGGTCGTGCCTTCCGGGGACGTGCAGCCGTTCTTCGAGATCGTGAGACTGTAGGTCCCCTTCATCGCCAGGGTCGACGAGGTGCGCGTCCAGTTCTGCTGAGTAGAGCCGT
>CAIMWE010000160.1 GCA_903845115.1 uncultured Acidobacteriota bacterium | reverse complement strand
GCGCGCCGATCTTCTCGACGAGGACCGCACCCGCCTCCTCCTCTCCTGGCACCGCTCCGGCATCAGCGTGCCCAACCTCCCGACCGTCCCTGCCGGCGACGGCCGCGCCCTTCATCGCCGCCGCGCTCGCCCGCTACTGCCTTCGCAATCCCGTCAGCCTCGCCCGCTTGCGTTGGGAGCCGGGCTCAATCAGCTCCTTGGATCCGATCAGGGATGGGAAGCGGGCCTGGCTCGCCACACGACCGGGGCGTAGGCGCCGAACCCGGCCGCCAGGACGACGAGGGCCCCCTTCAGCCCGACGAGCGAAGTGAGAGCGCCGCCAAGGAAAGGTCCCGCCATCATCCCGGCCGCGAAGGCGACGTTGAGGATCGAAAAGACCGAGCCGTAGCTCTGGCTCCCCATCTGCTCGACCGCGTCGGCGAGGGCCGGACTGGCCGGCGAGAGGACGAGGGACGTCGTGATCCCGAGGAGGAGCATCACGGCGACGATCGCCCGGAGGTTCCCGAGGAGGGCCGGGAAGGGAAGGAGAACGAGGGCCAAGAGCAACCCCGCCGTCACGACCCGCGGACGTCCGATCCGGTCCGAGAGCGATCCCATCAGCGGAGAGGTGACGGCGTGCGACGCGGCGGCTGCGGCAAAGAGGAGGCCGATCGCCGTCGGCGTCAGCGCCAGGCGGCGGTCCAGGTCGACCGGCATCGTCGACTCCAGCAGCGCCCACATCCCCGACCCGAGGGCCATCGCGCCCGCGTAGATCCGGACGTCCCGGTTCTTCAGGAGGTCTCTCGCCCCCAGCCGCCGTCCCGTCTCCATCGGCACGTCGACGAGGAGGAAGGCCCGGGCGAGAGCGTCCAGGAGGGCCAGGAGGGCCGCGAGGACGAACGGCGAGCGGGGACCCGCGTGCTCCGCGAGCCACCCGCTCGCCGGGGGGCCTAGCAGGATGCCGACGTTCGAACAGGCGAACGCCGTCCCCATCGCCCGCCCGCGCTCTCCTGCCGGGAAGTGGTCGGCCAGGAGGGCGAGGCCGCTGACCCAGGTCGCGGCGGCCGAGACCCCCTGGAGGACGCGCGCCAGGACGAGGAGGGGAAAGGAGGTCGAGAACGCGAAGAGAATCGTCGTGGCGCCGAGTCCGACGAGACCCCAGAGCATCGGCTTCCGGCGGCCCACCCGGTCGGCCAGGCGGCCCAGCGGAAAGGTGCAAGCGAGCAGCGCCACCGCGTAGCTCCCGAAGAGGACGGCGACCCCCATCGGCCCCAGGCCAAACGATTTCGCGTAGCCTGGCAGCAGGGGAACGAGCAGATAGTAGAGGACCGTGTCGGTGAAGAAGGCGAGACCGACCACTGCGATCGCCGCTCCGCGCGGGCTGACTTTCATCGAGACCTTTTCGCCAGGCACGAGGTCAGAAGCCCTGGAGCGCCAGCTCGTCGATGAGGGAGGCGACTCGCGAGTGGCGCGTCATCTCCTCCCAGAGCCAGCCGTGCTTCTCTCGCACGGCGGCGGCGTCGGGCCGGTCGCCGAGGCGGGATTCCAGGTCGCCGAACGCCCCGTGGACGCGCTCTTCGTGGGCTTCTTCGGGGCGGTCGTCGGGGGGCGGGGCGGCCATGATTCCTCCGCGAGTACAGAGTAGCACCGCCCGGATCCGGCTCGCGCCCGCGTGGCCACTCGCGGGAGAAAGGGAGGAACGGAAATGGATCGTCGACGGCTCGGAACCGCGGGGCGTCGAGACGATCGACCTCTACTACCAGCGCCGGGTCGACAGGACCGTTCCGATCGAGGTGTCTTCTCGCAGTGATGCCGGTTTTCCCCCGGTTTCGTGTCCGTCTCCTCCAGCGCGCCGATCTCCTCGACGAGGACCGCACGCCTCATTCGGATCGTGCTGCCGGATGTACCCGAGCATCTCCTTTGCCATGTCCGAGCAGGCCGTGACCTTGTCGTAGTCGAGGTCCACGTTGTTGAGGTACTGGAGGATCAGCGTGTCGCCCACCCGGGCGCACGGGAGGATTCCGGAGAAGAAGAACCCCAGCTTCTCGAACTCCTCCGTGAGCACCGCCGTGGCGGGATCCTGGAGATTCAGGAAGATGTTGACGGCGGCCAGCTGTTGAAGGCAAGAGCTCCGCAACAGCTTCCGGACCTCGGGGACGACGTTCCGTCCGTAGCTCTTCAGGAAGATCTCGGCGCAGCCCTCGGAGAGATTGGTCTCGAAGGAGAGGTCGGAGGGGCGGTCCGGAAGCTCCAGCTGCCGGGGTGCCGCCTCGTAATCGTGCTGGGCGCCCAGGTTCAGGTAGAGCTTCTCGATCATCGCCCGATGATGGGGCGGAGGGTACAGCGTCAGCCGCCGGGGCTCGTCCATGTACCTGAAGGAGAGGATCACGCTGATCCGCTGGGAAGCATCTCCGGGGATCCCCTTGAATTTCCAGCTCATGGGGCTCGTCGCCAGCAGGAGGCCACAGTCGTTGATGCCGTACCGCGCCATGGTCTTCTGGGCGAAGACGTGGTTGGCCACGACGTAGGCGTACATCCCGGCGAACTCCCGTCGCTTGGGCGTCTTCATCAGGAAATCGTTGAGGCGGCCGAAGGCCCCCTGTCCGCGGTACTCCACGTTGACGAAGACGAACGTCAGCTCCGCGATGCGGTCTTCCGAGGACTGGTACAACAGCGCCGCGTGACCCATGAAGACGTCGTCTTCGGTGACGGCCACGGCGGAGATCATCGCGCCGTTCTCGTTGAGCTCGACGAGTCGCTCCGGATAGTAGATGTGGTCATCGAAGAAGCTATACCCGTGAGACTTGTACGCACACCTGGAGACTTCGATCGCCTCCTCCCCCTTCATCAGCCGGACGTCGTAGGCGATCTTCTCCTGGATCAGCGCCTGCTCCGAAGTGGCCCTCGGTGCTTCGGCAGCGACGACGGTCCCCTTCTTGAGGTACTTGATCAGGTGAGTCTCCTTGCCGTGGGGACCCAGGTTCACGAACTGGCAGTCGTCCAGCATGGCCCTCATCAGGAAGAGCCCCATGCCGGCGGCGGTCTGGTCGAGTTCCGTCGGAGGGATGTAATGCGGGACCTGGCGAGGGTCAAAGGGGATCCCCCTCTCCTTGATCACGACCTTGATCCCCTCCGGAATGCGCTCGCAAGCGAGGTCGAAGCTGGCGTTCTCTTCCACGTCGAAGGCATGTTTCATCACGTTGGTGACCGCCTCCTCGAAGGCCACCTCCAGCTGGCTCAGTGCCGCTCCCTCGAAACCGAGCATCCTGGCGGCCTCGCAGACGATCAGCCGGGCCAGGGAGAGAGAGGAGAGATCGTTAGACAGAGTTGCCTTCACCAGTTCGCGCATTTGGTCGAATCTCCTTCCGCTCCTGACAGGTCTCCTCGCCGCGAGAGTATCCTGAGACCGTCATGACGGGCGCAAGCAAAGGGGGCAACCCCGACTTCTCGATCGCTCCGCTCTCTTTCGGAAACCTCCTCCCGGCGCTGGAGCTGGTGAACCGGGTCTTCCCCCGCTCGGCACAGGGGAAGGAGCGGGCCGACTTCTTCTTCCCCGCCAGCATCCTCCTTCCGGGACGCTGGCTGTGCCGGTTGATCGGCTACCCGGTGGTGCTCTACTGGGTGGCCGT
>CAIMWE010000159.1 GCA_903845115.1 uncultured Acidobacteriota bacterium | reverse complement strand
GGCGGAGAAGATCACCCGGAGCTTCGGCGCCCGCCGGATCTTCGGGCCTCTCTCGTTCGAGGTCGAGGCGGGAACGGTCTTCGGCATCGCCGGCCGGAACGGAGCCGGCAAGACGACCCTGATCAAGACCCTCGCCGGCCTGATCCGCCCCACGAGCGGGAAGGTCCTGATCGCCTCCAGCCGCGAGCCGGGCGCCCCGCTCCTCTCCCCCCGCGACGCCCCGCTCGCCCTCGGCTGGGCGGCCCCCGACCTGGCCCTCTACGGCGAGCTGACCCCCGCCGAGAACCTCGCCTTCTTCGCGAAGGTCCGCGGGGAGGACGACTCCCCCGCGAGGATCGCCGCCAGGATCGAGCGGGTCGGCCTCGACCCGAAGCGCCTCGACGGGGTCGAGACCCGCTTCCTTTCGACAGGCATGCGCCAGCGGTTGAAGCTCGCCTTCGCGACCCTCTCGAAGCCGACGGTCCTCTTCCTCGACGAGCCCAGCTCCAACCTCGACGAGGCCGGCCGGGCAATCGTCGCGAAGGTGGTCGCCGAGCAGCGCCGGGGCGGGGCCGTCCTCATCGCCTCCAACGACACCCGGGACCTGGGCCTCGCCGACGAGGTGCTGAGTCTGTGAGCGCTGTGAGCCCTGTGAGCCGGCCCGGCCTCTTCACGTCGTCCCTCGCGGTGCTCCAGAAGGACCTCCGGAGCGAGTGGAGGACCCGGATCGCCGTCTCGGCCCTCCTCCTCTTCGCCTTCGCGGTCCTGATCCTGGTCGGCTACGCCGTCGGCCCCGCCAACATCTCGAAGGAGGACCGGCCCGTCGTCCACTCGGTCCTCCTCTGGATCGTCATCTTCTTCTCGGCGATGACCGGGCTCTCCCGCGTCTTCGTCCACGAGGAGGAGAGCGGGACCGCCGCGGCCCTCCGCCTCTCGGCCCCCTCGGCGGCCGTCTACCTCGGGAAGCTCCTGGCGAACCTGGCGCTCCTGACCCTGGTCCTCGTCTTCGTCGTCCCGCTCTTCCTGGCCCTCATGTCGTTTTCCGTCGCCTGCTGGCCCCTTTTCCTCCTGATCCTCCTGCTCGGGAGCGTCGGCCTCGCGGCGGCCTCCACCTTCACCGCCGCCATCGTCTCCAAGGCGGCCGCCAAGGGAGCCATGTTCCCCGTCCTGGCGATCCCGCTCCTCCTCCCGCCTCTGGTGGCCGCCGTAGCCGGGACCCGGATCGCCGCCACGGAGAGCGAGATCTCGGCCGGGCTGGACATCCTCCAGCTCCTCCTGGCCTACGACGGGGTCGTCACGACCGCCACGTTCCTCCTCTTCGATGCGGTCTTCCGCGAGTGACATCCCTATTCCTTGCGATGGCGTATCATCTAGCGTGATGGGGAACGTCCGTCTCCTCTTGCAGTGGTTTCTCGGGCTGGCGATGGTCGTGATCATCCTGGGAGCTTTCCTGTGGGCTCGTCCCGCGGCGAGCTTCGTCGGACAATCCTCCCGAATCGTCTTTTTCCACGTCCCTCAGGCCTGGGTCGCCTTCCTCGCCTTCCTGGTGGCGGCGATCCACTCCGGGCTCTACCTGAAGCACCGCCGGATCGAGAACGACGAGGCGGCTGCCGGGGCCGCCCGGCTGGGGATCGTCTTCTGCGTCCTGGCGACCGTCACCGGCTCCATCTTCGCCAAGGTGATGTGGAACTCGTACTGGAACTGGGACCCCAGGGAGACGTCGATCGTCCTCCTCCTCCTGGTCTACGGGGCCTACCTGGGTCTCCGCGGCGCCATCGAGGAGCCGGAGCGGAAAGCGACCCTCTCGGCGGCCTACGCCCTGGCGGCGTTCGTCACCGTGCCGTTCCTGATGTTCGCGGTCCCGCGCCTCTACTCGTCGCTCCACCCGGACACCGTCATCAACGCCAGGGGGAAGGTCGAGATGTCCACCGACATCCGGGTCGTCTTCTTCTCATCGACCGCGGCCTTCACCGCGCTCTTCTTCTGGCTCTTCTCGCTCGACCGGAAGGTCTCCCGGATCGTCCGGGAGGCTTCCCTTCGGCACGAACAGGAGCTCGCCGCTTGACCGACCTCGCCCCCGCGGCCAACGTCCCCGCCTACGGCGCTCTCTTCTACGTCGCGGCCGTCAACATCATCATCTGGGCCGGGATCTTCCTCTACCTCGTCTACCTCGACCGGAAAGTCCGGGACGCCTCGCGTCACCTCTCCTCGGAGGGAAAACCATGAAGAAGGCCTACTGGGCCGGAGCGGCCCTGATCCTCGGGTTCCTGGCGCTCGGCCTCACCACGTTCAGCAAGTCGATGACCCCCTACGTCTCCTTCGACGAGGCGAAGAAGGCCGGACGCACCGTCCAGGTGATGGGCGGCCTCGACAAGACCTCCACCCGGTACGACACCCCCACGAAGACCCTCCACTTCCGCCTCGTCGACGAGAAGACGAAGGAAGTGATCCCGGTCGTCTACACGGACGTCAAGCCCGCGAACTTCGAGGACGCCATCTCCATCGTCGCGATCGGCAAGTACGAGAAGGACGCCTTCGTGGCGGAGAAGCTCCTCGTGAAGTGCCCCTCCAAGTACCAGGGTGAGGAGACCGAGAAACAGTACGGGAAGAAAGCCTAGTCCCTGATCCCTCCCCCGGCCCGCATCGTCAACCCCAACGGAATCCCCTGGAGGCACCCTCGCCATGGATAGTGCACTTTCGATCGGTTTCGCCCCCGGCACGTTCGCGATCTGGTTCGCGCTTTTCGCCGGGATCGGGACCTGCCTGGTCTACCTCCGCGCGATGCAGCTCGCCCCCGCCGGAGGCGCCGAGCCGGGGAAGGGCTACACCGACATGGTGGGCCTGGCCCGCCGGTTCTATCTCGCCTTCGCCGGGGCGGTCTTCCTCACCTCGGCGCTCCTCCTGAAGGTCCTGATCTCCCACGACTTCCGGATCTCCTACGTGGCCAGCTACTCGGAGATCAACCTGCCGTTCCGGTACCTCCTCTCCACCTTCTGGGCGGGCCAGGAAGGCTCCTTCATGCTCTGGCTCTTCTGGGGGGCCGTCATCGGCTTCTTCGTGATCCGGACGGCCCGGGAGCAGGAGCCGCCGGTGATGATCGTCTACGTCCTGAGCTTCCTCGGGATCGTGGCGATCCTCGCGAAGCAGCCGCCCTTCCGCTTCCTCGCTCAGCTTCCGCCCGACGGGCAGGGGCTCAACCCGCTCCTCCAGGATCCGTGGATGGTCATCCACCCGCCCGTGATGTTCGCGGGCTTCGCGTCGCTCTCGGTCCCGTTCGC
Source organism: uncultured Acidobacteriota bacterium (assembly GCA_903845115.1). GTDB lineage: Bacteria > Acidobacteriota > Thermoanaerobaculia > UBA5066 > UBA5066 > CAIMWE01. Next base: position 21,324 of record CAIMWE010000159.1, on the reverse strand, counting down.
CTTCGCCATCGCCGCGATGTGGATGAAGCGGTGGGACGGCTGGGTCGTCCGCGCGATGCCGTGGGCCCTCTTCACCATGGTGACGCTGGGGACGGCGATCCTGATGGGGGGCTACTGGGCCTACAAGACGCTCGGCTGGGGCGGCTACTGGGCCTGGGACCCGGTCGAGAACACCTCGCTCGTCCCCTGGCTCGGGACCATCGCCCTGGTCCACGGGATGTTCCTGCAGAAGAAGCGCGAGAAGCACCGGAAGATCAACCTGATCCTGGCGATCCTGGCCTTCTGCTGCATCCTCTACGGCACCTTCCTCACCCGCTCCGGCGTCCTGGCCGACTTCTCCGTCCACTCCTTCGTCGACCTCGGGATCACCGGCTGGCTGGTAGGAATCATCGTCACGTTCTTCTTCGGGGGCCTCGGCCTCCTCGCCTTCCGCTGGAGGGAGATCCCGACCGAGCACCGGCTCGACGCCGAGGGGAAGCCGGTCGAGGAGCCGTTCCTCTCCCGCTCCGTCCTGTTCATCCTCTCGGTGACCCTCTTCTGCGCCTCGGGCCTCGTCATCCTCCTGGGCACGTCGGCGCCGATCCTGACCCGCGTGACGGGAAAGGCGTCGCAGGTCGCCACCAGCTTCTACAACATCACCCACACGCCGATCGCGGCGCTGATGGCGGTCCTGATCGCCCTCGTCCCCTTCGTCTCCTGGAAGGGCGAGACGCTCGCGTCCATCGGCCGGAAGAGCGTGACCGCCCTCGTGATCGGACTCGTCGGCGGCGCCATCGCCGTCTTCGCCGGGATCCGGAGCGCCAAGGACCTGGTCATCGTCACCGCCGCCTGCCTCGGCATGGCCGCCAACGCCGAGACGATCGTCCTCTTCGTCCGGCGGAAGGCGATCAGGACGATGGGGGGCTACCTCGCCCACGTCGGCGCCTCCATCATGCTCGTCGGCATCCTGATCTCGGGCGTCTACGAGCGGAAGGAGCAGGTCACGCTCGTGAAGGGCCAGCCGGTCCAGATCGGCAGCCACACGATGACGTTCACCCGCGCCATCTTCGTCAACGAGGACGGAGTGGTGAAGACCCCGGGAGAGCTGAACCAGTCGGTCCTCTCCGACCGGCGCGCGAAGCAGGCGATGGAGGTCGAGGTGAAGACGTCGAGGGGGTCCGTCTGGAAGGCCTACCCGAAGATGTACCAGAACGAGCGGACGAAGCAGATGATGGCCAACCCCGATGTCCAGTCGAGCTTCCTGGCCGACCTCTACCTCTCGCCGCAGGCGTACGAGCCGGGGCAGCCGTCCCGGGTGCAGGGCTCCGCCGCCACGGTGAAGCAGAAGGAGGTCACCACGGTCGACGGCGTCGGCTTCCAGCTCGTCACCTTCATCCCCGACCGGTCCAAGATGAACGACGCCCGGCCGCAGGTGACGATCAACGGCAAGTTCAAGGTCACGGTCAGCGGGAAGACGACCGACGTCACGGCGCCGCTCGTGATGTTCCTGGGCGACGACCAGTCTACCCAGGCGATCCCCGCGGCGATCCCGGGGACGGCGGGGTCGTTCCGCCTGACGAAGACGCTCGGCTCCGACGGCCCGGCCGAGATCGAGGTGATCGGACTGAACCCCGCAGGCGACGCGAAACCGGCAGCCCCCGAGACGTTCACGGTCGACATCACGCGCAAGCCGCTGATCTCGCTCGTGTGGGGGGGCTTCTACCTGATGATGGCGGGGGGTATCGTAGCGATGGTCCGGCGGGCGATGGACGCTCGCCAGGCCGCGATCGCCTGATCCCCCATAGACGGAAAGGAGAAAGACCCCATATGGCATACGCCGCGAAAGACTATTCCTCCCTGCTCGGGATGGAAGGCTTCAGCGAGACCCTTCTGAAGAACCACTTCACTCTCTACCAGGGGTACGTCACCAACACGAACAAGGTGGCCGACAAGCTGACCGCGATGGCCACCGAGGGGAAGTTCGGCGAGCCCGAGTACGCCGAGCTGAAGCGCCGCTTCGGCTGGGAGTTCAACGGCATGCGCCTCCACGAGCTCTATTTCGGGAACATGGGCGGGACGAAGCCGGTCAACCCGGACGGCAAGCTCGGCAAGGCGCTGAAGGCGGCGTTCGGCTCGATCGAGGCCTGGGAGAAGGACTTCCGCGGAACCGGCGCGATGCGGGGCATCGGCTGGGTGGTGCTGTTCCAGGACGGGGCCTCCGGCTCCCTCTTCAACGTCTGGGTCAACGAGCACGACCTGGGGCACCTGGCCGGCTGCACGCCGGTCCTGATCATGGACGTCTTCGAGCACGCCTTCATGATCGACTACGGCCTCAAGCGCGCCGACTACATCGCCGCGTTCTTCAAGAACATCTCCTGGGACGCCGCGGAGGCCCGCCTCAGGTAGGCCACCCGTTCCGTCCGGAACCTTCGAAGGCCGGGGCTCGTCCCCGGCCTTCCGATTTCCCTCCGGCAGCCTTCAGCCAGGCTCCGGCCCTCCCGGCCGTCTCCGCGAGAGGGCGGGGACGCGGCCCCCGCGAACGCGTAATATCGCCGCGTGACAGACGGCCCGCCCGGCCCGGAGACGACTCGAAACGGAGAGGGAGCGCCGAGCTCCCCGTGGCCGAACGGTCCCGGCAGGGCCCGGACGAAGAGGGACTCGATTCTCTTCGTGGAGGACGACGACGTCCTCGGCGGGTTCGTCGAGGAGACGCTGAAGGCCCACGACTACGACGTCACCCGCGCCTGGGATGCCGAGACCGCCTGGGCGCTCCTCGAGGGTGGAGCCCGGTTCCAGACGATCCTCCTCGACCGCGGCCTGCCCCGGATGGACGGCATGACGCTCCTCCGGAAGATCAAGGCGGTCCCTTCCCTCAGCCGGATTCCCGTCGTGCTGGAGACCGGCTCCGACGAGCCCGCCCACGTGAAGGAAGGGATCGCGGCAGGCGCCTACTACTACCTCGTCAAGCCTGTTCTTCCGGACCTGCTCGTCGCGATCGTCCGGGCCGCCGTGGAGCACCTCCGGGACGTGGAAGGCCTGGAGGACGCGCTCTCCAGCGCCGACCGCTCGCTCCTCTTCCTCGACGAGGGCCTCTTCCGCTTCCGGACGGTGGACGAAGCGTGCCTCCTCGCCCGGACCGTCGGGCGCGCCTGCCCCGACCCGGGCCGGGCGACGCTCGGCCTCCAGGAGCTGATGATCAACGCCGTCGAGCACGGGAACCTCGGGATCACGTATGCCGAGAAGACCGACCTGGTCCTCGCCGGCCAGTGGCACGAGGAGATCGACCGCCGCCTCGCCCTTCCCGCGAACTCCGGGAAATCGGTCGAAGTCAGCTTCGCGCGGCAGGCCGGCGCCGTCACGATCACGATCCGGGACCAGGGCCCCGGCTTCGACTTCCGCAGGTACCTCGAGTTCGAGCCGGAGCGCCTCTTCGACCCCCACGGCCGGGGGATCGCGATGGCCCGCAGCGAGAGCTTCGACTGCCTCGAGTTCGTGGGGACAGGGAACGTCGTCCGGGCCCGCCTCGGGACGTCAGGGCCGGAGTCCGGTCCCTGCCCTGGGTGAGGACCAGCACATAGGATCCAGACTCCGGGCCTGGCGGTGATCGAGTCGTTTCGCGAATCCCCGAGTCCGCTCGCGACACCGCGTTTCGGGACGTTCTGGTTCGCCAGCCTGCTCTCGAGCATCGGCAGGTGGGCCCGAGCAGGTGGCAGAGCTCGGGCCTTCACCCGACCGAGACGCCGAGGAGCCGCCCGATGGCGGCCGTCACCGCCATCGCCAGCGCGCCTCCGAGGGTGACCCGGAGCGCCGCTCGGCCGAGGGGCGCTCCGCCGAGATGACCGCCCAGCGCGCCGAGACAGGCGAGACTGACGAGTGAGGCCGCGGCGATCGCCGGAATGCGCAGCGCCGCCGACGCCGAGAGAAGCGCCGCGATCGGGATCATCGCGAAGGTCGCGAAGCTCGCGGCCGATATCCACGCGGCCTGGAGGGGACGCGCGAGCGCCGTCACCTCGATTCCCAGCTCGTCGCGAACGTGCGCCCCGAGCCGGTCCCTCGCGCTGAGCTGCTCCGCCACCTTCATCGCGAGCCCCCTCTCGACTCCTCGGTCCACGTAGATCATCGCGAGCTCCTCCAGCTCCTCTTGCGGCTGACCGGCGAGCTCCTTCTTCTCGAGCTCGATGTCCGCCCGCTCCGAATCCCGCTGCGAGCTGACCGAGACGAATTCCCCCACGGCCATCGACATCGACCCGGCGACCAGGCCTGCGACCCCGGCCACCAGGATGGCCCCCTTCGACGCCGAGGAGGCGGCGACTCCGATCATGAGGCTCGCGGTCGACACGATCGCGTCGTCGGACCCGAGAACGGCGGCGCGCAGCCAGCCCGCGCGGGAGCTCCGGTGCTTTTCTTCCTGGCTCCCGCGAACGACGGGTTTCATCTTCACACCCCTGCTAGCTCCGGCCAGCTCCGACGAGCTCGGGCACGCAGGGCTTTGCCGCCAGCGTCAGGGCGATCCTGGTCCAGGTCTCCGCGAGCACGGCCTTTCTGGGGAGCACGTTGCCCATGGCCGTCCTCGCTCCCTTGGCCCGCTGGACCCCGAGATCCAGCTGCGACAGGTCCACGTACTCCTCGCCGTCCGCGAGCCGGACCGCCGTCTCCGAGGTGGTCACGCGATCGACCTCGTCGTTGGAGAGCATCTTCAGGATGCTGTCGCGAGTCACGTACTCGGCCCGCTCGGCCTCGTTCATCGCCACCGCCACCCACGGGGCGTGCACGGCCAGGTGCGAGGCGCCCGTCGCCCCGAGCAGGGCCCGCGCGTGCTCGACCACGTCGGCGCTTCCCCGGGCCAGGACGAGGAACTTCCCGGCCTTCACCTCGACCTCGTACTTGACCACGCTGTCCTCGGGGATCCCGATGGTGGCCAGCGCCGCCGCGACGACGCCCACCGCGCCGCCGACCGCCGCGCCCTCGAGCGCGCCGACGATCCAGCCGGCGAGCGGCCCCATCACGACCAGCGGCCCGACGGCGGGAACGAAGAAGACCCCCCCGCCGACGAAGAGTCCCCAGAGGCTTCCCCAGAAGGCACCGCGCCCGCCCCACACCTTGATCTTGTCCTTGGATGTGTAGAACCCGAGGACGCTTTCCTCGGTCTGAAAGTCCTTCCCGATAATCGACAGGAGCTTCATGTCCACGCCCGCCCCCTGGAGGGCCCGGACGGCGGCCTCTGCAGCCAGGTGCGATTCGTAGACGGCGACGACGGAGTGTTCCGGTTTGATGGCAGTCTCTTCGATCATGATGCTCCTCGAGTCATTCGAGACCCCGGGGGGGGGCCCGGCCATACGAAGGAGCACGAAACATGCCCGCGGTGCGAAGAGTTCAGACATCTCCTCGCCGCCTGTTCCGGCCTTCACGACCCGGTGAGATCTGCCTCGTCTTGAAGCTCTTACCAGCTTCCATCGCATGATTTTCCGATCCCGCGCCAAGCCTCGGCCGGTTACGGGCCCCGGGCGCGAGCCCCGGCCCGCCCAGATCCCCGCTCAGTAGGGACCGACGTCGATCGGCGATTCGCCCGCGATGCCCTTGAGACGCCTGGCGAAGGCGCCTAGAGCGTCCTTTCGGAGCTCGTCCGTGAGTCGAACGGGCCCGTAGACGACCTGCGGGGCCAGGACGTCGAATCCGACGAATTGCAGCATGCCCCGGTGGATCGGGCGCAGGATTCCGGCGAGGTCCCCGTTGAAGGCCCCCTTGCGATAGGCCTCTTCCGGCCCCCCCGTGGTCAGGGAGAGGAGCGCCCGCTTTCCCCTGAACGCTCCTGATTCGTAGATCCTCCCGCCGCCGTAGGCCCGCCCCATCGCGAAGACACGGTCCACCCACCCCTTGAGCGCGGCCGGCAGCCCGAACCACCAGAGCGGGAACTGCCAGATCATCAGGTCGCACCACTCGACCTTCCCGATCTCGGCCTCGATCTCCTTCGAGAATCCGTTCGTCTCGGTCGCGAACATCTCCTCGACCTGGAGCTTCAGGTAGACCGGGTCCTTGACCGAGGTGAAGTTCTTCCGGCCGGAGACGGGGTCGAAACGCATCTCGTAGAGGTCGGAGGTCCTGACCTCGTGGCCCGCGGCCGTCAGCGCCTCGCGGGCGGTCCGGAACATGGCGGCATTGAAGCTCTGCGGCTCCGGGTGCCAGGTGACGATCAAGGCCTTCATGGAGAGTTCCTCCGGTTCGACTCAAATCAGCGGATGGAGGGGCCGATGTTACCTGGACAGGGCGCCGGAGGGATGGATCGGACCTCCTGCCGTCGTCCGGGCCCTCCTCGGCGGAAGCGGTCGAGATCGGGCGCGGCGACTCTTCTGCGGCGGCAGGCTCTGGAATTTCCCCCGGGGAACGTGTCAAATCGAACGACCGGAGGGAAAGACCGGCTCCCAGGTCCCCCTTCGAAGGAGTGAGCGATGACAGACCCGACACGGACCTACGAGGTTGGCGCCCGGTTGGCCGACCCCGCCAGCGTGGAGACGGCCATTCGCAGCCGCGCCTCGGTCAGGGCCTTCCTGGACCGGCCGGTCCCGCGCGAGATCCTCGAGGAGCTGCTCGGCCTGGCCAGCCAGGCGCCTTCGGGCGTCAACACCCAGCCCTGGCGCGTCTACGTCCTCCAGGGCGAGCGGCGCGCCGAGCTGGTGCGGAAGGTCTGCGAGGCTCACGACGCGCTCCAGAAGGACCCGAGCCTCGCGCCGCAGTTCCGGGAGGAGTACGACTACTACCCCGGAGAGTGGTTCTCGCCGTACCTGGATCGCCGGCGCGAGAACGGCTGGGGCCTGTACGCCACCCTGGGGATCGCCAAGGGCGACAAGGAGAAGATGCACCGTCAGCAGCAGCGCAATTACTGCTTCTTCGACGCGCCGGTGGGCCTGATGTTCACCATCGACCGCCGCCTGGGCCGCGGCTCGCTCCTCGACTACGGGATGTTCCTGCAGACGCTCATGATCGCCGCCAGGGCGAAGGGCCTCGACACCTGCCCCCAGGCCGCCTGGAACAGCTTCGCATCCATCGTCAAGCCGTTCATTGGAGCGTCCGAAGGCGAGATGCTCGTCTGCGGCATGAGCCTGGGCTACGCCGACGACGCCTCGACCGTCAACTCGTTCCGCACGACCCGCGCCCCCGTCGACACCTTCACGACCTGGCTGTAGCCCGCTTCAGGCGTCACGCCGCCTCGGCCGACGCCCGGACGTTCTCGAGGATCGCGACCATCTGGTCGACGGCCGCGGGGTCTGCGCCGCCTCCCGGTCGAGGCCGTGCGCCTTCTCCTTCGCCTTCCTGATCTGCTCCCGAGTGCCAACCCCGCTAGCGGCGAGCTTCCTCTCCAGCTCGTCGAGATCGGAACCGGTGAGGGCTTGCTCCAGCGCAGCTCATCGATTCCCCAGCGTCAACTACGTAGGGGGCGCTTGGCTCGGCAACATTTCAACCGAGGCGACGCGTGACCCTTGACTGACCTGGTCTGGTCTGGTCTGATCTGGGAGTGACGGTCACGAACATCACCGAAGCGAAGGCTCAGCTCTCCGCCCTGATCGAGAAGGTCCTCGAGGGGGAAGAGGTCATCATCGGGAAGGCCGGAAAGCCGGTGGTGAGGCTGGTCCCCTTCCAGCGGCCCTCCCGTCCGCGGAAGCCCGGCGCGCTGAAGGGGAAGATCGTCATCGCCGACGATTTCGACGATCTTCCCGAGGACCTTCAGCGGGCCTTTGGCGTCATCGACCCGTGAACCTGCTGCTCGACACTCACGCTCTCCTCTGGTGGCTGGGCCAGCCGGCGGCTCTATCGGTCGCGGCGCGGCAGGCGATCGCGGACCCGGACAACACGGTCTACCTCAGCGCGGCCGTCGTCTGGGAGATCCGGATCAAGGCAGCGCTGGACAAGCTCCACCTCCCGGCCAACTTCCGGGAGGTCCTCGACGAGCAGCCGTTCCTCCCCCTCCCGGTCACCGTGGCCCACGCCCATGCCATCCAGTCCCTTCCCGCGCTCCACCGGGACCCGTTCGACCGGATACTGGTGGCCCAGGCCGTTTGCGAAAGGCTGACGATCGTGACCCGGGATCGGTCGATCGCCGGATACCCGGTTCCGACGCTCGAAGCCTGAAGGGATTCAGCCGCGGAGAGGGAGCGACGAAGTCGCGCGGGAGAATCCGGGCGGGTTCTCTGGCCCCGGGCCGCGGAGGGGTTTCCGGGGAACCCGGGCGCGGGTTCCCCGGTGCATGATGCCGCCCCGAGGGGCGTAAGGGGACCGGCCGGCGGCCGATCCCCTTACGCCCCGACGGCCTTCGCGATCTGCTTCGCCAGTTCCACGAACGCCTTGGCGACTGCCGAGTCGGGTTCGGCCGCCACGATCGGCTTCCCCGCGTCCCCCGCCAGGGCGACGCCGGTCGAGATCGGGATCCCTCCGAGGTACGGCACGTTCAGGAGCTCGGCGGTCTTCTTTCCGCCTCCGTGCTTGAAGATGTCGTCGCGGTTCCCGCACTTGGGGCACTCGTAGTAGCTCATGTTCTCGACGATGCCGAGGACCGGGACGTTCACCTTCTGGAACATCGCGAGGCCCTTGCGCGCGTCGATCAGCGCGACGTCCTGCGGCGTCGTCACGATCACGGCGCCGGCGAGCTGAACCTTCTGGGTCAAGGTCAGCTGGGCGTCGCCGGTCCCGGGAGGCATGTCGACCAGGAGGAAGTCCTGCTCCCCCCACGCCACGTCGCCCAGGAACTGCTCGACCGCCTTGTAGATCATCGGGCCGCGCCAGATGACCGGCGTGTCGACGTCCATCATGAAGCCGATCGACATGACGCGGACGCCGTACCGCTCGATCGGCAGGATCTTCTGCTCCTCGTTCAGGTAGGGCTTCTCGTCGATCCCCATCATCATCTGCTGCGACGGGCCGTAGATGTCCGAGTCGAGGAGCCCGACCGAGTAGCCGAGCTGCGCGAGGGCGATCGCCAGGTTCGCGGAGACGGTCGACTTTCCGACCCCTCCCTTGCCCGACGCGATGGCCACCGCGAACTTCGTTCCCTTCAGGAGCCCGCCCTGGGCCGCGGCGGCCGCGGCCGAGATCGGCGTCGGCCCCTTCACCTCCACGGCGATCGTGACGGCGCGGACTCCCTCGATCTGCCGGAGGGCCGCCTCGGCATCCTTCTGGATCGCCGCCGCCGCCTCGGGGGAGTCGGACGTGAGCGCCAGGCGGAACGAGACGTTCCCCCCGCCCACGGTCAGGTCCCTCACGAACCCGAACGAGACGATGTCACGGGAGAAACCGGGATACTTCACCTTGCGGAGCGCCTCGAGCGCGCTCTCTTCGGTCAACAGGACTGTCGTCAAGAAAACCCCCTTACCTTTGCCGCTCGATTCTATTCGCCGCCGCGAAGTTTCTGGATCTCGCCGCGGACTCGCTCCACGAGCGCGGCCCTGTCGTGGACCGCGAGGCCCTTGGTCGGAATCGGCTCGCCGATCCGGACCGTTGCCTTCCCGCGCCGGATCAGCAGACCTTTCCACCCCAGGATCGGCCGGGCGCCCGTGACGGCGATCGGGACGATGGGGATCCCCGTCCGGATCGCCAGGAGGAAACCAGCCTTCTTGAACTTGCCGAGCTTCCCGTCGCGGGACCTCGTCCCCTCCGGGAAGATCAGGACCGAAAGCCCGGTCCTGAGACGTCTCTCGAGAGCTTCCAGGGCCTCGAGGCCGCTCTGCCGGCTCTCCCGCTCGACCGGGACGAACCCGGCCAGCCACATCGACCACCCGAGGAACGGGACGTAAAAGAGCGACTTCTTCGCCAGGAAGCGGAGCTGGAGCGGGATGGCCACGAGCAGGGCCAGGATGTCGATCGCCGACTCGTGGCTCGACATGAAGATCGCCTCCCGGACGGCGAGGCCCCCCGGGGCCGCCTCCACCTTCGCCCCGAGGCCGCAGAACCAGAGGACCGACCGCGCCCAGTTCCGAGCCCAGAAGAGATAGACGTTGCCGCGCGGCGGGATCCAGCTCGTGAGGATGGCCATCGAGCCGAAAACGACGGTGAGGACGAGGGTCGCGCTCCAGCACCAGACCGAGTAGAGGAGCCGCAACATTGGCTGGATTCTACGGTGTGCGCCCACGGCGGGACGACGTTCGCCGCCGAGCTCACTGCCGCCCTTGGCCCTCCCCAATGCTCATCCGGAGGAAGCGGACGTCGGCAAGGTCAGACTCTCGAACCGTCTGCTTCATTCGAATCAGAAGTTCCTTTCCGGCGACTGGGACCGCGACGTCTCCGATCTTCATCGTCACGGTGCCGGAGGACATCGCCTCCGCCCAGGTGATTCCGCAGGCCTCGGCAAGAAGGTCCACGACGATCTCGTCAGCGACCCGGACGACGCGATACGACGCGACGTCGCCCTCCTCGACCATCGCAACCGCGTCGTCGGGGAGGTCTCCGAGCGCTCGCTTGATGGCCCGGACGTTCTCCTCGGACGGGTCCACGAGCAGGTCGATGTCCTTCGTCGTCCGGACGAGACCGTGGAGGATGACCGCGAAGCCGCCGATCAGGACGTAGCGGACCTTCTCCCGCTCGAGCGACCGGCAGAGGGCGACTAGGTCTTCGAGCTCCGGCGCGCGTGAGTCGCCACGATCTGGCGTGTCATCCACTCGTCGGCCTCCTCGTGAGTTCTGAATCGGTAGACCCCCTTCGGGACGAGTCCAGTTCCCCGGAGCCTGTTCATCGTCCGCTGCAGGATCGCGGAGTCCCGGAGCGGATTCGCCTGGCCGTTCCGGCGTGTTACGGTCTTCATCGCAGATCAAGAGTAGGCGCCAGACCGCGGGACCGCAAGCGAGCGAGGACGGCTGTGAGCGGCGTTCCGAACGGCTCCCCGCGAAACGCGGTGCCCGTCCGGGCGCTCAGAACCGCTCGGTGTGCTCTCGGCCTGGAGGGTAAGATGCCGACAGGTCCTGCTTCGGAGGAGGGTGTCATGTTCTTCCCGGCGTTTTCCGGATCCGGCGCGATCCCCGGGAGAGCCGTCCCGATGATCCTTGGCCGGGCTCTCGCCTGCATTCTGTTGTCGGCCTGCGCGAAGCCGGCGGGTGTCTTGGCCCAGGACAACCCCAGCGCCGTTGTAAATGCGGTGCCAGTTCGAGCTTCAGAGAAACAGGAACAGACTCGCGTCGCGTCCACAGGGCCGGTCGTCCCGGGAGCTGGTGCCCCGGCCGAGGAGAAGAGCACCGCTCCACTGCGATTCGAGCCGAATGCGGCAGCGCCCCTGAACTTCACGACACTCGCCGGAGTGCCGACGGGGAACGAGGACGGGCCGGCGTCGGTCGCGAGGTTCTCGAACGAGATCCCTGGCATCGCCGTGGACGCTGTCGGAAACGTCTATGTTTCCGACAGCGCGAACGAGGCAATCAGGAAGATCGCGCCCGATGGCTCGGTTGTCACGCTGGCGGGAAACGGACGGCCGGAGCCCCCCGATGGACCCGAGTTCTCGTGGCCCATGGGCGGCGTTGCGGTAGATACGGCAGGAGTCGTCTATGTCGCAGAGCCGGGACCTGGCCGGATCCGCAAGGTGACGGCGAGCGGTTTCGTCTCAACGTTCGCCGGAGGCTCGGCCCCCGGATACGTCGACGGACCGAGCACCGTGGCTCGCTTCTCGTGGCCGTCGGCCGTCACGGTGGGAAGTTCGGGAGCCGTCTACGTAAGTGAAAGCTCGAACCACCGGATCAGGAAGATCGCGCCAGACGGAACCGTCAGCACCCTTGCCGGGACAGGCGTCGCCGGCTTCGCAGACGGCCCTGGGCAGACGGCCCAGTTCAAGGGACCATGGGGCCTCGGCGTTGATTCCGACGGAAACCTCTACGTCGCCGACACCGGCAATCTCCGGATCAGGAAGATCACCCCGGAAGGACTCGTGAGCACCGTAGCCGGAAGCGGTCAGTGGGGATTCGCCGACGGTCCCGGCGCCGCGGCGCGATTCGCTGGTCCGATCGGCCTGGTCGTGGATCCCTTGAAGAACGTATTCGTCGCGGATCAATGGAACAACCGGATCCGGAGGGTGTCGCCCGACGGGACCGTGAGCACCGTCGCCGGAAGCGGAGACCCGGGATACCTCGACGGACCGGCATCCATGGCGCAGTTCTCCCAGCCCACCGCCGTGGGACTCGATGCAGCAGGGAACCTCTACGTTGCGGAAGGAAGCAACTCTCGCATCCGCAAGATCTCGGGTGGCGTCGTCAGCACGCTGGCAGGATCCGGGCCGGCTCCTGGCATCGGATCCGTCGACGGCCCGAAGACCGTTGCCAGGTTCCTGGGACCGGCCGGGATAGCCGTGGGCTCGTCAGGAGACGCATACGTCGCGGACTCTTCGAGCGCGCGCCTCCGGAAGGTCACTGCCGACGGCACGGTGACGACGGTCGCCGGAACGCAGCCCGGGTACCAGGACGGACCAGGCGGGACGGCCCAGTTCCGGAGGCCGACCGGCGTCACCGTGAGCGGCGCAGCGGCCCTCTACGTGGCGGATCAGGGTGATCACCGCATCCGGAAGATCTCTCCGGACGGGACGGTGACGACGCTGGCCGGAACCGGAACGGCGGGCTACCGGGACGGCGGCGGATCGAACGCTCAATTCTCGTCCCCGACCGGTGTGGCGCTCGACAAGGCCGGTAACGTCCTGGTCGCAGACAGAGACAACAATCGGATCCGGATGATCGCCCCGGACGGGACCGTTGCGACGTTCGCAGGATCCGGGGAGACCGGACTCCTGGACGGCCCGGTGGCGACCGCCCGGTTCAAGTCACCGGCGGCGATCGCCGTCGACGGAGACGGTAGGGTATGGGTCGCAGACCAGGGAAACAACGCGGTCCGGAAGATTGCGGCCGGTATGGTGACAACCGTCGCGGGGAGCGCGGGCCCCTTCGAGGCGCCGGGCGGCCTCGCCGTCGACGGTGCCGGAGGGGTCTACGTCGCCGAAACCAGATCCCACCTGATCCGGAAGGTAACCCCGGACGGCAATGTGACCGTCGTAGGCGGCGCCGGGACGCGGGGGGGGAACGATGGATTCGGGACCGCGGCCAGGTTCCGGATGCCCCAGGGCGTCGCCGTGAGGGCCGACGGGACGCTCCTCGTCGCCGACACCGGGAACAACGCCGTGCGGACCGGACGGCCCGCCACGCTCTCGGAGATCGCCAGGATCGACACCACGGGCGGGCCGACCGGCCAGGCTCGCCTCCTCGGAACGGACGGGTCCGGTGCAACGGCCTGGAACTGGCAGGCGACGAGGCGGCCCGTAGGCTCGGTGGCCCAGCTGTCGGCGCCCTCCTCGCGAACGCCGACGTTCTCTCCGGACGTGCCAGGCTCCTACGTCTTTCGCCTGACCGCCTCCAACGCATCGGCGCAGTGCATCACCGAGGTGTCCCTCGCCGCCGGAACGGCCTATCCGGACATGTTCTCCGTGCCGACAGATATCTCCAGGGTTCCCTACCCCGACTTCTACCGACAGCTGGTTCCCCGAACGCTGTACCTCGAAGACCCATACTGCCAGGTAACACAGGATACGGTCGCCTACCCGGCCAGCTATCTCGACACGAGCAGGCTGCCGGATGTCGTCGGCGCGCCGTTCCCTCCCTCGGTGAAGCGCTGCGTCTCCCTCAAGGACTTCTGGATCAGTCAGCTCGCTCCCTTCAGCACCTGCGGGAAGCTGACGCCCGCCCCGTCCATGAGGGAGGCGTTCGTGAGCACTCTGGTGCGGGTAAAGGCCCTGGGCGCCGACTGGGTTGGTCCGGTCCAGACCTTCACCGTCACGAGTGGGTCGAACCCCGTCGTCTCGATACAGGAAGGGCTCGGAATCTCCGCCGAGGAAGATCTCGCGTTCATCGCGGTCGAGGCGAAGAAGGCGGGCCTGAAGGTCATCATTCGGATGCTCCTGGCTAGCCCGGACATACCATCGGCGCCTACTCGCGAATGGTTCTCGAGGTTCATGGACAGCTTCGTCCAGCTTCAGACATCCCAGGCCCGGCTGTATCAGAAATACGGGATCGATGGTTTTCAGCTGACCTGGGAGCTGTGGTATCCCAACCTGAACTCCCTGGTCGACGTTCTCGACACGCGTCTCCTCGGGGCGGTCAGAGAAATCCGTGGGTTCTATGACGGGATGATCACCGGAACGACGAACTACCTCGGCGACCCTGGCGAGTTCTACTCCGTCGTCGACATGATCACCTGCGGAAACGGGTATCCTCTCTGGCCCCTGGCACCGGGCAGCTTCACCATGCAGGATCTTCGCGACGGTTACCGGAAGGTGGTGAACAACTGGGCACAGATGTATCGCCGTTTTGGGAAGCCCTTCTTCCTGGAGGTCTGGCCGCAGTCGCATCCGAGCTGGCCCTTCACGGGCTGGATCGAGGAGGGGTACTGCCTACCGGGCTGTCCCCAGCTTTCTGTCCAGACTGACTTCGCCTCGCAGGCGATGGCGACCGAAGCTCTCTTCGAGGAGATCGTAGCCGCCGATGCCAAAGGGCTCATGCACCTGGGCGCAGTCGAGTCCGAGGCATACTGGTACAGCGATCCCGTCATGCCATCTGCCGCGATCTACGGCTATGGATCGTTCCCGAATATTTCTCAGACCATCCGCAACAAGCCCGCCGAGAGCATCGTCTACCAGTGGTTCAAGCGGCCGGTCTCGGTCGTCGTGCCGGTGATCCTTTCGGCCGCAGGGGCCTCCCCCGGCTCCTTCTTCACCTCCGAGATGACCCTGACCAACCGTGGCACCGCAGACGCCACGATCACCTACACCTACACCGCCGCCGCGGGAGGCTCGAACGGAACCGCCAAGGACACCCTCCCCGCCGGCCGCCAGAAGGTGGTCAAGGACGCCATCGAGTACCTCCGCGGCCTCGGCATCCCGGTCGGCGACAGCGGCGGGCGCGTCGGGACGCTCCGGGTCGAGTTCGGCGGCCTCAGCTCGGACGACGCCGGGGCCGTCACGGTCCGCACCGGAAGCCCGGTCTCCGAGGGACGCGCGGGCCTCGCCTATTCCGGCCTCCGCTCCTCCGAGCTCCTCAGCGCTCCTGTCTATCTCTGCGGCCTCAGGCAAAACACCTTCGACCGCTCCAACGTCGCCGTCATCAACGCGGGCGACTCGTCCGCCGGAGACATCGCGCTGCGGCTCACGGTCATATCGGGGACTCCTGGCTCGCCCCTGACCCAAGCCCTTCCGGACATCACGCTTCCGCCCGGAGGCTTCCAGCAGATCACCGGGATCCTCGCCTCGAACGGCCTTTCCCTGGCGAACGGCTTCGTGAAGGTGGAGCGCGTCTCGGGAACCGCTCCCTTCTATACCTACGGCGTCATCAACGACCAGGCCAACTCCGACGGCTCGTTCGTCGAGCCGGTCGCCGCCTCGGCCTCCGCCGTCTCCGGCCTGACCCTTCCGGCGCTCGTCGAGACGAGCAGTTTCTCCTCGGAGCTGGTCGTCACGAACCTCACCTCCCGCGCCCGGACGCTCCGGTGCGAGTACGTCGCCTCGGCCCTGACCGGCGGCCGCGCCTCCTTCACACTCTCGCTCGTCCCGTACGAGCAGCAGATCCTCCCCACCTTCGTCCAGGTCCTCAGGGAGCGCGGCGTGGTAAAGGACGCCCCGGGCCCCGCCTTCGCGGGCGCCCTCTTCGTCGCTGACTCCGCCGGAGACATCAGCGGCATCGCCGTCGGATCCCGGACCCTCACCCCGGGCGGCGGCGGGCAGTACGGCGTCTACAGCTCGGCGGTGCCGTCGGAATCCGAGGCGAAGTCCACAGCCTGGCTCTTCGGCCTCCAGCAGGACAGCGAGACCCGGACCAACCTCTCGATCGTCAACGCCTCCCCGGCCGGCTCCCCCGCGGGCCTTTTCCGGATCGACCTCTTCGACGGGGCGACCGGGCAGAAGGCCGGGACGGTCGAGAACGTCTCCGTCCCCGCCCAGGGCTTCACCCAGATCGGAATGATCCTGGCCCAGTACGCGCCGGCAGCCTCGAACGGCTACGCCCTCGTCACCAGGACCTCCGGCGCCGGCCCCTTCGTCGCCTACGCCGTCCTCAACGACGGAGCGGGACCGGGGCAAAGGAGCGGAGACGGCGCCTTCGTGAAGGCGTTCGTGCCGGGGGGCCCGTGAGCGTGAGGGCCGAGGGCGTTCCCTCGACTTAGTTATGATTCCCTGACGAGAATGGAAGAAACACAGTTCGGCCACGGTCTCGGGACGCGCGGGCGCGCCGGGGCGGGGACCGTTCCGGAAGCTCTCCTCGAGGCCATCCAGCAGGCTTCGAACGAGGTCCTCGGCGACGTCCGCCCCCTCCGGGTCTTCCTCTTCGGCTCGAGGGCACGGGGGACGGCCGACCCCAGGTCCGACTTCGACCTCGGGATCGAGGCGGAGGACCCGATCGAGCCGTGGAAGATGGAAGCCCTGCGAGAGCGTCTCGAGGAGGCTCCGATCCTCCAGTTCTTGGACGTCGTCGACTTCTCCCGCGTCGACGAAACGTTCCGCCGCGCCACCCTTCCCGACTCGGTGACGCTCTATGAACGCGCCGCTTGAACGAATCCTCGGGGACCTGGTCGCCGCCCTCGGGCGACTGGAGGAGGCGCTCCACGCGCCGAAGACCGCGCTGAACCGGGATGCGTCCTTCCAGCGACGGGCCAGCTGGCGGGTCTCATGGTCCCGCCGCTCGGAAAGTAGTCCAGTCGCCGCTCGGAAAGGGATCCATCCCCGAGCCTGACCTGCCGGCCACCGTCCGAGGTGCTAGGGCCACAACTTCTCCTTTTTCTTTCAGCGAGCCACCCGAACTCCACGAGCGTGGCCCGTCGTCTCGCGCCGCTTCGGGCTCTTCCTGTGAGGGGGTGCCGGTTCGAACGACACCGTGAGTCGCGTCCCGGTGGCCGCGGCATACTTGGCCAGGGTCCTCAGGCCGAGATTCCGGACCCTTCCCGATTCGAGCTTGGCGACATAGGGCTGACTGGCGCCGATTCTGACGGCGAGATCTTGCTGGGAGAGCCCTTCCTTTTCCCGCAGGGCGACGAGCTCCTGCTCGATCCTCATTTCAGCCAAGCGTTCATCGACGGCCCTGGCCAGCTGGGGATCGGCCGCAAGCGTGGCGTCCATCCACTCCATCAGGTCTGTCGTCTCTTTTCTCCTCACCATGGCTCACCTCCTGGGGCTTTGGCGCTTCCGATGGCGCCGCTCGACTTCCTTCTGGAGCTTCCGCATCCGCCTCATCGTCGCCGTGGGAATGTCATTCCGCTGTTTGATCTCCCCGTCCAGGAGAAGGGCCACGCGCCCCGGAAGGAAGATGTAGAAAACCCTGACCTGCTTGCCCCGCAATTCGAAAAGACCGTCGTCGAGTGAACCCGAGTGGGGCCGCCGGAGTGCGCTCCCCTTTTCGCGCAGCTCCTTCAGCAGCGCCAGAGCATCCACGAGGTCCCGGCCCGCCAGCGACCTGAGGAAGCCGAGGGCAGGCTTCTCACCGGTCTCGGTCTCGTAGGCATCGACGGTCCATTCCGCAACAGGCAAGGGACCTCCTCGGAAGCGAGACGATAACTTATAGGTTATAGGTCGTCAAGGGAACCGCGGGGAGCATTGTCGGCTACCAGCTGGAGAAGGTGCCCGTAGAATGCCCGCGTGGGTGAATTCGACGGAGTAGCGGGCCGATCCGTCCCGCTCTGGCGCTTTCCGCGCACCCGCCGCTTGGCGAAGCGGACGTTCTTCCACCTGGGCGGGATCGGCCTCCTCGCCCGCGACCTGGGGCGGGCGGCGGTCTCCCGGTGGGAGTTCGGCGAGGTCCTGCGCCAGGCCGACACGCTCGGGGTCCAGTCGATCTCCATCACGAACATCACGGCGCTCTTCACCGGGATGGTCCTGGCCCTCCAGACTGCCTACTCGCTCTCCCAGTTCGGCGGGAAGCTCTTCGTCAGCAGGGTCGTCGCCCTGTCGCTCTGCCGGGAGCTGGGGCCGACGCTGACCGCTCTGATGGTGGCGGCGCGGGTCGGGTCGGGGATCACGGCCGAGCTGGGCACCATGGCGGTCACCGAGCAGGTGGACGCCATCCGGGCGCTCGGGGCCTCGCCCGTGAGGAAACTCGTCCTCCCGAGAGTCGTCGCCGTCGTGGCGATGGTCCCGGCCCTCACGGTGATGGCCGACTTCCTGGGAATCATGGGCGGCCTCTTCATCGCGGTCTTCGACCTGAAGATCGGGGCCGGCTTCTACATCACGACGACGCTCCAGTCGCTCCGGGTCAACGACTTCCTCCACGGCCTCTGCAAGACCCCGGTCTTCGGTTTCGAGATCGCGCTGATCGCCTGCTACAACGGCCTCTCGGCCAGCGGCGGCGCCGACGGGGTGGGGCGGGCGACCACGACCGCCGTGGTCGTCGGCTCGATCGCCGTCCTCGTCACCGACTTCTTCCTGACGAAGCTCTTCATCGCGCTTCCGCTGGGGATCAATTGACCGGCGAGACGATCATCTCGTTCCGGAAGGTCTCGCGGGCGTTCGGGGAGAAGGTCGTCCTCGACGCCATGGACCTCGACGTCCTGGCCGGCGAGGTCCTCGTCATCCTGGGCGGGTCCGGCTCCGGAAAGTCCATCTCCCTCCGGATGATGAACGGGCTGGACCACCCCGACGAAGGGACCGTCGTCGTCAACGGGACCGACATCACGCTCCTCTCCGAGGACGAGCTGGTCCCGACCCGCCGGAAGGTGGGGATGCTCTTCCAGGGGGGAGCCCTGTTCGACTCGATGTCCGTCTTCGAGAACATCGCCTTCCCGCTCTGGGAGCACACGCCGATGACCGATGCCGAGGTCCAGGAGCGCGCGGTGGAGGTCCTCGGCTTCGTCGACCTCGGCGAGGACGTCCTCCCGCTTCTCCCGGCCTCGCTGTCGGGCGGGATGAAGAAGCGGGTCTCCCTCGCGCGTACCATCTCCTTGAAGCCGGACGTCCTCCTGTACGACGAGCCGACGACCGGCCTCGACCCGGTGACCTCCATGACGATCAACCGCCTCATCAAGGACCTCAACGAGCGCCTCTCGACGACCTCGGTCGTCGTGACGCACGACCTCACGAGCGCCCTCTTCGTGGCCGACCGGATCGCCTTCCTGAAGGAGGGACGGTTCGTCTTCGTCGGGACGAGGGAGGAGGCCGTCGCCTCGGCGGTCCCGGAGCTCCGGGCGTTCTTCGAGGCCGGGGGAAAAGCGAAATGAAAGCCGACAGCCGGACCAAGTCGCGCGTCGGGGTGATCGTGTTCGCCACGCTCATCCTGTTCGCCGTCGCCATCTTCGTGATCGGCGGCAAGGCCGGGTTCTTCATCGCCCGGACCTCCTACTTCGCCCGCGTCCCGAACTCGCAGGGAGTGGTCGGCGGCAACCAGGTCCGGCTCGCCGGCGTCACGGTCGGCTCCGTCAGGGCCATCGACATCCCCCGCCAGCCGGGCCAGGACCTGACGATCCACTTCGACATCGAGCGAAAGTACCAGCACCTCGTCAAGGCCGACAGCCGGGTCGAGATCAAGACGATCGGCCTCCTGGGCGACAAGTACCTCGAGGTGTCGCCCGGCTCCGCCGACCAGCCCGACCTCTCCCCCGACTCCGAGATCCAGGTATACCGGGGGGCCGAGCTGGAGAAGATCCTGGCCGGCTCGGGCGACCTGGTCGACAACGTCGTCGCCATCACGAAGTCGCTGAAGGTGATCCTGGGGCGGACCGAGAAGGGGGAAGGCTTCCTCGGGGAGCTGGTGACCGACTCGGAGGCCGGCAAGGAGCTCTCCCGCTCGCTCCGGCAGACCCTCGACTCGGCGAACCTCTTTCTCTCCGACCTCCGGACCGGCAAGGGGCTCGTCGGGCGGCTCGTCCACGACGAGGCGCTGGCCGACTCGATCTCGAAGGAGCTGCAGGGGTCGGCGATCTCCCTCCACCGGATCCTCGCGACGGTCGACAAGGGGACGTCCACGGGCGAGGGGATCCTCCCGGCCCTCCTGACGGACCCGGAGGGGAAGAAGAAGCTCTTCGCGATGGTCGACTCCCTCAAGGCGACGGCCGACGGCCTCGCCGGCTTCTCGCGGGACCTCTCCGGCGGCGAGGGGCTCGTCTCGAAGCTGGTGAAGGACGACAGGTTCGCGAAGGAGTTCCTCGGCGACCTGAAGAGCCTGTCTTCCCACCTCGCGAACGTGGCAGCCAAGCTCGACTCCACCGAGGGGACGGCCGGAAAGCTGATCGCCGATCCGGCGGTCTACGACGCGATCAACGACGTCATCGTCGGGGTGGACGAGTCGAAGCCGCTGAAGTGGCTCATCAGGAACCGGCAGCGCTCCGGGATCGAGAAGCGATACCAGGACGCGCAGCCCGGAGCGCCGGGGACGGCACAGCCGGCGGCGCCGCCAGTCCAGCCCACGCCCCCGGGGCGCTGACCAGGAAAGGGAACCGACGATGGCAACGACTCTCGTGACGGGCGGCTGCGGGCTCCTCGGCTCCGCGATCGTGGAGCGCCTCCTCGGGGCGGGCGAGGCGGTGGTCGTGGCCGACTTCTTCGAGGACACGGGCGACGGCCGGGCCGTGAAGGAGGACCGTGCCGAGCGGCTCCGCGCGAAAGGGGCGGACATCGTCCGGGTGGACCTGACGAGCCCGTCGCTCCTCTGGCCGCTCTTCGCCGATCACCGCCCCTCCGCGGTCGTGAACGCCGCGCTCTTCGCCCCCGACGGCGAGGGGCTGCGCCCCTTCGTCGCCGTCGCCAGGGCCGCCGGCATCGGCTTCTTCGTCCACCTCTCCGACGGCGCCCTCTATGGCGAGGCGGCCGAGCCCGGCCTTCACGCGAGGGAGGACGAGCCGCTCCCGGTCAAGGAGGACCCCACTCTCCGCCAGAAGGCCGCCGAGGAGGAGCTCCTCCGGGACGCCGCCCTCCCCTATACGGTCCTGCGCGTCTTCCCCGTGATCGGCCCCGGCTTTCCCGCCTGGCGCTTCCCGGGGCGCGCGTTCGAGTCGATCCTCCTGGGCGACGAGGTGGTCCTCCCCGATGACGAGCCGCGGGACTTCGTCCACATCGACGACGCGGCGCGGGCGGCCCATCTCGCCCTCCGCATGAGGGTCGCGGGGGCGACCGTGAACGTCGGGAGCGGCCTGGAAGCCCGCCCTTCGGACATCCTCCAGGCGCTGGCCGTCCGCTCGGGAAGGCCCCTCCGGTTCCGCGTCGAGGAGGGGGCGACGAAACCGGTCCACCGAGTCGCGGACACGACCGCCGCGTGGGAGCTGCTCCAGTTCGCTCCTCAGCGCGGCATCGGCGATGCCGTGGGAGAGATCTCGGCGGTCCGTTTTCGCGTCGAGACGACGACCAGCCGGACCGGACGCGAGAGCGAT
>CAIMWE010000158.1 GCA_903845115.1 uncultured Acidobacteriota bacterium | reverse complement strand
CGGACGTTCTGCCCGCCCGAGGGCCCGCCGTGGATCCAGAAATCGAGGGCTTCGTAGGTGGAGAGGTCGATCCCGGCGTCCCGCTCGAGGTAGAGCCCGCCGTAGCCGCTCGGCTCGAACGAGATGGCGGCGCTCCCGGAGTGGACGACGGTCTTCTGCGAGAGGGAGTGCACGGCCCAGCTCCAGTCGGCGAAGCCGTTCTGCAGCTGGTCGGAGTAGACGGCGAGGGGAGCGCCGGAGAGTCCCCACGAGAAGATCAGAGTCGCCCAGGCGAGGGCCAGCCTGGGCCAGGACCTCGCCCCCGCCAGACCTCTCGCCATTCCGGACACCAGTTCCATGAGATGACTCCTTTCCTGGCGATTGTCGAGCGGCACGGCTTCGTTCCCTTGTGCGTTCACGCACATCCCACCGGCTTTCCGCGCGGAATCGCCGCGGGCGCCTCCTCCGTTCCGGCGGGGCGCTCCTGGAGCACCGGTCCGGTTGCTAACATCCTCCCGGCCTTCCCCCGGAAAGGACTCCCATGACGCACCTCGTTCCCCTGACCCTTCTCGCCGCCGCCTTCCCCTTCCTGGCTCTCTCCGTGGCCGCCTCCGAGGCCCCGGCCCCACCGGTCGCCCGGAAGGTGCCCAGGAGCACGGCCCTGCACAGCGAGTCGCTGGCCGACCCGTACGCCTGGCTCCGCGAGAGGGCGAACCCCGAGGTCCGCGCCTACCTGGAGGCGGAGAACGCGTACGCCGACGCCGTCACGAAGCCGCTCGCCCGGCTCCGGGACGCGCTCTATGCAGAGATCCTGGGCCGGATCAAGGAGACCGATCTCTCGGTCCCGTACCGCAAGGGCGGGTATCTCTACTACTCGAGGACAGAGAAGGGGAAGCAGTACCCGATCCACTGCCGGAAGAAGGGGACGCTCGAAAGCCCCGAGGAGGTGACCCTCGACCTGAACGAGATGGCCAGGGGGGAGCGGTTCATGTCGGTGGGGGTCTACGAGCCGAGCGACGACGGCCGCCTCCTCGCGTACTCGACCGACACCACCGGGTTCCGCGTCTACACGCTCCGGGTGAAGGATCTGGCCACGGGGGCGGTCCTCCCCGACGCGATCCCGAAGGTCGACTCCGCCGCCTGGGCGGCCGACGGCCGGACGCTCCTCTACGTCACGGAAGACGCCGCCAAGCGGCCCTACCGGCTCTTCCGCCACCCGCTCGGGGCCGATCCCGCGCAGGACCCGCTCCTCCAAGAGGAGAAGGACGAGATGTTCCGGTTCGAAGTCCACCGCTCCAGGAGCCGCGCCTACCTTTTCCTGGAGAGCTCCAGCCACACGGCCAGCGAGTGGCGCTTCGTGAAGGCGGACGCTCCCGGGGCCGCGTGGCAGCTCGTGGCGGCGAGGGAGAAGGACCACGAGTACGACGTCGACCACCGGGGGGACCTCTTCTACCTCCGGACGAACCGGGGGTGCCGGGACTTCCGCGTGGTCACCGCCCCGGTCTCGTCGCCGGGGATCGACCGCTGGACGGAGCTGGTCCCGTGCCGGGAGGGGATCACCGTCTCGCGCGTCGACCTCTTCGAGGGCCACCT
>CAIMWE010000157.1 GCA_903845115.1 uncultured Acidobacteriota bacterium | reverse complement strand
GTCCCGGTCCGCGAACGGGCCGGGCGCGGGGGAGCCGTGAGCATTACCGTGGGACAGCACAGGAAGATCCCCTTCCTCGGCGACCTCCTGGCCGCCAAGGTGGAGCGACTGGGGGACCGGGCCGCCCTCCGCTTCCGCGAGGCGGGCCAGTGGCGGGAGATCTCGTGGCGCCGGCTCGGCGAAGAAGTGCGCGCGGCCGCGAGGTCCCTCGTCGACCTGGGCGTCGCGGAGGGCGACCGGGTCGCCATCTGGTCGGCGAACCGGCCGGAGTGGACGATCGTCGACCTCGCCTGCCAGCAGATCCGGGCGGTCTCCGTTCCGCTCTACTCCTCCGCGTCGGAAGCGCAGGCGCGCTACATCCTCCGCGAGTCCGAGGCGAAGATCGTCTTCGTCGGGGGCGGCGAGCAGCTCAAGAAGGCCAACGCCCTCCTCGGGTCGACCCCGTCGCTCTCGCGCGTCGTCGTCCTCGACCCCGCGGTCCCCGCGGACGGCCCGGCGACGCTGCGATTCGACGGCTTCCTCGCGGCCGGGCGGAATTCCGGGAGCGACGCCGAGGTGGCGCACCGGCTCGGCCGCGCCTCCCTCGACGACCTCCTGACCCTCATCTACACCTCCGGGACGACGGGCGAGCCGAAGGGGGTCATGCTGACCCACCGGAATTTCGCGTCGACCGCCGCCTACCACGACGAGCGCCTCCCCGACCCGGGGGAGTCGGACCTCTCGCTCTGCTTCCTTCCGCTGGCTCACGTCTTCGAGAGGGCCTGGACCTGCTATGCCCTCCTGAGCTGCGGGATGACGGTGGCCTACTGCGAGGAGCCCGCGAAGGTCACGGAGTTCCTGAAGGAGGTCCGCCCCACGATGATGTGCGCGGTCCCCCGGTTCTACGAGAAGGTGCACGGGACCGTCCTCGACCGCGCCGAGTCCGCCCCCGCCCTCCGGCGCACACTCTTCCGCTGGGCGATCGGCGTCGGTGCGGAGCGCTCGAAGCGTCTCCGCGAGGGCCTTCCGGTCCCGGCCTGGCTCTCGGTCCGGCACCGCGCCGCCGACCGGCTCGTCCTCGCGAAGATCCGGGAGATCCTGGGCGGACGGACCCGGTTGCTGCCCTGCGCCGGGGCCCCCCTCTCGAAGGAGATCGAGGAGTTCTTCCTCGCCTGCGGGCTCTTCGTCGTCTGCGGCTACGGTCTGACGGAGACGACCGCCACCGTGTCGTGCAACGAGACCGGCCGTTTCCGGGCCGGCACGGTGGGAAAGCCGCTCTCGGGAGTCGAGGTGCGGATCTCGGACGAGGGGGAGATCCTGGTTCGCGGCTCCACCGTGATGAAGGGGTACTACAAGAAGCCCCGCGAGACCGCGGAGGTGTTCGTGGACGGCTGGTTCCGGACCGGGGACGCGGGATTGATGGACGCCGAAGGCAACCTCCAGATCACCGAGCGGATCAAGGACCTGATCAAGACCTCCGGCGGCAAGTACGTGGCGCCCCAGCAGATCGAGTCGGCCATCGGCTCGGACCACCTCGTGGACCAGATCGCCGTGATCGGCGAGGGGCGGAGGTTCGTCACGGCCCTGATCGTCCCGGCGTTCGAAGCGCTCGAGCAGTGGGCTCGGAGCGCGTCGGTCCCCTTCCAGAACCGGGAGGAGCTGGTCCGGCACCCGAAAGTCGTGGAGCTCTTCCGGGACCGGATCGGCGAACGGTCGCAGGCGTTCGCCCCGTTCGAGCGGATCATCCGGTTCACGCTGCTTTCCGAGCCGCTCTCGATCGAGCGCGGCGAGATGACGCCGACGATGAAGGTCCGCCGGCGCGCGGCTGCCGAGCACTACCGCGACGAGGTGGAGAGGATGTACGCGGAGCGGTGACGGGCGGGGGAACCGGAGAAAGAACGGGGGCGGTCGCGACACCACCAGCTGGATCCCCCCTGTCGGGAAAAGGAAGAGCGTCATGCGGTCTGCGATCTCGTCCATGCCTGGAGCCGCCGGGACGGGAGGGCGCTTCCTGCCGGCCCTCGCCGCCGCCGTGCTGGCCCTCTTCGCGGCCGGCGGAGCGCCGGCTCTGATCGCCTCGCCGACGGTCACGAGCTTCACGGCGTCGCCGTCGAACCCCGCGGTCGGGCAGCCGGTCGTCTTCGGCTGCGTGGCCACCGGGGTCCCGTCCCCGGCCTTCTCGATCGACTTCGACGACGGGGGCTCCCCGGTCCAGTCGTCCGTCGCCACCCACACCTACGGCGCGGCCGGGACTTTCCACGCGAAGTGCACGGCCTCGAGCTCGGCCGGCTCGAACTTCCTCCTGACGGACGTCACCGTCACGCAGACCGTCCAGAAGTGGAGCCCGGAGGTGCGGGTCTCCGTCAACGGCGTCGACTCGTGCAACTTCGTGCCGTTCTGCGACCGGACGGCGCTGGCGGCGAAGGTGGGAGACAGCCTGACGGCGTACGCATTCGACCGCGTGACGAAGGCCCAGATCCCGCCCGTCGCTGCGTCGCTCGCGTGGACGTTCGCGGGGGCCAGCCCGGCCACGGGGGCCGGGCAGGGCGCCGCTTTCTCCTATGCGGCGGGCGGCACGTTCCCCGGCGGCATCCAGCTCGGCTTCGTCCCGAAGAACGGGTCCCTTCCTTCCACCCTGGGGGTGAGCGTGACGATCATCGACACGGCTCCTCCTCCGTTGACGCTCGCCATCCAGGCGTCCCCGCCCGGCGGGGCGATCGGGGTGCCGATCACCTTCACCGCCACCGCCGCCGGCGGGTCGGGGAGCTATTCGTCCTACGCGTGGGACTTCGGCGACCAGAGCGGACCCGGGAGCGGGGCTTCGACCTTCCACACCTACACCCGGGCGGGGACGTTCGCGGTGACGTGCACGGTGCAGGACGCGGCCGGCCCGACCCGGACCGCCGCCACGAGCCTGACGATCTCGGGCGTCCAGCTCTGGCTGGTGCCGGGCGTGGCCTGGGTCTCGGGCCTGGGCGGCGCCGAGTGGCAGTCCGACCTCGGCTTCTTCAACCCGTCCCAGGGCAGCCCCATGGACCTGCACGTCGCGTTCCTGGACGGGAGCCGTCCGATCGGCTCGCTCGCCGACCTGGACGGGAAATGGAAGGCGATCTCCGTCTCGCCGCGGGCCACCAGGGTGTTCGCGAACGGGATGGCCTCGCTCTTCGGCCTCGAGAAGGGGACCTACGGCGCGATCCTAGTCCGGAGCGACGGCTCGGCCGCGGTCCAGCCCGTCGTCAACGGCTCGACCTACGACGTCAGCCGCGGCGCCGACGGGACGGTCGGCCTCTCCCTCCCGTCGGTCGCGCTCCCGGCCGGGGCCGGCGCCGGCGTCCAGGCGGGCGGCGACTTGCTGGAGCTGATCGGGCTGCGCGACGACGCGACGCACCACACGAACCTCGCGGTCGCGAATCTCGCCGGCGACTACGTGTCGGCCGAGGTGACGCTCTTCGGGGCCGACGGCAGCCGGCTGGGCTTCCCGGTGACGATGGAGCTGAATCCGTTCGGCGTCCGCCAGCTGACGAACGTCCTGACCGCCCCTCCCCCGGGGAGCGGCGCTGGCTACGACAAGACGGCGAACCCCGTCCAGGCCTACCGGGCGCGCATCCGGATCCTCTCGGGCACCGCCGTCTTTCCCTACGCCTCGGTCATCGACGACGTCTCGAAGGACCCGGTGCTCGTCACGGGGGTTTCGTCTCCCGCCTCCTCGTACCGCCTCCCCGGCATCGTCCGCACGGAGGGGAAGGAGAACACGCTCTGGCGGAGCGACCTCGTGGTCTACAACCCGTCGGCCTCGGCGCGCGTGGTCCGGATCGTCTATTCGTGGGTCGACGGCCTCGGCTTCAGCCGCACGAGGAGCGGGTCCGTCCCCTTCGTCGCGGGGCAGACCATCCAGTGGGTCGATTTCGTGAAGAGCTGGCTCTCGCTCCAGGACGGCGACGCGAACCGCTACCTCAACGCGTTCGCGGACGTCTCCCCGGACGACGCGAACGCCGACCCGATCCTCGTGACCTCCCGCGTCTACAACAACCAGCCGACGGGCGACGTGGGCCTGGGGATCCCCGGCTACACCGGCGCCGACTTCGCGTCCGGGGCGGGCGCAAACAGGCGGCTGGTCCTGGCCGGGCTCCGCTCGGACGCGAACTACCGGACCAACGTGGCCCTCTTCCTCGCCTCGGGATCGGCGGTGGACGGCGCCGAGGGGTTCGTCAAGGTCTACAACGCGGCCGGGACGCAGCTCCTGTCGACGTATCTCAGGCTGACGCAGGCCGGCAGCAACTTCGTCCAGCTCGCGGTGGACGAGCTGATCGCGGGCCTCGGCACCGGCAACGAGGTCCTGTCGGTCGTCTTCGAGGACCTGTCGGGAGCGGCGGTCGGCGCCTACGCCACGGTCGTCGACAACCGATCCGGGGACGGCACGCTGGTCCCCGGCATCCCCTCGCCGTGAGCTCCCCGGGTCGGCGCCGCTCCCCGGCCCTCAGCGGTCCAGGTCCGTCTTCCTTAGCCGGAGCAGGACCTCCTCGAGGAGCGCCCGGTTGATGGAGATCAGGTCGGCGAGGAGGCCGGTGAGGAACGAGATCGTCGCCGCGAGGAAGAGGACCGCCGCGAGCAGCAGCGACTGGAGGTGGCCGGCGGGATTCTGGTTCGCCGCCACGAACCAGAGGTAGCGCCCGACGAGGAGGAGGCCTCCCCCGAAGAGGAGGGCCGCCAGGCCGAAGAAGACCGGCAGCGGCTTGTAGAGCGCGGTCATCCGGAGGATGTTGGCGCCCTGGATCAGGACGTAGTCCGAGGTCTTCCGGAAGAGGCGCGAGGGCCGGACGGGCGGGTTCGTGCCGACCCTGACGGACGCGACCGCCATCTCCTTGGTCCCGGCCTGGATCAGGGTCTCGATCGTGTAGGTCATCTTCGAGAAGACGTTCAGGCGGAGGGCCGCTTCGCGGGTCAGGGCGCGGAATCCGGAGGTGGCATCGGGGACGTCGGTGCCGGAGGCCCGGCGGACCGCCCAGCTGCCGAGTCGCTGCATCCACCGCTTCCCGCGGGAGAAGTCCGCCTTCGTCGCCACGCCGCGGTCCCCGACGACGAACTCGGCCTCCCCGGCCAGGATCGGCGCCACCAGCTTGCCGACGTCGGCCGCCGCGTACTGCCGGTCGGCGTCGGTCGAGACGATGACGTCGGCCCCGAGGCGAAGGGAGGCGTCCAGGCCCGCACGCCACGCGGCGGCCAGCCCCTGGTGGACCGGCAGCCTCACGACGTGGTCGGCCCCGGCGGCCCGGGCCTCCCGGGCCGTGGCGTCGGTCGACCCGTCGTCGACGACGAGGACCTCCACGGACTCGAACCCGTCGACCGCGCGCGGCAGCTCGCGCACCGCGGCGGCGATCTGCTCCTCCTCGTTCCAGGCGGGGATCTGGATGACCAGCTTCACGCTCCGCCAGAATAGCCGAATCGACAGCCAGCAGCCTTGACGGTATCCCGGTGTGCCGGTATCCTCCACCGCCCCGGGCGCTTAGCCTGGGGATCGGTCTTTTGACAATCTGATTCCGGGTCGAGGGTAGGGTCCAGAAGCTCCCCGTTGCGCCAGGGCATGCGCCTGGCCGCGGGACCCCTGCCGGTAGCCCTGGGAAGCGGAAATTTCGGTTGCAGGCGCGTAGCTCAGTGGGAGAGCACTACCTTGACACGGTAGGGGTCAGCAGTTCGATCCTGCTCGCGCCTACCATTCCGTTCCGCTTTCCCCCCAGGTCGCTGCGACTCCAGGCGCTTAGCTCAGTCGGTAGAGCACGTCCTTCACACGGACGGGGTCAGCGGTTCGAGTCCGCTAGCGCCTACCATTCCCTCCTCCTCTCGCCCCAGAAGCCAGAAGAAAGATCCCGATTCGAACGCCCCGGCGCAGTGCCGGGGCTGGTCCCGCGCGAGAGAAAGGAAGGCGAGAGAGAGATGTCCGAGGCAGTCCCGGGCGACGTGGTCCGGCTGACGCTCCCCGACGGAAGTGTGCGCGAGGTCCAGGCGGGGACGACCGGCGCCGCCGTCGCGGCGTCCATCGGCCCCCGCCTGGTCAAGGACGCCCTCGCCGTCAAGCTGGACGGAGTGGTCCTGGACCTCTCCCGGCCGCTCGTGAAATCGGGCCCGTTCGAGGTGGTGACGCCGAAGCACCCGGACGCCCTCGACCTCTACCGGCACTCCACGGCCCACCTGACGGCCAACGCTGTCAAGCGCCTCTTCCCGAACGTGAAGATAGGGATCGGGCCGGCCATCGAGAACGGCTACTACTACGACTTCGACCCGGGGAAGGCCTTCACGCCCGAGGACCTCGAGCGGATCGAGGCCGAGATGAGGACGATCATCGCCGAGAACAACCCGGTCGAGCGGCTGGAGATGCCGAAGGCCGAGGCGGTCGCGGTCTTCGAGGCGCAGGCGGACCACCTGAAGGTCGAGATCGCCTCTGCCATCCCCGAGGGCGACACGGTCTCCTGCTACCGCCAGAAGGACTTCGTCGACCTCTGCCGCGGGCCGCACGTCCCCTCCACGGGGAAGCTCGGCGTCTTCAAGCTGACCCACACCGCCGGGGCCTACTGGAAGGGCGACGAGCGGAACCCGATGCTCCAGCGGATCTACGGCGCGTCGTTCCTCTCCCAGAAGGAGCTGGACGAGCACCTCCACCGGCTGGAGCAGGCGAAGGCGCGGGACCACCGGAAGCTGGGGAAGGAGCTGGGCCTCTTCCTGTTCCACCCGTGGGCGCCCGCCTCGCCGTTCTTCCTCCCGAAGGGGGCGACGGTCTACAACCTCCTGGTCGCGTACATGCGCGAGCTGTACGTGAAGTACGGCTACCAGGAAGTGGTCACGCCGCAGGTCTTCGACGCCGACCTCTTCAAGAAGTCGGGCCACTACCAGAACTACAAGGAAAACATGTACTTCACGGAGATCGACGAGCGGGAATTCGGCGTGAAGCCGATGAACTGCCCGGGGCATTTCCTGATGTACGCCAGCCAGGCGTTCTCGTACCGCGACCTGCCGGTCCGATACGCCGACTTCGGGCGTCTCCACCGCTACGAGCGGTCGGGCGTGACGCAGGGGCTGACCCGGGTCCGGACGTTCTGCCAGGACGACTCGCACATCTTCGTCGCCCTGGACCAGATGGCCGAGGAGATGGACCGCTTCATCTCGCTGATCGACGAGGTCTACACGACGTTCGGCTTCACCGGCGTCCGGGTGGGCCTGGGGACCCGCCCCGAGAAGTACATGGGCGAGATCGCCAACTGGGACAAGGCCGAGGCCGCCCTGGCCGAGGCTTTCAAGCGCCGGGGGCGCGACTTCTTCGTCAACGCGGGCGACGGGGCGTTCTACGGCCCCAAGCTCGACTTCCAGGTGACCGACGCCATCGGCCGGGCCTGGCAGCTCGGGACGCTGCAGGTCGACTTCGCGAACCCGGAGAACTTCGACCTCGAGTACACGGGCGAGGACGGGGCGAAGCACCGCCCGGTGGTCCTCCACCGCGCCGTCCTCGGGTCGCTCGAGCGGTTCTTCGGCATCCTCATCGAGCACACGGGGGGCAACTTCCCGCTCTGGCTGGCGCCGGAGCAGGTGCGCGTCGTGCCGGTCTCGGAGAAGTTCAACGAGTACGGCCGCGAGGTGGAGGCGAAGCTCCTGGCCGAAGGGTTCCGGGCGGCGATCGACCTCAGGAACGAGAAGCTGGGCGCGAAGATCCGAAACGGTGAGATGGAAAAGGTCCCGGCCCTGTTGGTGGTCGGGGAGAAGGAAAGGGTGGCGGGGACGGTTTCGCTCCGCCTCCACGGCAGCGGGGACGCCGGGTCGAGGTCGCTCGACGCGCTGATCGCCGAGATGAACGAGGTCGCCGCATCCCGCGCGACGGCCTGGACGACCGCTCCGGCGGCCGCCCACTGAAGGAGGTAGGACCATTTTTTTTAGAGGCGGACCGCGGATTCCACCGCAAAAGAATTCCCCGATCAACGAGTACATCCTCCGCTTCCAGGCGGTGCGGCTCATCTCCTCCACGGGAGAGCAGGTCGGCGTCGTCGAGCCCC
The DNA here is from genome assembly GCA_903845115.1 of uncultured Acidobacteriota bacterium. Lineage (GTDB taxonomy): Bacteria > Acidobacteriota > Thermoanaerobaculia > UBA5066 > UBA5066 > CAIMWE01. The sequence goes on along the minus strand of CAIMWE010000157.1, from coordinate 40,630 downwards.
AGGCCGCCCTGGCCCAGGGACGGGCCGAAGGGCTCGACGTGGTGGTGATCGCCGAGCAGGCCGACCCCCCGGTCTGCAAGGTGATGGACTTCGGCAAGTTCACCTTCGAGAAGAAGAAGAAGGAGCACGAGTCGAAGAAGAAGCAGAAGGTCACGCAGGTCAAGGAAATCAAGTTCCGGCCGAACATCGACGACCACGACTACGACTTCAAGCTGAAGAACATCGTGCGGTTCCTGGAGGAAGGGGACAAGGTCAAGGCGACGATCCAGTTCCGTGGGCGGGAGATGTCCCGCCTGGAGAACGGTCGGAAGGTCCTCGCCCGGCTGATCGGGGATCTGGAGGGCAAGGCCCACGTGGAATCGGCTCCCGAGATGATGGGGAACCGAATGCACCAGATCTTCGGGCCGACCAAGAAGCACTGACGGCGCGGAGCGCGCCGCGAACGAATCGACATCCAACCGGAAGGAGTCCCGACATGGCGACGAACAAGCGAAAAACCCACCGGGGCGCAGCGAAGCGCTTCCGGAAGACGGCGACCGGGAAGTTCAAGCGGAGCTTCGCGATGAAGCGGCACATTCTCACGAAGAAGAACGCCAGCCGCCTGCGCGACCTGGACAAGGAGACCCTGGTGGCGAAGGCCGACGAGGCCGTCGTGCGCCGGATGCTCCCCTACGCCTGACCCCAGGCCAACGAAGTTTAAGGAGAGACGAAAATGCCTCGCGTCAAGCGTGGAACGAAGCGGAACGACCGCAGGAAAAGGATTCTTCACCTCGCCAAGGGCTACTACGGGACGAAGCACAACTGCTTCCGAATCGCCGAGCTCCAGGTGGAGCGCTCGCTCGCCTACGCGACGCGTGACCGGAAGCAGAAGAAGCGCGAGTTCCGCGGCCTCTGGATCATCCGGATCAACGCCGCCGCCCGCCAGCACGACCTGAGCTACTCGAAGCTGATGGACGGCCTGAAGAAGGCCGGCTCCGACGTGAACCGGAAGATGCTGGCCGAGATCGCCGTCCTCGACCCGAAGGGGTTTGCCTCGCTCGTGGCGTCCGCCAAGAGCGCGCTCGCGGCCCCGCCGGCCGCCTGATCGCGGACCTTGACCGAGGCGCCGTTCGTCCTTGACGAGCAGCTGGCTCGTTTCGAGCTGGATGCGGCACGCGCCAGGACCTCCGCGGAGGTCCAGAAGCTGCGCGTGGACTGGCTCGGCAAGGGTCACGGCGTCGTCACGGCGTTCCTGGGCCTCCTCCGGGAGGTGCCCAAGGACGAGAAGGGGGCCTACGGCGCCGGCGTCAACAAGCTCAAGGCCCGCGTCGAAGCCCGGCTGAAGGAGCTGGAGGGCGCGGCCGCGGCGGAGGCCGCCCGCGCTGCGGAATCCGCCCGCGCGGTGGACGTGACGCTCCCGCCCCGGGTCCCGGCCGTGGGCCGCCTCCACCCGCTGACGGTCGTCCGCCGGCGGATCGAGGCGTCGTTCCGCTCGCTCGGCTACGAGGTGGCGGACGGCCCCGAGGTGGAGAGCGACTGGTACAACTTCGAGTCGCTCAACTTCCCGCCGGACCACCCGGCGCGCGACGCGGTCGACACCTTCTTCGTGAAGGGGGGCGGCACCGGCCGGGACCGCCTGCTGCTCCGGACGCACACGTCGCCCGTCCAGATGCGGACGATGCTCTCGAGGAAGCCGCCCATCCGGATCCTTTGCCCTGGGCGCGTCTTCCGCAAGGACGACATCGACCCCCGGCACCTCCCCGTCTTCAACCAGATCGAGGGGCTCGCGGTGGACGAGGGGATCACCTTCGCCGACCTGCGCGGCACCCTGGCGGCGTTCGCGCGGACGTTCTTCGGCGACCGGGCGAAGGTCCGGTTCGGGCCGACGTTCTTCCCGTTCGTCGAGCCGGGCGTCGACGTGGCCGTCTCGTGCGTCCTGTGCGAACAGAAGGGGTGCAGGGTCTGCTCCGGCTCCGGCTGGATCGAGATCATGGGGGCGGGGATGGTCCACCCGAAGGTCCTCGAGAACGGCGGCATCGACCCCGAGCGGTACACCGGCTTCGCGTTCGGGATGGGAGTGGACCGGATCGCCCTGCTGCTGCACGGGCTGCCCGACCTGCGCCTCCTCCTCGAGAACGACCTCCGGTTCCTGGACCGGGTCTGGAGCTCCTGAATCATGAAGATGAGCCTCTCCTGGCTCGCCTCGTACCTTCCGGGCCCGGCTCCCGACCCGTCTGCGGCCGCCGAGCGGCTGACGTCGGTCGGCTTCATCGTCGAGGGACGGGAAGGGGAGGGCGCGTCGACGGTCTACGACGTCGAGGTGACCGCGAATCGCCCGGACGGGATGAACCACCGAGGGCTGGCCCGCGAGGCCGCGGTCGCCCTGGGACGCGAGTTCCGCGATCCGGGCCCCGGGCCGGTATCCGAGAGCGGCCGACCGGCGGCGGAGCTGGCGGCGATCGTCATCGAGGAGGGAGAGCTCTGCCCCCGCTACTCGGCCCGCGTGATCGAGGGGATCCGGATGGGCCCGGCCTCCGCGGCCGTCCGGGCGCGACTCGAGTCGATCGGGTCGAACGCGATCAGCGCCCCGGTCGACGCCACGAACCACGTCCTCTGGGACATCGGCCAGCCGATGCACGCCTTCGACCTGGACAGGCTGGCGAAGGGGAAGGACGGCCGGCCCACGATCGTCGTCCGGCTCGCCCGCCCGGGAGAGAAGCTCGTCACCCTGGACGGGGTGGAGCGGACCCTGGCGGGGGATCAGCTCGTCATCGCCGACGCCGAGAAGCCGGTGGCCCTCGCCGGCGTCATGGGGGGGCTCCACTCGGCGATCTCCGACTCGACGACGCGGATCCTCCTGGAGTCCGCCCACTTCCATCCCGGCGCGGTCCGGCGGACCGCCAAGGCGACCGGGATGCACACCGACGCGTCGCACCGGTTCGAGCGGGGGACCGACCCGCTGACCACTCTCGACGGGCTCGACCGCGCGGCCCGGATCATCGCCGCCGACTGCGGCGGGGAGGTGCGTCCCGGAGTGATCGACGCCGTGGCCCGGCCGTTCGCGGCCCGGACGCTCGGCCTCCGGCTCGCCCGGCTCGGCAGCTTCCTCGGCATGGAGGTGGCGCCCGAGCGCTGCCTCTCGATCCTGGCGGCCCTCGGGTTCGCCCCCGAGCGGAAGGGAGGCGCCGGCGACGTCATCGAGGTGACGGTCCCGAGCTGGCGGATCGACGTCGCCGGCGAGATCGACCTGGTCGAGGAGATCATCCGCTGCGTCGGCTACGACCAGCTCCCGGAAACTCTCCCCCCCGTCTTCGAGCCTGGGGAGTCGGCGGAGTCGTCGATCCTGGAGGACCGGGCGCGCGATCAGCTCGCGGGCCTGGGCCTGACGGAGGCCCACAACTATTCGTTCGTCTCCGGGGCCGAGAACGCCCCGTTCGTCCCGGCGGGGCCGGGAGAGCCGGTGGAGATCGAGAACCCCCTCGGGGAGCCGTTCTCCACCCTGCGGGCGACGCCGGTCGTCGGTCTCCTCCGCTCGGCGCAGCACAACGTGAGGCGGTCCCGGGCGGATCTCGGCCTCTTCGAGGTGGCCCGGTCGTTCGGCTGGAAGGACGGCCAGGTGGCCGAGCGCCGCTCTGCGGCCTTCCTCCTCGCCGGCCGGCGGCAGAGCCACTGGTCGGACGCGGCCCGCGAGGCCGACTTCTTCGACGGGACCGGGATCGTGGCCGGGCTCTTCTCGGGGCTGGGAGCTCCGGCACCCCGTTTCGAGGCGGCCCCCTTCCCGTTCCTGGCGGAAGGGCGGTCGGCCCGCATCGTGGCGGAAGGGGGCGCGGTGGCCGGCTGGGTCGGAGTGCTCGCCTCGCCGCTGGCCGAAGGCTGGGACCTGGCCGACCCGGTCGTGGGGGACGTCGACCTGGACGCCATTCCGAAGCCCGCTCCGGTCACGTCCGTCGAGATCCCGTCCCGCTTCCCGGGAAGCTCCGTGGATCTCACGCTCACGCACCGGAAGGAGATTCCCTGGCGCCTCGTCGAGGAGACGGTGAAAAGGGCGGGCCCGGCCGAGCTCCTCGCGGTCGACGCGAACAACCGATACTCGGGCCCCGGGGTCGCCCCGGGCTTCGTCAAGACCAACCTCAGCCTCCGCTTCGGCTCGCCGGAGCGGTCGCTGTCCCGCGAGGAGGTCAACGGCTGGCGCGATTCGGCGGCCCGGGCCCTCCTCGCCCTTCCGGAAACCGGCGTCGACGGGATCGACTGAGGCGGCGCCAGGAGGCTATTCAAGATGTCGAAGACGGAACGTGCAAAGGGAGCCCAGCCGAAAGGGGACCCGCCGGCCCCCCTCGATCAGGTCTTTGCCGCCCTCGAGGAGCGGGTGGAGAAGCTCTCGGCCAGGCTCGCCGGCCTGACGGAGGAGAACCGGGCGCTGCGGAGCGGGCTGGAAGAGGCGGAAGCCGCCAGGGACAGGCTGAAGGCGGAACTCTCCGAATCGCTCGAACGCCTCGCCGTCGACTCCGAGTCCAGGGACCGGCTCGCCCAGCTGGAGGACGAGCGGGAGTCGATCCGGGGGCGTATCGAGCGCCTGATCAAGAACTTGGAAGAGGCCGAGACCGTCCCGGAGTGACCCTCCCGGCGTGCTATCATCCGGCCGGAAACCTGGAAAGAGCCGTCCGAATGGAAGCGAAACCGACTGTCACGCAGGTCGAGATCTTCGGCCAGACCTACTCGGTGAGAGCCGCCGGGGACCCGGAGTACGTCCGGGAGCTGGCCGCTTTCGTCGACAGGAAGATGCAGGAGGTCTCCCGGCACGCGCCGACGGTGGACGCGACGAAGATCGCGATCCTGACGGCGCTGAACATCTCGGACGAATTCCACCAGTTCCGGCTCATGGCAAAAGAGGGTGATCCGGGGCGAATTGCCACACGGGCAAGTCGTCTCGTCGAAAAGCTAGACCAGATTCTGAATGTGGTTCCCCAGGGAAGCCCGAACGGCTCGGGCATTGAATCGAGTGGCACCCTGCGCGGTGCGTGATTGAGCGACACGTCCTTGAACCGATATTTGAGCCCCGAATCCTCCCGACCCGGGCCGTCCTGTGACGCCCCCCCCGGCTCCGCCGGGCACGGGGAACTAATGGTCTGCCCCGGAGGGTTCGAACTTCCTAACTTAGGGTTCAATCGACCTAGCTCACACGGCCGAGGCGGGGGCCTTTTCGTCCTCGAGGTCCTCCCGTTCCCCGCTCGGAGGCTCGGAGCGATCGCTCCCCGATAGAACCACAGCCAGAATCCGGTCCAGCCGTATCGACTCCGGGTCACCCTCGAACGAATAGGAAGCGAGGGGGACCGACCCGTGACCCAGACGACCATCCTCATGCTGATCCTCACGGCGGTATTCGCCGCCGTGGGGGCGTATTTCTACTTCTCGGCGCTCGGGGAGAAGGCGAAAGCTACCCTCGAAAAGGAAGCCGCGACCCGCGAAAAAGAGGCGGCGAGCCGCGAGAAGTCCCTGGCCGACATCGAGGCGAAGAAGCTCCTCGAGGAGGCGCGCTTCAGGGCCGAGAGCGAGGTCCGCCGCGCTCAGGCCGAGGCGCAGAAGACCGAGCTCGACTCGAAGGAGCGCTTGCTCAAGAGCCGCGAGGCGGCCGAACAGGAGGCCATCCGCCGCCGGGGCGAGCTGACCGAGATCGAGAAGAGGATCCTCCAGAAGGAGGAAGGGCTCGACAAGAAGCTGACGACGGTCGAGAAGCGCGAGCAGGAGAGCGAGAACCGGGCCCAGAACCTGACGAAGAGGGAGAAGCGGGTCGAGGAGCTGATCGAGGAGGCCGAGGTCGCGGCCGCAATCCTGGTGACCGAGCAGCGGACCCGGCTCGAGAAGATCGCCGGCCTCACCTCCGAGCAGGCGAAGAAGGACCTCATCCGCGAGCTGGAGAACGAGGCCCGCCTCGAGGCGACCGGCATGGTCCGGCGGATCGAGGAGGAGGCGGTGGAGGGCGCGAACCAGAAGGCCAAGCGGCTCCTCTCGATGACGATCCAGCGGATGGCCTCGGAGCACGTCGTCGAGAACACCGTCTCGGTCCTCGACCTCCCGTCCGACGACATGAAGGGGAGGATCATCGGCCGTGAGGGACGGAACATCCGCGCCATCGAGTCGGCCACGGGCGTGGACATCATCATCGACGACACCCCGGAGGCGGTCCTCCTCTCCTCGTTCGACCCGATCCGCCGCGAGGTCGCCCGCCGGGCGATCGAGCGGCTGATGGGGGACGGCCGCATCCACCCTGCCCGCATCGAGGAAGTGGTCGAGAAGGTCCGCGGGGAGCTGTGGGAGAACATCAAGCAGGCCGGCGAGGCCGCCGCCTACGAGCTGGGGATTCCCGACCTCCACCCCGAGCTGGTCAAGCTCCTCGGCCGGCTGAAGTACCGGACCAGCTACGGCCAGAACGTGCTCCAGCACTCCCTCGAGGTCGCCTGGGCCGCGTGCCACCTGGCCAGCGAGCTGAAGGCCGACGTGGCCGTCGCCAAGCGGGCGGGCCTCCTCCACGACGTCGGCAAGGCGGTCGACCGCGAGCAGGAAGGGACGCACCTCGAGCTGGGCCGCGTCCTGCTGAAGAAGTTCGGCGAGACCGATGCGGTCGTCCACGGGATGGAGTGCCACCACGGCGACTACGAGCCCCGGACGATCGAGGCGGTCCTGGTGAACGCCGCCGACGCGATCTCGGCGGCCCGTCCGGGGGCCCGGCGCGAGATCCTGGAGACCTACGTCAAGCGGCTGGAGAAGCTGGAGAGGATGACGGACGGGATGAAGGGGGTCGAGAAGACCTTCGCGATCCAGGCCGGACGCGAGCTCCGCGTCATCGTCGACGCCAAGCAGGTGAACGACGACGAGTGCCTCTGGATGTCGAAGGACCTGGCGAAGCGGATCCAGGCGGAGCTGCAGTACCCCGGGCAGATCAAAATTACCGTGATCCGCGAGACGAGAGCGGTCGACTATGCCAAGTAGGGTCCCCTCCCCATGAGGCTCCTGTTCCTCGGCGACATCGTCGGCAAGCCCGGCCGGAAGGCCCTGCATCTCCTTTCGAAGGTGGTCGAGCGCGAGAAGATCGACTTCACCATCGCGAACGCCGAGAACGCGGCGGGCGGGTTCGGCGTGACGGCCGAGATCTTCGCGGAGCTGTCGAAGCTCCCGATCGACGTCTTCACCAGCGGCAACCACATCTGGGACAAGAAGGAGTTCGTCCCCCTCCTGGGCGACCTCGGGAACCTGATCCGCCCCGCGAACTACCCGCCCGGCAACCCGGGCAAGGGGTGGACGATCCAGGAGACGCCGTCGGGGATCCCCGTGGGAGTCCTGAACCTCCAGGGGCAGGTCTTCATGGTCAACACCGATTCGCCGTTCCGGGTCGGGGACCAGGTCATCGCGGAGATGAGGGAGAAGCGCCCGGACCTGAAGGTGATCGTGATCGACATCCACGCCGAGGCGACCTCCGAGAAGCAGGCGACCGGCTTCTGGTTTGACGGGAGGGTCTCGCTCGTGATCGGGACGCACACGCACGTCCCGACGGCCGACGCGCGGATCCTGCCCAGGGGGACCGCGTTCCAGACCGACTCCGGGATGTGCGGGGCGTACGAGGGGATCATCGGCTTCGAGCCGAAGAGCATCCTGGAGAAGTTCCTGATGCAGACCCCTCGGTCGATGGAGACCGCGACCCGGGACGTCCGGATGTGTGGCGCGATCGTGGACGTCGACGAGACGACCGGCCGGGCCGTCGCCATCCGCTCGATCCAGGAACGGCCGGCCTAGTTCGGCCCGGCGTCGCCGGGCCCCTCCCCCGGCACGGTGACGGAGACCGTCGTCCCCCGCCCGGGCTCGCTCTCCAGCTCGACCTTCCCGCCGTGGAGCTCCGCCAGCCGTCCGACCAGGGCGAGCCCGAGTCCCGACCCTTCGTGCCTCCTCGCGAGGCTGCTGTCGAGCTGGACGAACGGCTTGAAGAGCTGAGGCCGGTCCGCCTCCGCGATCCCGATCCCGTTGTCCCGGACCGTGAACCGGACCGAGCCGGGTCCTCCGGCCGCCTCGAGGGCGATCGAGCCTCCCGGATCCGTGAACTTCACGGCGTTCGAGAGGAGGTTGACCAGGATCTGCTTGAGGCGGCGGGAGTCCGCGTACGTCCGGAGGCCGGCAGGCTCCACGGAGAGGGTCAGGGCGTGGCCCTTCTCCTGGGCAGCCGGGCGGACGAGGTGGAGGGCCGACTGGCAGAGACCGGCCACCTCCACCGAGGCCTTCTGGAGGTTGAGCTTGCCGGCCTCGATCTTCGACAGGTCTAGAATGTCGTTGATCAGCCCGAGGAGCTTTCGTCCGCTCTCCTCGATCGTCCGGAGACTTCGCTCCTGGCTCTCCGTCAAGGGCCCGTAGACCCTCTCCTGGAGCGCCTCGGAAAGCCCGAGGACCGCGTTGAGTGGTGTCCGCAGCTCGTGCGACATGGACGCGAGGAACTCGTGCTTCATGCGGCCGGCGCGGGCCAGGTCGGCGTTGGCCTGGCGGAGCTCGGCCGTCCGCTCGTCGACCCGCAGCGCGAGGGAGTCGTGCTCGTCCCGGAGAGCGTCCTGGGCCAGCATCCGGGCGACGAGCTGTCCGATCCCGGCTCCGGCGTCGGCCAGCATCGCCGCGGTGTCGGGCTCCGGGGGGCGCGGCGCTCTCGACGCGAGGGTGACGATGCCGAGGACGCGGTTCTCGCTGATCAGGGGGAGCGTGACCGTGCTCCGGAGGCCGGCGCCGATCATGGCGGCCGTCTCGTCGGCGCCGGAGCCGTGGAGGTCCTCGATCCACTCGATCTTCCGGAGATGGCCCGCCCGGGTGGACACCGTCGACGTCTCCCGGGGGCCGGCGCCGTGCGGGGGGTCCCCGGACGGGAGCAGGTCCGAGCCGTCGGGCCAGACGACGGTTCCGCCGTCCCCCCTCCGGCGGTCTCCGGCGACCTGCAGCTCGGCGTGGTCCCAGGCGAGCTGGATGCCGATCACGCCGAGGACCCGGCGGGCCCCCTCTTCCAGGTCGGTGCACTCCGAGAGGACGTGCGCGATGTCGAGCTCGACCTTCTCGAGCTGCTCCCGCCGGCGGCGGAGGCGCCGGTCGACCAGCGCCGCCGTCGTCAGGGCCAGGCCGAGCAGGGTGATGATCGCGGTGCTCCTGTCGGCCAGCCGCCAGATCGGAGTCGGAGGCGACGGGACGAAGACGTGGACCCGGTCCCGGTCGGTGAGATGGAAATGGGAGACGACGGTCCCGGGAAGGGCGGCCGCCTCGGCCAGCCGGGGGGCGGCGCTCGCATCCGGCGCGGCGTCGGGCGTCCGGTACGTGTAGACCGGAAGGGCGTCGGGCCGGTCCTCGGCGTAGAGGTAGACGACCTGGTGAGACGCCCCGGTGCTCTCCATGGCAGCGTCCAGGGAGTCGCCGAACCGGTAGACGGCGACGACGAATCCCCGGAGGGCCTCTTCCCGTTCGTCGGGCGTCCCTACCAGGTGCCCCTGCCGGTAGAGCGGGACGTAGCGGAGGTAGGCCCAGCGGTTCGGCGCCTCGACGAGGCGGATCGGCATGGAGATCGTCGGGAGGCCGGTCCGTGCCGCCTGCTCCAGCGGGAGGCGGCGGAGCGGCTCGCTCCCGAGGTCGAATCCGAAGACGCTCTCCATCTCGGCGACCGGGTACATGTACTGGACCGGGAAGTAGTCGGGGCGGGGCGCGGCGGGACGGCGTTCCCCGTCCTCGCCCGGCTCCCAGATGCCGACGCCGTCCGGGTGAGCTTCTCCAAGCTGGGCCTCGAACCGGGCCCGGTCCGCGTCCCGGACCCTCGGGACGAACTGGATCGCCCGGCGGGACGCGGGAGGGTGGCTCGCCGCGAACTTCACGAAACGGTCCTCGGAGGGCACCTCCGAGGCCTCGAAGAGGTCGGCGACGGTCTGGTCGTTTCTGGTCTGTTCGGCCTGCACCCTGGAGAGGTCGGCGACCAGGCTCTCGGCGGTTCGCTCGAACGCCCTGCGCTCGCGCTCCCGTTCGTTCCCGACGTCGGCGAAGACGAGAAGGGCGGTCAGGGCGAGGCCGACGGCGCCGATCGCGGCATCCACCGCCCTCGACGCCGGCGAAGCAGGGAGACGGGGGGCGTTCGCCACGAAGGGTTCAGGCTCCGGGCCAGTCGTCGATCGGGACGACGATCTCGGCGACGACGCCCGCCCTATCCCGGCGGTTCCGGAGCGACAGCGCGCCGCCCACTTCCCACAGGCGCGTGACGACGACCGGGAGGCCGAGCCCCATTCCGGGCGTTTCCCCGGTCTCGAATTTCGCCCCCTGGGCGAAAGGCTGAGGGGCCCGGCGGAGCTGCTCGGGGGAGAGGTGGATCCCGTCGTCGGTGACGCTGATCGTCACCTGTGCCGGGCCCGAAGTCTGGATCGCCACCTCGATCTCGGGAGAGCCGGTCGGGTGGAACTTGACGGAATTCTCGAAGAGCTCGCGGAGGATCCACTCGAGAGACCGCGCTCCGAGGCGAAGCTTGCGCCACGCCACGGCCGGCTCCACGGCGACCTCGGGGACCCGCGGCAGCCCCAGGTCGGTGGCGATCTCCCGGACGACGACCGGGACGAAGGAGAGAGGGCAGCCCGCCTCGGCGGCGCTCTTCTTGGTCCGGATGGCCATCAGGATCCTCTCCAGCTGCGCAGCCAGCCGTTCGGCCGACTGGACCGCCGTCCGGGCGAAGTCCGAGGTCTCCTTCGCGTCGAGATTGCCCGCTGCCAGGAATTGAAGGCTGCCGATCAGGCCGCTGAGCGGGGTGCGGAACTTGTGCGCGACGAGCGTCTGGACCGTCCTGACGTCCCGCCCGATCGACTTCTCGTCCGTCACGTCGCGGAGCTGCACGAGGAGCCCGCCTCCGGTCTCGCCGGCGATCCGGGTCTGGTCGGCCCGGAGCCAGAAGGCCCGGGCGGACGGCGATTCAGGCCGGACCAGGTAGCGGGGGGCCTCCGAGGGGGAAGGCCAGCTCGCCCAGGCCTCGGCCGGCTCCTTCCGGTAAGCGGGCTCGGTGCAGGCCGGGAAGACGCGGCCCTCCAGGGGGAGCCCGGCCTCGAGGGCGAGGAAGAGTACCGCCGCCTCGTTCGCGTAGGAGACGCGCCCGCCTCCGTCGGTGATGAGGTAGCCGTCGCGCGCGTGGTCGGCGAGCCAGCGGAAATTCTCCCGCTCGCCCACCAGGCGGCGGTAGCGGTTCAGCCGCAGGATGGTCCGGACGCGGGCCCGGAGCTCGGCACGGTCGTATGGCTTGGAGAGGAAATCGTCCGCGCCGGCCTGAAGACCCTCGAGGCGCGACTCCCGGTCGTCGAGCGCGGTCAGGAGGACGATGGGAACCTCGCGGACGGAAGGCTCGGCCCGGAGCCGGCGGCACACCTCGAAGCCATCCATCCCCGGCATCATCACGTCGAGGAGGATCAGGTCCGGCGGCAGGGCGAGCGCTGTCTCGAGCGCCTCGGGGCCGCTGCCGACGAAGTGCGTCTCGCACTCCTCGCGGGCGAGGAGCGACGCGAGAGCTTCCCTCGCCGTGGCGTCGTCGTCGACGGCGAGGACGAGAGGTTTCGGCATCGAACGGCTCCTCCGGCGGCCTCCCACGGCACGAGTTGCGTTGAACCGACCGGTCGGGCGATTGTCTCACGGCGCTTTCCGGAGAGGCCCTGCCGGCGGTCGGTCGCCGTGACATCATTCCGGTGCCGGCGAACCCCGGCGGGCTGCCGGGCCGGGGCGATGGCGGAGGCCGATGAGCGAAGAGAGAAAGAGGGTCCTCTACGTGGACGACGAGGAGGCGCTGAGATTTCTCGTGCCTCTCGCCCTGGAGCCGCTCGGCTACGTGGTGAAGCCGCTAGAGGGCGCGCGAGAGGCGATGGACGAGTTGCGGGCGCATCCGGACGCTTTCGACGCCGTCGTCACCGACCTCTGGATGCCGGGGATGTCGGGCATCGACCTCGCGAGGCAGGTCCTGGTCCTCCGTCCCGGGCTCCCCGTGATCGTTTCTTCGGGCTCCGTCAGGCCGGGCGAGCGCGACGCAGCCATCGCCGCCGGAGCCCGCGACATGGTCTTGAAGCCAGACACCGTCCAGGAATTCGCCCGGGTCCTGGACGAGGCGATCCGGAGCGAACTCGGTCCTCGCTGACCGTCCTCATCCCATTCTCCCGACCTTCCTGAAGAGGTCTTCCAGCCGCCGGCCGGGCGACAGCATGGCCGGGACCGAGCGGGGAACCCGTGTCGCCGGGCTCACGACGCGCGCCCTGGTGATCCGCTTCGTCCTCCAGGCGACGAGGGTGTCGAGGTCGCGCTCGTTCCGCGAGAACGCGTCGAAGAGGGACGAGAGCCACTCGCGGTCGGGGTCCTCGACGGCCGGGACCGCCCGCAATCCGCGGGCTCTCGAGATGGGCGCGCTGCCGCTTTGTCCTCTCCTCATGACGTCGTAACCCCATTCGCACGATCCGGGCCAGCCCTGCGCGTCTCTTTTCCGTTCATGCCCTTTGTACGGAGCGCGGAGCCGTTCGTTGGATCGATCCGGACATCGGGACGACGGTGAGCTGTGCGCGTCCGGAGGAAGAGAGCGGGCCGGCTACGACGCGGCTCTCAGCCGCGGCAGAAGACCCGGAAGTCCATGTCCCCCCACGGGAAGATGCAGTCGACGCTCTCGAGGAGGGCCAGGTACTCCTCGCGGATCTCTCCCGCCTGGATCTGGCGGAGGAGCTCCTTGGTGCGGTCGATGTGCGTGAGGATCTGGACCTCGGAGTAGCGGATCGCCTGGCCGGTCGAGATCAGGAAGCCCCAGTCGGAAGCGCCCGCCAGGAAGAGGCTCCGCGCGGCCTGGTCGAGGGCTCGTTTGAGTACGGGGTCCGTGGTGTCCCTGTGCCTGGTGGCGACGTCGGCCATCTGGCCGCAGAGGCGGAAGAGGTGGCGGTAGACCCACGAGTTCGGCTGGTGCGCCCGGTCGTCCACCCAGGTCTGGAAGTAGTGGCCCTTCCCCCAGGAGCCGGCGCCGGGGACCATCCGCTGGTGGGTCGCCTGCTCGGCGAGGTACTCCCCGGGCGTGACCGGGCGGACCTCGGTCTGGTCGAAGGCCATCTTGCGGAAGACCGACTCGAGGAAGTCGGGCCCCTCCTGCCACCAGTGGCCGTACAGCTCCGCGTCGTAGGCCGAGACGATGCACGGGCGGTGCCCGCCGTCCCGGCCGAGGAAGTAGTTCGCCTGCGCGCCGCGCTCGAAGACGAACTGCCCGGCGTGCTCGTGGACAGTCTGGTAGGCCTTGCCCGGGTCGTAGTACGCCTTCTGGCCGCTGTCGAGGTTCTTGTCGGTGATCCGGTAGTACTTGATCCCCGTGTTGCGCCTCACGTCGGCCGTCTTCCAGTAGTCGGGGAGGTACTCCTCGTCGGCGTCGTAGCCCAGGTCGCGGTACCACTCCTTGTAGTCGACGTGTCCCGGGTAGCCCCCCTCGCGGGACCAGATCTTCGCCCGCGTGTCGGTGTCGATGCCGAAGCCGGCGAGGCCGGCCGGCGTGACCACCGGTCCGGCGGTCCCGTAGAAGGGGCGCGTGTCGCCCTCGAGGACGCCGAGGTCGTTCAGGACGAACCAGCGGATCCCCTCGGCGGCCAGGAACTCGTCGAGTCCCGGCGTCCACGCGTTCTCGGCGAGCCAGATGCCGCGGGGGCTCCGCCCGAACGTCCTCCGGTACTGCTTGCAGGCGACCCGGATCTGGGCGCGCACCGTCTCGGGGAAGTGCTTGAAGAGCGGCAGGATCATGTGCGTGGCGGGGCACGTGATCACCTCGATCTTCCCGAGGTCCTGGAAAGCGCGGTACCCCTCCGTGAGGTCGCCGTGGTACGTCTCGAAAACCCGCTTGGCCGCCAGGAAGCGGTCCAGCGTCTGCTGCGCCGTGGCCTGCCAGGGGCGTCCTCCGGCGTTCTTCACCTCGCGCTCGGCCAGCGCGATGCACTCGTCGATGTGCCGCGCCGTGCGGACCTTCAGGAGCGGGTCCTGCATCATCGAGAGGAGAGTCGGCGTCAGGCTGAGGGTGACGCGGAAGTCGACCTTGTCGCGCTCGAGCCTCCAGAACATGTCGAGGAGCTGCGTGTAGACCGAGACGACCGCCTCGAAGAACCACTGCTCCTCCAGGCTGACGGAGTACTCCGGGTGGCGGACGAACGGCAGGTGCTGGTGGAGGACGAGGGCCCAGTACCCTTTCTCGTCAGGGACGTCGCGCTTCCGCTGCTTCCAGTAGAGGTACTGGTTGAACCGCCACTGGTCGCTCCCGACGGGGACCTCCACGTCGTTCGGGTGGACCTGGACCGAGCCCCACGAGGCGTAGGTCTCCTCCGGCCGGGGCGTGCCGCGGGGCGTCCTCACGGAGTTCGACCTCGCCACCACCTCGAAGTAGGAGGTCCCGGCCGCCCGGTAGCCGATCTCGGCGATGTAGTCGCGTTCCCCCTCGACGGAGACCCAGTACTGGACCTTGTCGTTCAGGAAGTCGTCGACCTCGAAGAGCGACTTCGAGTTGTACCCGTCGAAGAGGACGCCCGTCACGTCGTAGATGCGGAGGATCAGGCGGTTCTTCCCGAGGAAGTCCGGCCCGAACCGGCGGGTCAGGTCGTCCCGGGTCCCCTGGCTCACCTCCCAGAGGATGAAGACGCTCTTCGGGTCGGACGGGACGAGGTAGAGATAGGTCTCGTTGTAGTAGGGGTCGAGGAAGGGGAGGTCGAGGAGCGGGCGGAACCACGGGTCGGTGAGGGCGGCGACCCTCGGGTCGACCGCGCCCGGCCCGTCGGCGGCCGACGGTGCCTGCGGCCCGGAGAGCCGCTCCACCTTGGCGTGGCCGTCGAAGGTGTCGATCTCCGCCCCGGCGGCTTCTGGAGGCTGGAACCCGGGTGTCTCTTCGCTCACTGGACCCTCGCGGGCGGTCCGTCGACCGCCATGGAGGACGATCTTAGTCCTTCGGGCCGTTCGGTCCCCGAGCCGTGGGGCTCCCGCTCTCCGGACCGCGGGGGCGGGTGCGATGATCGGCCCGGAGGGTGATTCGCGTGAAGATCGATCTGGCCGTCCTCCGCACGGTGGAGATGCCCCTGAAGTTCAAGTTCAGGACGTCGTTCGGCGAGACGAACGTCAAGAAGTTCCTTCTCCTGGAGCTCCGGTCCGGCGGCCTGGCGGGGTGGGGCGAGTGCGTCGCCGAGGAGGACCCCTTCTTCTCCCCGGAGACCCTCGACACGGCCCGGGCGATCCTGGAGAGGAACCTCCTCCCCCTCGTCCTCGGCCGGGAGACCGCCGGCCCGGGGGCGTTCGACCTGCTGGCGGCGCGCGTCCGGGGGAACCGGATGGCGAAGGGGGCCGTCGAGACGGCGCTCTGGGACCTCTTCGCCAGGGCCCGGGGTGTCTCGCTCTCGAAGGCCCTCGGGGGGACGCGGAGCTCCATCGAGGTGGGCGTCTCCCTGGGCATCGCGCCCACGGTCGAGGCCCTCGTCGAGAACGTCGGCCGGCACGTGGCGCAGGGATACCGCCGGATCAAGCTGAAGATCGAGCCGGGGTGCGACGTGGAGAGGCTGCGGGCGGTGCGCGGGGCGTTTCCCTCGATCGTCCTGACGGTCGACGCCAACGCGGCCTACACGCTCGGCGACACGCCGACGCTCGCCGCGATCGACGAGTTCGGCCTCGACTACATGGAGCAGCCGCTCCACCACGAGGACATCGCCGCGCACGCGGAGCTGGCCCGGCGGATCGGGACGCCGATCTGCCTCGACGAGTCGATCCGCTCCGCGGCCGACGCGAAGGCGGCGATCGCCCTGGGAGCCTGCAAGGTGATCAACGTGAAGATCGGGCGCGTGGGCGGCCACGGCGAGGCGCTGGCGATCCACGAGGCGGCCGCGGCCGCGGGGATCCCTCTCTGGTGCGGGGGGATGCTGGAATCGGGGGTCGGCCGCGCGCACAACGTGGCGATCGCGTCGCTCGCGGGGTTCAGCAAGCCGGGCGACACGTCCTCCTCGTCGCGCTACTTCGAGGAGGACATCGTCGAGCCCCGCCTGGAGGCGACGGCAGGCCTCATGCCGGTCCCGGCCGGCCCCGGCACCGGAGTCGAGGTGCGGGCTGCTATCCTCTCGCGCTTCACGACGGGGAAGAGGGAGTACCGCGCATGACCCGACAGGCATCGAGGCCGGCGGCGAAGTGAAGCCGACCCTCGTCATCCGGGAGCTGGCCAGCCCGAACGAGTTCCTCGAGTCCATGGAGGTCTCGCAGGACGCCTGGGACTTCGCGCCGAAGATGGTCTCGCCGGCCCCCGACCTCGTCGCGGGGGCGCACGCGGGCGGCCTGATGGCCGGGGCTTTCGAGGGGAAGAGGATGCTGGGCTTCGTCTTCGGCATCCCGCGCGTGAACCTGGGAGAGCCCTGCCAGCACTCCCACCTCCTGGCGGTCCGGCGCGAGGCGCAGGGGCGAGGGCTCTCCACGCTCCTGAAGCTCTTCCAGCGTTCGTGGTGCCTCGACCACGGGATCCGGCTGGTGACGTGGACCTATGACCCGTTCCTCCTGAAGAACGCGAGCCTGAACCTGGGAAAGCTCCGGGCGCGCGCGCGCCGGCTCCTGCCGAACTTCTACGGCGAGATGGGGGGGATCTACGGACACCTCCCGTCCGACCGGTTCGAGGTGAGCTGGCGGCTGGACGACGGTGACGTGGAGCGGGCGGCCGCCGGGGACCCGACGCTGAAGAGGCCGGATCTGGAAGGCGTCCCGGTCTTCCGCCCGCGGTCGGAGAAGAACCCGCCGCGGGTCCTCCTGCCGTTCCCGGCCGGGGCGCCGGAGACGTACAAGACGGATCCGGAAGGGGCCCTGAAGGCGCGCCGCGTCTTCGCGAAGGGCGCGCATGCCCTCTTTTCCGCGGGGTACGAGGCGATCGGCGTCGGGGCGCGGGCCGACGGGCCAGCCTATCTGTTCAAGAAACGCGGACGCGTTTCTTGAAAAGCCGGAGCGGCTGAACATCAGAAGGGGAACCCTCGGCGCTCGGCGCTTCGCGCCTGCCGGAGCTGGCTGTCGTTGAGAAGGGGAACCCTCAGCCCGGGTTCCCCTTTTGCCGCTTCGCGGCGAACCCCTCCGGGCCGGGGGCATGGCGCGCTCAGCTGTTCGGGTCTCCGACGAGGAGGACGAGGAGGTCGTTGACGTTGGTGCCGGTCGGACCGGTCCTTAGGAGGGCGCCGCAGGAATCCAGGGCCGGGTAGGAGTCGTTGTCGGCGAGTGCCGCGGCGGGGTCGATCCCGGCGGCGCGGATCGCGGCGGCGGTTCCTCCGTCGATGACCCCTCCGGCCGAGTCCGTCGGGCCGTCGGTGCCGTCGGTGGCGAGCGCCAGGATCGAGACACCGTCGATCCCCTCCAGCAAGAGGGCGGCCGCCAGGGCGAGCTCCTGGTTGCGGCCGCCGCGCCCGGCTCCCTTGACCGTCACCGTCGTCTCGCCTCCGAGGACGAGGCACGCGGGGGGCGCGGCGGGATGACCGGACGCGAGGATCTCCCTCGCGAGCGCGGCGGCCACCTTCGCCACCTCGCGCGCCTCGCCTTCCACGAAGGTCGAGAGGAGAAGGGTTCGGTAGCCCAGCCGCTCGGCCGCCGACACCGCCGCCTCGGCGGCCAGCCGGTTGGAGCCGACCAGGACGTTCGCGACGCGGGAGAAGAGAGGGTCGCCTGGGCCGGGCGTGTCGGGGAGCCGTCCCTCCACCCCGTCGTGAAGGCGGCGCCTCACCGGGGCCGGGACGGCGGCGAGCAAGCCCCTCTGCTCCAGGATCGCCCAGGCGTCCGCGAACGTCGTCGGGTCGGGCGCCGTCGGGCCGGAGGCGATGACGTCGAGCGGATCGCCGACGACGTCCGAGAGGATGAGGGCGGCCAGGGCCGCCGGCTGGGCCCGCCGGGCCAGCTGGCCCCCCTTCAGCTTCGAGAGGTGCTTGCGGACGGCGTTCAGCTCGCCGATCGGGGCGCCCGAGCGGAGGAGCGCTCCCGTCGTCGCCTGGAGGTCGGCCAGCGTCAGCCCCTCGGCCGGGTCCGGGAGGAGGGCCGAGGCCCCGCCCGAGAAGAGGGCGAGGACCACGTCCTGGTCGCCGACTCCTTCGAGGAGAGCCTCGATCGCGGCCACGGCCGCGAGCCCCGCATCGTCGGGGACCGGGTGACCCGCCTCGATCGCCGTCAGGCCCGGGGGGAAGGGGAGGCCGTCGAAGTGGCCGTGCTTCGTCACGACGATGCCTGGGCCGAGGCGGCCCCCGAGGATCGAGGCGGCCGCCCTCGCCATCGGAACCGCCGCCTTCCCGGCCGCGAGGAGGCGGACGGGCCGGGCGGAGTCGAGCAGAACCACGTGATCCCCGACTCGAAGGCGATCCCCGTCGCGGGAGAGGAACCTCCGGACCGCTCTTCCCGGTTCGACCGCGCCCAGGGCAGCAGCCCGGATCTCGTCGAGGTGGTCCCGTCGGGAGTTGACGCTCATCCTTGCCTCCTGATTCGCTTCTCAGTAGCTCGACAATACACGATTTCAGGACCGTCCCCGATCAGGCGACGGCGGGCTCCAG
Source organism: uncultured Acidobacteriota bacterium (assembly GCA_903845115.1). Lineage (GTDB taxonomy): Bacteria > Acidobacteriota > Thermoanaerobaculia > UBA5066 > UBA5066 > CAIMWE01. Next base: position 22,085 of record CAIMWE010000157.1, on the reverse strand, counting down.
GAGGGTCAGGGTCCCGGCGTCGGCGTCCAGCTCGGCGGCGACGCCGATCGGGAGCGTCGCCTTATCCGGGACGTGCCCGAAGCGGAGGCCGGCGAGGACGGGGATGCCGAGGCCTCCCAGCCTGTCCGCGCAGACCTCCTGCCACGTCCAGGTCCCGTAGTAGGCCGCCTGGTCCTTCGGACCGCAGTCGTTGAACCGCCCGAGGACGATCCCGGCGAGCGACTGGAGCCGTCCTGTCAGCAGGAAGCCGCTCAGCCACCGGTCGATCTTCTTCGGCTCCTCTCCCACCTCCTCGAGAAGGAGGATTCTCCCCCGGAGGTCCGGCTCGAACGGTGTCCCGACGAGGGTCGCAAAGACGCTGATGTTCCCGCCGACGAGCGGCCCCCTGGCTTTGCCAGGAGCGATCCGGCGGAGGCGGTTCTCGCGGTCGACGAAGCCTTCCCGCTCGAGGGGCGGCGGCGGAGGAGGGGCGGCGATCGATCCGGCCGCCCTCGCCTCGTAGAGGACCTTCTTGAACTCGGAAAGGGTGAACTCGGTGAGGTTCTCGGATCCCATCGGTCCGTGGAAGGTGACGAGGCCGGTCATCCGGTGGACGGCGTTGAGAAGAGCGGTGACGTCGCTGTAGCCGATGAGGGGCTTGGGGTTCTTCCGGATCGTCTCGTAGTCGAGGAAGGGGAGGATCCGGTACGAGCCGTAGCCGCCGCGGAGGCACCAGACGGCGTCGACGGACGGATCGGCGAAGGCGGTGTTGAGGTCGGCCGCCCGCTCCTGGTCCGTCCCCGCCAGGTACATCGCGACCCGGCCGGCGTTCGGCATCAGCTTCGGGACGAAGCCGAGGAGGGCCGTCATCTCCGCCGCGATCTTCAGGCTCTCGGAGTCGGCCAGCGGGCTGGAAGGAGAGACGAGGGCGATCGTCATTCCCCTCTTCAGCGCCTTCGGCCGGATCGGCGGCAGCGTCCCCTTCTCGGCGCGCGCGATCGTCTCCTGGAGCCCCGGGGGGAAGGCGGCGAACAGGGACGCGGTGGAGACCTGCCCGAGGAACCCTCTGCGATTCAGCATGGAGCCCATTCTAGACAGGGCGGCGCCCCTCCCCGAGAATCGGCCGGCACCCGCCCACAGGAGGACTCCTTGCCGAATCGCACGCCTTCCCGTCTCGCCGTCGCGCTGGCTCTCTGCTTCTCGCCGATCCTCGCCGGCGCCGAGGTCCCGTCGAAGGCCCCTGCCCAGGCCGCCGCCCCTCTGCCGCCCGGAGCCGCCGCCCCTGCCTCCACGCTCCGCGACGGTCTCCAGGCGGCCCGGGCCGACCGGGCCGGGAGCCCGGAGGCGACGCGGGCCTTCGAGACGCTGGCCGCGAGATTCGGGACGCCGCTCTACGTCTACGACCGGGCGACGATCGTGGGCCAGGCGCGGGCGCTGAAGGGGGCGTTCGCGCCCCGCTTCCCGAAGCTGAAGGTCTTCTACGCGGTGAAGGCGAACACGAACGGCGTGATCGTCTCGCTCCTGAGGGACGAGGGGCTCGGGGCCGAGGTGGTCTCGGGCGGTGAGCTGGTCGCCGCCAGGCGGGTCGGGGTGCCGGGGGACGAGATCATGTTCACCTCCTCCTCCAAGCGGCCCGACGAGATCGAGCTGGCGATCCGGAACGGGAGCGTCCTGAACGTCGACTCGCGCGACGAGCTGGAGCAGGTGAGCGAGATCGCGGGGCGCCTCGGGAAGGCGGCGCGCATCTCGTTCCGCATCAACCCGGGAGTCGATCCGCACACGATCCACCAGATCAACACCGGCATCTCCGAGTCGAAGTTCGGCCTCCACCTCGAGGACGGGATCGCCCTCGCGGCGTACGCCAGGGCGAAGGCGCTCCCGCACGTCAGGATCACGGGCGTCCACTGCCACATCGGCTCCCAGATCACGGAGACGTCGGGATACGAGGCGACGGCGAGGAAGATGCTCGCGTTCGTCCGGGAGCTGAAGGAGAAGCTCGGCGTCACGCTCGAGTTCGTGGACCTCGGCGGCGGCATCGGGATCCCGTACCACGACGGCGAGACGGTGATGGGCTCCGAGGACCTCGCAAGGGCGCTGAAGCCGATCTGGGACGACGGGGTGAAGGCCCTCGGGTACGAGCCGGTCCTCTGGCTCGAGCCGGGCCGCTTCTTCGTGGCGCCGTCGGGCTTCCTCCTGGCCCGGGTCAACTCGGTGAAGACGACCCCCGTGAAGACCTTCGTCAACGTGGACGCCGGCTTCGAGACGCTGATGCGCCCCGCCATGTACCAGGCCTACCACCGCGTGCGGGTCGTCGGCCCCGCGGGGGAGGTCCAGAAGCTCGACGTCGCCGGGGACGTCTGCGAGACCGGAGACATCCTCGCGGCCGACCGGATGCTTCCCCGGCCCAAGGCGGGCGACCTCGTCGTGATCCTCGACGCGGGGGCCTACGGCTTCTCGATGGCGAGCGAGTACAACGCGCGGCCGCTTCCGGCCGAGGTCCTCGTGGACGGGAACGACGCCCGCGTCATCCGCCGCCGCGGGACGTTCGACGACCTCTTCCGCGCCGAGGCCGCCCCGGCCGCCCCGAAGAAGTAGGGGGGCGTCCCGTGGGAAGCCTCGCTCCGGCTCTCCTCGCGGCTCTCCTCGCGGCTTCCCCGGCGCGGGCCGCCGGCGCGCTGCCCGTCGTCCCGCCCGCTTCGGCCGGCATGTCGGCCGCGCGGCTCGCGCGGATCGACGCGCCGGTCGAGGGGGCGATCGCGCGAAAGGAGCTCCCCGGGGCGGTTGTCCTGATCGGCCGCGGGAACAAGGTCGTCTACCGGAAGGCGTACGGCTTCCGGTCCCTCGTCCCCGACCGGGAAGCGATGACGGTCGACACGGTGTTCGACCTGGCGTCCGTCACGAAGGCCGTCGCCACGGCGGCGAGCGTGATGGTCCTGGTGGAGGAAGGGAAGGTCCGGCTCTCCGACCCGGTCGTGAAGCATCTCCCGGAGTTCGGCCGGGAAGGGGGCCGCGAGAAAGTGACGGTGGAGCAGCTCCTCGTTCACCGGGGCGGGCTGGTGGCCGACGACCCGATGGACCTCTACCGCGGCACACGGGAGGAGATTCTGGCGCGGAAGGCGAAGGTCCCCCTCGCCCATCCCCCCGGCCAGCGGTTCCTTTACTCCGACGCCGGCTACGAGGCGCTCGGCGAGCTGGTGGCCCGCGTGTCGGGCCGCCAGCTCGACCTCTTCGTCCGCGAGAACGCCTTCGCGAAGCTCGGCATGAAGGAGACCGAGTTCCGTCCGGCGGGCAAGGGGAACCTGCCCACGGCGCGGATCGCTCCGACCGAGAAGGTCGACGGGCGGATCCTCCGCGGCGAGGTCCACGACCCGCGCGCCCGGGCCGTCGGCGGCGTGGCGGGGCACGCCGGCCTCTTCGGGACGGCCGACGACCTGGCCCGCTTCTGCACCGCGATCCTCTCGGGGGGAGGGCCGTTCCTCTCGGCCGCCGGCGTCGCGGAGATGACACGCCCCCGCTTCTTCGGGGACGGGGACCTCCGGGCGCTCGGGTGGGACGTCGAGACCTCCTACTCGTCGAACAGGGGGGACCTCCTCCCGCGCGGCTCGTTCGGCCACACCGGGTGGACGGGGACGTCGATCTGGATCGACCCGGCGACGCGCGTCTTCGTCGTCCTCCTGACGAGCCGGGTCCACCCGGACGGCTCGGGCACCTCCCCGATCGCTCTCCGGGGGATCGTCGCGACGCTCGCCGCCGCCGCGGTCGAAGACATGGACGTGGAGAAGCTCCGGGAGGCGTCGTGGGCGACGAGTCTTCTCGCCGCGGTGGGAAGGAAGGTTTTGATGCCGGCCTCGCCCGCGCCGCCGCCACCCGCGGCCGCATCGCCGGTCCGTGCGGGGATCGACGTCCTCGAGGCCGACGGCTTCAAGGCGATCGCCGGCTGGAAGGTCGCCCTCCTGACGCACCCGGCGGGACGCGCGGCCGACGGCCGCCCCACGGCGGCAGTCCTCCTCTCGGAACCGGCGAGAAAGGCCGGCGTCTCGCTCGTCCGCCTCTTCTCGCCCGAGCACGGGCCGGACGGGACGCGCGACGAGAAGGTCGTCGGCCAGGCGGACCCGGCCACCGGATTGAGGGTGACCTCCCTCTACGGCGAGAGCCGCCGCCCGTCTCCCTCGGATCTCGCGGGGCTCGACGCGATCGTGGTCGACCTGCAGGACGCCGGCGCCCGCTTCTACACGTACCTCACGACCCTCGGGTACGTGATGGAGGAAGCGGCGAAGGCGAACGTGAAGGTGGTGGTCCTGGACCGGCCCGACCCGATCCGGGCCGACGTCGTCGAGGGGCCGCCCGCAGACGACGACCGTCTCTCGTTTACCGCGTATCACTCGATCCCGGTCCGGACCGGGATGACGATCGGCGAGCTGGCCGGGATGTTCAACGCGGAGCAGTCGATCGGGGCGATGCTGTACGTGGTGAAGATGAAGGGGTGCCGGCGGTCGCTCTGGTACGACGAGACCGGCCTCGCCTGGGTGAACCCCTCGCCGAACCTCCGGAGCGTGACGCAGGCGGCGCTCTATCCCGGCGTGGCTCTCCTCGAGACGACGAACGTTTCGGTGGGACGCGGGACCGACGCGCCCTTCGAGTGGGTCGGTGCCCCCTGGCTGGACGGGGCGAGACTCGCGTCGGTCCTCTCGGCCCGGGGAATCCCTGGGGTCCGGTTCACGCCGCTCCGCCTCACGCCGGCATCGTCGACGCACTCCGGGGTCGAATGCGGTGGCGTCCGGATCACCGTGGTGGACCGGGACCGCCTGGCGCCGGTCGCCCTGGGGATGGAGCTGGCGACGGCGCTCCGCGACCTCTTCCCGAAGGAGTGGGACCGGAGCCGGCTGGGACACCTGCTGGCCCACGGCGCGACGCTGACCCGGATCGAACGGGGAGATACGGCCGCGTCCATCGTCTCCGGCTGGGCCGCCGCCCAGATGGAGTTCGAGCGCCGCCGCGCCGCGTTCCTCCTGTACGACTGAGACGGGGGGACCGAGGCTTCACTCGCAGGGAAGGCTTCTGTCCGCCGAGGCGCCGGAGGGAGGAGCCCGGGACCGCGCTTCGTGGTCCGCCGTGGCGGCGAGCCGCCGCGTGTGTGCGCCGCTACGGCCACTGTGCGCGAGCCACCCGCTAGCGGCCCCGTGCTCGACCGAGCGGGCCGCTCGCGAACTCGCTTCGCTCGGACAACGCGAGCGGCTGATCCGCTCGGTCTCCGCGCGGTGCCGAGCGGGTACCCGGCACGTGCTCGACGCCTTCGCGGCGCACACACGCGGCGCTACGCGCCGCACCAGAGAGGCTGTCTTGGATCAGGGGAACCGCGAGGCGTTTCCCCTGCGGCGCTTCGCGCCTACCCTTTCGTTGCCGTGGGCGGGCAGCGCCGGAATCCCTGGGGCGTGGAAGTTCCGGGCGGTTTCTTCCCCGGGGCCGGGAGGGGTAGCGCCGGAGGCGCGCAGGGGAGGCCGGCCGCGTCCGGTCACCCCTGATCAACGGCAGCGAAGTCACGGAAACTCGCTAGGCGCAAAGGCGCCTAGCGAGTTTCCGTGACTTTGTGGAGCCCCCTCGGCCGGTCGGGGTCCAGCCCGCGCCCGAGCGCGAGTCCCAGCGCCAGGAACTGGCCCGGCACCACCGCCACCATCGGCGAGAAGAGCTCGGGAACCCGGGGGAGCGGGAGCGTCCCGTTCGCCGGGCCGATCGTCAGGACCGGACACCCTCTCCTCGCGAGCGCGCGGGCGAGGCCCGCGAGCTCTCTCGCCGCGGCGCCGCCGGGGGGCGACACGATCAGCGCGGGGAAGCCGGCGCCGGCCACCGCGATCGGGCCGTGGAGGAAATCCGCGGAGGAGAAGGGCTCGGCGTGCAGGAGCGCCGTCTCCTTCAGCTTCAGCGCGATCTCCCAGGCGGTGGGGTAGTTGATCCCCCGGGCGATGACGGCGGCCCGGGTGAACGGGGCGAGCGTCGAGGAGGCGCGCTCCGCGGCCTCCTCGAGGGAGAGAGCCCGCGCCATCCTCTCCGGGACGGCCGCGAGCTGCCGCAGCTCCTCGCGCCGGCGGCCGATGGAGAGGGCCAGGAGGGCGACGGCGGCCAGCTCCGCGGTGTAGGTCTTCGTGGCCGCCACGCTTTGCTCGAGACCGGCGTGGAGCGGCAGGACCTCGGAGGCCGCCCGGGCCAGCGGGCTGTCGGGGTCGTTGACGATCGCGAGGGTCGGGGCGCCGGCGCGCCGGGCGGCCGCGAGGACCTCGACGACGTCGGGCGAGCGCCCGGACTGCGAGATCCCGACGACGAGGGCGTTGCGGAGGCGCGGCGGCCGGCCGTAGAGCGTCGACAGCGACGGCGCCGCGAGGGCGACCGGGAGCGAGGCGGCGATCCCGAACGCGTACTGGGCGTAGCGGGCGGCGTTGTCGGACGAGCCGCGGGCGGCGACCAGGACGAAGCGGAGGTCGTGGCGCAACAGGCTCCGGGCGAAGGCCTTGGTCCTCTTCGCCTCGCGCCCGAGCAGCCGCGCGACCGCGTCGGGCTGCTCCCGGACCTCGGCCCGGAAGAGCGCGCCGGGAGGGAGGCCGGGATCGGACACGTCCGGATCGTATCGGATCGGGCATCAATCTGTTGACACCGGTCGACCGTTCGGTAGACTCCCCCGCATCATTCAATCGAGACGGGCTCTCCGGAATACTGGGAGCTCGCAATAGCACCCGGGAGGAGGATTTCAATGCGCCGAGGTCTACGACTCGTATTGCTGGTCGTGCTTCTCGTCCCCGCCCTGACGATCATGGCGGGCGAGACGGGCTCGATCTCCGGGAAGGTCTCCGACGCCAGCGGAGGGGCGCTCCCTGGAGTCATGGTGAAGGTCTTCGGTCCGCAGCTTCCCGCGGGCCGGACCATGACCACGAGCGCCAGCGGAGCGTACAACTTCCAGCGTCTCCTCCCCGGGAGGTACACGGTGTCCGCCGAGCTGCAGGGGCTCGGAAAGTCGGTCCGAACGGTGACCGTCCAGGTCGACAACGACTATCAGATCGAGCTCGCGTTGAAGGGCGGAACCGAGACGGCCGTGGAGGTCGTCGCGTCCTCGGTCGACACGAAGTCGGCGGAGGTCAACTTCAACTACGGGGCCGAGACGATCAAGGACCTCCCGCTCCCCAGGAGCTACGCCGGCATGCTCCAGCTGATCCCAGGCGCCGCAGCGCCAGACGGCATCGGCATGGCCATCGCGGGCGGCAGCCGGCAGGACAATAAGTACATGGTCGACGGCGTCAGCATCACGAACCCGGGCTACGGTAACCTCGGGATCGACACCAACCAGCTCGACGTCGCCGACTTCAACATCAAGACGGGCGGGATCACGGCTGAATTCGGCCGGACCCAGGGGGCGATCGTCAACGCCGTCACGAAGTCGGGGACGAACGACTTCCACGGAGCCGTCTTCGTCGAGGCGATGCCGAGCTCCTTCCGGGCCGCCTACAAGAACACGATCAACCAGGATGTCGACGTCTACGACGGCGCCGCCTCCGTCGGCTTCCCGATCTTCAAGGACGTCCTCTTCGGCTACGTCTCGGGCCGGTACTACGGCGAGAAGGACTCCGCGCAATCGAGCATCTACGGGTCCCACCCGGACACGAAGATCACGAACCAGGACTACTTCGGCAAGCTGACCGGGAACATCGGGCAGTCCCTTCTCATGAACGCCAGCTTCCGCGTCCTGCCGCAGAAGACACAGGAAGGGTTCAACTCGATCTACGACTCCCCGACCGCGGCCTGGGGAAGCGACGTGACCAACCTGGTCGGGAACGTCTCGGCGAGCTGGTTCATCTCGAGCAACTCCTTCGTCGAGGCCAAGTACGTCCACACGAAGGAATCCGACCTGACGCAGGCTCAGACCATCCTCTCGAGCCGCCCCCCCCAGGTCGACCCGGCCAATCTCGGGGCCTTCGGCGCCTACGTCGACCCGGCGCGGCTCGGTGGCAACGTCGGGGTCTACCAGTACGCGTCGACCGGAGACGACTACCTCCGCGACGAGATCAAGCTGTCGGCCAGCCAGTTCCTGGATTGGGGCCAGACGCAGCACCAGATCAAGGTCGGCGGCGGGTACGAGAACGACGACTACAACTTCGTCCGGCAGTCGAACGGCTGGGGGAACTTCACGACGCTGGCCTCGAACCTCCGGACCGACTTCTACAACACCCAGCCCAAGCAGCTGGGCAGGGGACGGACGTACTCGATCTTCCTCCAGGACACGATGACCTGGAACCGCCTCTCCGTGACGGTCGGTGTCCTTTTCAACAAGGACGACTTCGCCCAGATCTGTCCCGCCGGCAGCGTCGTCTGCGGCGGCACGACCGCCATCCCGCTCGCCTCGGAGACCCGGTACAACTTCGCGACCTTCGGCTGGGACAAGGAGGTCCAGCCCCGCTTCGGCGTCGTCTACAACACCGAGCTGGTCAAGGGGGACAAGGTCTACTTCAACTACGGCAAGTACAGCGGCCTCGACCAGAAGTCCGCGGCCCGCTCGTGGGCGCCGTACCGGATCCGGCAGGACTACGAGTACTTCGACCTGAGCGGGAAGTGGCTCTACGAGACGGTGCGAGGAGCTTCGACGGGGAAGGTCATCCCTCAGGACCTGAAAGCGCCCTACCAGGACGAGATCATGTTCGGCTATGCGGCGCCGGTGACGAAGACGCTCTCGGTCGAGGCCTACTACCAGTACCGGGCGCTGCACGACGCCCTGGAAGACGCTCCGATCGACCCGACCAACTACAACGGGTCGTTCATGATCGAGAACCTCCCCTGGGCCCGGCGCTACTACCGGGGGGTGACGCTGGACATCAACAAGCGGTTCTCGGACAACTGGTCTGCCGACATCAACTACACCTACAGCAAGCTGGAGGGGAACTTCGACCTCGACTACGCGTCGATCACCATCTTCAACTCCTCCTCGATCCTCGAGGACGGCCCGGGGGCCAACACGTTCGAGCCGAACCGGAACGGCACGCTGACGCAGGACCACCCGCACCTCCTGAAGATCTTCGCGAACTACTCGTTCCCGTTCGGACTCTCGCTGGGGGGCTACTACAGGTACCAGAGCGGGACCGCCTGGCAGGCCCAGGGGTACGACGCCACGGGCGGCCAGAACCGTTACCTCGAGCCGGCCGGCTCGCGCCGTCTCGGCGGCTGGTCGAACCTCGACCTGTCGGCGGCCTACTCCTTCAAGCTGGGATGCGACGTAGGGCTCCGCATCGAGGGCCGCGTGGGGAACGTCTTCAACACGCAGGCGGTCCTCAGCGTCAACAAGCTCCAGTACCTCGACGCCTACGTCAACGGAACCCCCGCATCGACCATGGGTCCCCAGGGAACGACCAAGCCGAACCCCTCCTTCGGACAGGCGACCTCCTGGTCGGCGCCGCGGCGGTTCGTCCTGTCGGCCCTCCTCGACTTCTGACCGCCGGTTCCCTAGCGAGCTGGAAGAAGGCCCGGGGCTTCCCGGGCCTTCCTATTTGAGGCGGTCGAGGGCGCGAAGGAGGGCCCGGGCCTTCTCGTAGCCTGGCTCGAGGGCGAGGGCTTCGCGGGCCAGCATACGGGCCCGGGCGCGATCCCCCTGGTCGGCCAGGACTGCCGCGAGGTTCAGCCTGGCCCTGGGGTCGTTCGGCGCGAGGCGGACCGCCGTCTCGAGGTCCTGACGCGCGCCGTCGAGGTTCCCGGCGAGAGTCCGCTCGATTCCCCGGCGGGAGTGCGCTTCGGCGAGGAGCCTCTCGGTCTCTTCCTGGTGCGCGTCGATGTCGAGCGATCTCTCGAACGAGCCGATCGCCTCGTCGAGGCGTCCGGCCACCGCCTGGGCCTGCCCGACGCGGAACCAGAGGACGCCCGGATGGACGTACCGGCGGGCGAGGGCGTCGGCTCGCGCCCGGGCCGTGGGGTCGCCGGCGTCGACGAGGTGGAGGACCCACCTCGCCTCTTCCTCCGCGGAAGCGTCGTCGAGTCCTGTCGGCCAGAGTGCGACGGCGGCCATGGGAAGGGCGACGGCCGCGGCGAGGGCCGGACGGCGGAAGTCCCTCACGCGAATCGCCGCGGCGAGGAGGGCGACCGCGCCGCCTCCCGCCGTCGCGAGCGGGACGGCAAGCGGCAGGCGGTAGCGCGTGGCGACGAAGAAGGCGGCGACCAGCAGGACGTACACGGGCGGGAAAGAGGCCCAGACGGCGAAGTCCCGCCGGGAGAGGCCGGACGCGCCGGCGAGGCCGAGCGCGAGGCCCGCCGCGCCGAGGGGGACCAGGAGCCACGGTCCGACGGGAAGGAGCCTCAGGGCGGCGGTCTCGCGCCGGTACCAGGGATAGGGGTAGTTGAGCGGCGCCTCGTCGCCGGAGAGGACGTACCAGACCTTCCGCGCGAACAGCTTCGCCGCGGCCGCTCGCTCGGAGGAGATCCAGGCCCAGGCCTTGCCGGCGAAGTGCGCCGACGTCTCCCGGGCGGTCAGCGGCCGTCCGGCCTCCGCCTCGGCGATCCGCTTCGCGTCGGCCGCCTGCCCAGAGATGTTGGGCGTGATGCCGTCCAGCCAGCGATAGACGCCGTTCGCCCCGGGTCCGTTGCCGACGAGGAAGTTCAGGCCGCCGTGCGAGGAGACGAGGACGGGCTCGCCGGAGACGGTGAGATTGCGGACGGCGGCGGGGGCGACGCCGAGCGCGGTCCCGAGGAGGAGGGCCGCGGCGGATCTCCCGCCGCTCCGGACCCCCCGCGAGACGAGCAGGAGGAGCGCCGCCACGCCCGCCCACGGGAGGACGTTCGGCCGATTGAGGGCGAAGAGTCCGAGGGCCAGGCCGGTCTGGAGGAACGCCCCGAGTCGGTCCGATCCGAGCGCCCTCGTCAGGAGCCAGAGCACGAGCGCCGCCAGGAACGGGTCCAGCGCCGACTGGAGGAGGGTCGCCTCGTGGAAGGCCACCACTCCCGTGAGGGCGAGGAGGAGGGCCGCGGGGACGGCGGCGGCGTCCCCGAAGAGGCGCCGCGCGGCATCGCCGGCCAGCCAGACCGCCGCGGCTCCGAGGAGCACCTGGACCGCCGTCACCGCGAAGAGCGAGCCGCCCGTGACGAAGAGGACGAGAGCCGCGAAGTAGACGTAGAGCGGGGAGACGAAGAACGGCTCCGGGGCCGAGCGGAGGAAGAGGTCGCCCCCGGCGACCCTCCGGGCCAGGTCGACGTAGACGTCGGTGTCGAGCCCTCCCTCGGGGCGGAGGAGGGGGTGGCCGTCCAGCGACGCCAGGACGATCGCCCGGGCGGCGAGCGCCGCGGCCGTGACTGCGAGGAGGCCGATCGCTCTGGAACGCGGCGTCACGGAGGGATCTTAACGGCGCCGCGGTCCGGGCCCGACTACACTTCGGGCATGTCAGCACTGTACGTCGGCATCGACGGCGGCGGGACGAGGACGCGAGCGGTCGTGGCGGCGGAGGACCTCGTGATCCGGGGGCGCGGGACCGCCGGAGCGTCCAACGCCTCCCGGGGGTCGCTGGCGCACGTGATGGAGGTGATCCACGAGGCGCTCGACGACGCGCTCTCGGCCGCGGGCGTCGGGCAGGGGGACGTCCGGCGGATCTGCTGCGGCATCGCCGGGGTGGACGCGACCGGCCTCCGGGAGCGGCTCCAGTGGGGCCTCGAGAAGATCTTCGGCTTCGGGAGGATCCAGGTGACGACGGATGCCCGGATCGCCCTGGCAGGCGCGTCGGAGGGGCCGGTGGGGACGCCCGGGATCGTCCTGATCGCCGGGACGGGGGCGATCGCGTTCGGGCGGAACGCGAAGGGGGAAGAGGCCCGCGCCGGCGGGTGGGGCCCGCTGCTCGGCGACGAGGGATCGGGATATGCGATCGCCCGCGAGGGGCTGATGGCGGTCATGAGGGACCTGGACGGGCGCGGCCCCGACACGCTCCTCCGGACGACGGTCCTCTCGTCCGAGGGAATCGGTACCCCGGCCGAGCTCCTCCTGAAGGTCCACCGCGTGGACGGGGGCCCCTCGGAGGTCGCCGCGTTCTACCCGATGGTCCTCGACGCCGCGCGGCAGGGGGACGTCCTCTCGCTCGAGATCTTCCGGCGCGCGGGGGCGGAGCTGGGGCTTGCGGCGGTGACGGTGGCGAGGAAGCTCGGGATGCTGGGCGACGCGTTCCGCGTAGCGACGGTCGGGGGGGTGTTCGGCGCGGGGGCGCTGATCCTCGACCCGGTCCGCGAGGCGCTCGCGTCCGTGGCGCCGAGGGCGACGGCGGGCCAGGCGGCGTTCCCGCCGGAGATCGGCGCCGTGAGGATCGCCGTCGCCGCCGAGGCTGCCGAGGCAGCCGGATCGGCGTGAGCGGGATCCCGGCCCTCCTCAGGAGGATCCACGAGGCGGACCGGACCGCGTTCGACGCGGTGGGGGCCGCCCTCCCGGCGCTCGAACGGGCGGCGGAGGCGCTGGCCGGGCGGCTCGCGGCGGGCGGCCGGTGGTTCAACGTGGGGGCCGGGACGAGCGGGCGGCTGGCGGTCCTCGACGCCGCCGAGCTGCCGCCCACCTTCGGGACCGACCCGGGGCTCGTCACGGCGCTCCTGGCCGGGGGCCCCGAGGCGATGTTCCGCGCGGTCGAAGGGGCAGAGGACGACGAGGCCGCCGGCGGACGGGACCTGGCCGCGGCCGGGATGACGGCGCGCGACGCGGTGGTGGGCCTCGCCGCGAGCGGACGGACCCCCTACGTCGCCGGGGCGCTCCGGCACGCGCGGGAGGCGGGCGCGCTGACGGTCGCGCTCGTCTGCACGCCCCGGACGCCGCTCCTGGAGCTGGCCGAGATCCCGGTCCTCCTCGACACGGGAGCGGAGGTCCTCGAAGGGTCGACCCGGATGAAGGCGGGAACGGCCCAGAAGCTGGCGCTGAACATGCTGTCGACCGCCGTCATGGCGGAGCGGGGGCTCGTCGTCGACGGCCTCATGGTCGCGGTGCGGCCGACGAACGCGAAGCTCCGCGCCCGCGCGGTCCGGATCGCCGCGAAGATCCTGGGCGAGACGTCCGAGCGGGCCGAGTGGCTGCTCGAGGAGTCGGGCTGGGACCTTCCGGTGGCGCTGATCGCGGGCCGGTGGGACCTGGCGCCGGAAGCCGCCCGGGCGCACCTCGCGTCGTGGGCGGGCTCGGTCGCCAGGGCGCTCGAGGAGAGGCCCGGGCCCCCGGGCTCCTGACCCTGTTCCCCGGTCAGACCTTCCAGTACCAGCCGCGCCGCTCGAAGGCGCGGAGGACGAGGTACCAGAGGACGACGACCGCGACCGCCCAGAGGTGCGAGGCGAGGACCGGGCTCGGGAGGCGCCCGAAGGATCCCCGGTAGAGAAACGAGTGGAGCGAGGTCGTCGCTCCGCCCGCGCCGGCCCACTTCACGAGGCCGAGCGTCTTGGTGCCGAGGCCCGAGAGGACGAATGCCAGGAGGGGATTCGTCCCGAACGTGTAGAAGAAGCCGGGAGGCTTGACGAGCCCCATCCCGTCGACGAGGAGAATCGAGAGGCCCAGCGAGGCCGCCGCGAACCCCGACGTCAGGAGGACGTAGGAGCCGGTCCAGAGGTTCTTGTTCACGGGGAGCGACAGGCCCCAGAGCTCTCCCGCCGCCGCCGCGGCGAGGCCGCAGAGGACGAGCCCCGTCACCCTCCGGCCGAGCGGGCGGTCCGACTTCAGCCAGAACCCCGCGAGAGTCCCGGTCAGGAGCGTCGCGACGGCCGAGAGGGTCGAGACGATCCCCTCGGGGTCCCAGTCCCTCTTCCAGAGGTGCCCCTTCAGCAGGGCGAGGTCGACGAAGCGCTGGACGTTCCCTTCGCGGGTCAGGTCGAAGCCGAGGCCGGTCAGGAGGAAGGTGTGGACGGAGAGGAGGACCGCGGCCGCGAGGAGGACCATCCAGGCCCGCCGCTTCCGGAAGAGGAGGACGAGGCAGGTGCCGAGGAGGTAGACGGCGCCGATTCGCGGCAGGACGCCGGGGATCCGGAGGCGCGTCAGCCTCTCCGGCGTGAAGGGGAACCAGGCCATGGCCCAGCCGACCAGGACGATCATCATGCCGCGGACCGCGGCGTGGCGGGCCAGCTCCCGGTCGCTCGCCCCGGCGGCGCGGCGTTTCTCGAGGGAGAGGACGCCCGACGTCCCGACGATGAAGAGGAAGAACGGGAAGATCAGGTCGGTCGGCGTCCACCCGTGCCACTCGGCGTGGCCGAACGGGCGGAGGAGGTGTCCCCAGTCGCCGGGGTTGTTCACGAAGAGCATCGCGGCCACCGTCGCGCCGCGAAAGAGGTCGAGGGCGGCGAGCCGCTCGCCGCACGGGGCCGGAGAGCTGTCGACGTCCATCCCGCCGATTGTAGGGATTGTTCCGGCGCGAGTTTCGCGAGCGATCGCGGGCCGGAGTCGCGGCGCCCTGAAATCAGGCCTCTTCCAGCGCCTGCCGCAGGAGGTCGGAAAGATCCAAAGAGGCCGCCGTGATCTCGAGGTATCTCAGGTCGATCGTGGGCCCGCTCGTCCTCAGCACGCCGAGGACATCGGACCACTGGCGCTGAGAGACCCGGCCCCCACGCTGGTACCACTCGAGCTTCGCGACGATGATGTCCTCGGCGGTCGCGACCGGATATCGTGCCGAGGTCCCGTCCGGGCCTAAAGACTCAGGAACGGCCCGATCGAGGGCTTGCCGGTCGAAGGCCCGCCCGGAAGGAAGAAACACGTCGATCTTCAGGCCCGTCGGGAGATGGATGGCGTTGAACGACCCGCGATCACGGATCGCGTCACGGATCGCCTCCTCGCTGACGTAGTACGACTCCCGCAGGCTGGTGGCGATCGCCACCTCTTGGCCCGGCCTGAGATCGGCGACGATGTCGACGTCGAGGCTGGCGCGGGCCAAACCTCTTGCCGAGCTGGCGACCGACCCGCCGATGTACCACCGAACGCCGAGGGCCTCGAACGTCGAGCCGATGGCTGTCAGGGCTTCAAGAGGGTCCGGAGGGATCACGTTCGTCTGGTCGCTAGATGGCTTCGGAGCCCGTCCGCCAGGCCGCTTCCGTAATGCGCGGCGACGAACCGAACGGCAAGGTCATCGTCGGAGATCCCTGGGTGAGCTCGCAGGATGGCACGCCGAGAGAGGCCACAGACCATTCTGCTCATCGAGAACGCGAGAGCGATGCGAGCCCCGGCGCCGGCCCGCCGGAGAATGTCGATCTGGATCGCGGCGACGGCAGCTGGCGTGTCAGAGATGGGGTCTCCAAGCCTCCCCGTTCCGGCGATCTCCATCGCGAGGAGAATACGCCAGGGCCGTCTAGACCGGCACCACTCCCAGCCCCGGCCCGCTCGGCAGCGCCCAGACGCCGTCCTGGATGGAGAGCCCCTTGAACGGGTCGTTCGAGATCAGCAGGTTCCCGTCCAGGTCGAGCCAGTCGTAGAGCGGGGCCACGGCGACCGCCGCGGCGATCCCGAGCGACGACTCGATCATGCAGCCGAGCATCAGCTTGAAGCCAAGGGCGCGGCCGAGGGCGGCCATCTCGTAGGCGCGGGTGAGGCCGCCGCACTTGGCCAGCTTCACGTTGATCCCGTCGAAGGTCCCGGCGAGGGCGGCCACGTCGGACGGGTGGAGGACCGACTCGTCGGCCACCAGCGGGAGACCCGCCACCGCCTTCACCTTCCTCGTCTCGGCGTTCATCGAGGAGGGGAGCGGCTGCTCGACGAACTCGATCCCCATCGTCTTCAGCCAGGCGATCTTCCGGATCGCCTCCTCGGCGCTCTTCCATCCCTCGTTGGCGTCGACGCGGATCGGCTTGTCGGTGACCGAGCGGATCGCCGCCACGTTCGCCTCGTCGTCGGGGAGGCCGACCTTGACCTTCAGGTGCGGATAGGCCGTCGCCTCCTTCACCTTCGCCTTCATCGCGTCGGCCGTGTCGATTCCGATCGAGTAGGTGGTCACGGCCATCCGGCCGGTCGGGATCCCGAGCAGCCGGTGGACCGGCGTGCCCAGCTTCTTCCCCTTCCAGTCCCAGAGCGCCATGTCCAGGGCGGCGACGACCTCGGAATCGATCCCGGCTTCCTTCTCGGCCCGCTCGAGCCACGCCAGGTGCTCCCACGGCGAGAGCCCCTCGACCGCCTTCGCGACCCTCGCGAACGCCTTCTCCGCGCTCTCGAAACTCTGGCCGTACCGGACGTTCGCGGCGGCCTCTCCGTACCCGGTGACCCCCTCGGCCGAGAGCGTCAGGAGGCCGTTCCTCTTCTCGGTGGAGGTGTTGCGCGAGAGCGTCCAGGCGTGGGTCAGCTTCAGCGGCAGGAGGCGGAAGTCGAGCTTCGCGCTCCCGGTCCCGGCCGCCTTCCGACCTTCGGCCGGCGCCGCGAGCGACGCCGGGAGGAATGCGGAGGCGGCGAGGGCGCCGCCGGAGGAGAGAAGGGCGCGGCGGGAGAGGGGGGGCGTCATGGCCGGATTATCGCGGAAGGCTCCTGCCCGTCGGCCCCGGTCAGGAGAGGTCCAGGACGGCGAAGCCCGCGTCCTGGCCGGTCTCGTCCCAGACGCCGACGCAGACGCGGGCACCGGGGCCCGAGATGTCGATGACCAGGTCGTAGGTGAAATGGGCCGCCTTCGCCTTCTCCAGGTCCGACCGGGGAATCTCGAACGGGCGCCACTGCCGGCCCACCTCGGTCAGGCTCCCGTCGGGAGCGATGGCGGCCGCGAAGACCGAGAACCCGCCGGAGGAGCCCCGGGACGTCGGGAGGAGCACGAGGGACGCGATGGGGATCCTCACCGCCAGCGAGAGACGGGTGCCCCCCTTCTTCACCGGAACGGCCTGCCCGTCGACGGAGATCGGGATCCTGGCGCGGGCGTCCGGAATGAAGAGATGGGAGAGGACCCGTTCGCTCATCTGTGCCTCGGGACTCTTCTCGACGAAGGTCTTGCGCGTCCTGACGTCGACCTTCCGGCCCTTGACCTTGACCGACACGGGGACCGACCGCGCGGAGCCGGGGGGGGCCGGATACCCGAGCGAGTACCACGACTCGAAGTCCCTCGAGACGCGCTCCGAGACGGACCCGGCTCCCCGGATGCCTCCCGTCACCCCGCCGGTGCGCTCGGCCATCATGGCGAGGTTCTCGCTTTCGTTGAGCCAGCTCGCCTGGGTCGCGCCGGTGCTCGCGGAGGAGCCGCTGAAGGAGGGGTTCGTGTCGCGGGACGACGCCGCCGACGGGAGGTCCGTCTCGGAAGGGCGGGCGTCGATGGTGTAGAGCGTCACGCCGGCGGCATTCGCCGCGTCGATGACCGAATCCCGCAGGCTCTTCGTGTCGACTCCGTCCCCGCCGAACTCCCTGCCGGCGTACCGGGAGAACCGGCGCGTGGCGAGGACGAGCGCCTTCCGGCCTTCCATCCCGGCCAGGACCGAGAGGATCCCCCGGATGACCCCGGCCTTGGCCTTCATGTTCTGGAAGGCCTGCGTTTCCAGGATGTGCATGATCATCGTCGAGTCCGGGCCGAGACCGGCCCTGATGGCCACGGCGTCGTTGAAGGCGATGAGGTCGTTCTCGGTGTTCTCGGACCCCTGGCGGATGGCCATGCGGGCCGCCACGTCGATCGCCCGGTCGAGAGCCGGGAGGTCCGAGGTGAAGGGGACGACCGTCTGGCTCACTCCGTTCCAGGTGACCACCATCACGTCGTCGCCCCGGCCGAGGGCCTTCCGGACCAGCTCCTTCATCGCGTCGAAGGACTCCTTCCGCTCGACGGGGTCCGGCAGGTCGAGGCGGTCGAAGAAGAGGGCGAGGTGTTTCCTGGGCCGGGCGGCGGGAGCCTCGGGGCCCTGGACCGAGCCGCTCCGCGAATCGGCCTGGGACGCCGGGGCGCTGCCGCGCTCCTCCCGGAAGTTCGTGATGGTGACCTTCTTCCGGTCGTGGAGGACCTCGAAATCGTCCGCCGAGAGACCGTGGACGGGGCTTCCGTTCGAGTCGGTCACGACGACGTCGAGGTTGAAGAGGGTCAATTCCGCCGAGGCCCGCATCCTCTGGAGTTCGGAGGGCCTCTGGCCCGGAGCGGCCGCCGCCGACAGGAGCATCCCGATCGCGGGGAGCCACAGCGTTCGTCTCATGGCCCGCCCGGCACTCAGTCCCGGGACTGCTCTCCTCTCCCCGCGGGGGGTGGCCGGAGGCCTGAAGGTGATCTCGTCCGTGGCTCTCTCCCTCGGGACCCCTCGTGGTCGCCCTCGGCCCGGGCTGGCGGCGGCCGCGAGCGAGCCCGGGCGAGGGCATCTTAGTATCCTGCTCCCCAAATACGATGACGTGTGTCCGGAGCGCCACAGGGCCGGAGCGGATCAGCGAGAATCGGCCATGACCCGCCGTGCGAGGATTTCCCTTTCCGTCTTCCTCCTCGTCCTCCTTGCGATCCTGGGGGGGCTCCCCCGGTCCGTCCTGGCTGCGGAGCCGCCGGCTTCCAGGACGGCGGTCGTCGCCGGGGCCGTGGAGAACGTGTACGTCCGTCCCGACGCCACCTCCGAGGTCGACGACCAGGTGATCCTGGGGGAGACGGTGGAGGCGCTGGAGGAGACGGCCGGGTTCGCGAAGGTCCGGTGCGCGTCCGGGACGGTCGGCTGGGTCGACGCCCGCTCCGTCGTCCGCGACTCGAAGACGCGTTACGGGACACCGTACGAGGTCTCGTCGAACGTGGCGCACCTCTACCGCGACCCGGACTTCTCCTCGTCGCGGCCGGTGCTGACGGCGCCGCTCGCGGCCCGGCTCGACGTGCTCCGGACGTTCGACCAGGAAGGGCACTCCTGGGCCGAGGTCCGGCTGCCGGACGGCCGCCGGCTCTTTGCGGCGGGCCCCGACCTCGCCCCGCTGCCGGACATCCGGCCGCCCCTCCCGCATCCGGCGAAGTGGATCGAGATGGCGAAGGGGTTCCTCGACGCGCCCTACACGTGGGGCGGGACGACCCCCTTCGGGTTCGACTGCTCCGGGCTCCTGACGCGCGTCCTGGAGCGCCACGGAATCCGGGTGATGAGGAACAGCGCCGACCTCTGCTTCCGCGACCCCCGGCTCGTCCCGGTCCGGTTCGAGAAGCTCGAGGCCGGCGACTTCCTCTTCTTCGGGACCGACCGGAAGATCGACCACGTGGCCATGTGGCTGGGGGACGGGCGGGTGATCCAGGCCACCTCGTACGGCATCCCGTCGACGCAGATCACCTCGTTCGAGGAGAACGGCCGGCTGAAGGGGCGGTTCCGCTATGCCCGCCGCCTGGCGGCGATCCCCGGCGCGCCCCGGCCGGGCGCCTGGAGCGAGGCGAAGCGCTCGGCGCTGGAAGCGGAGCTCCGCGCCCTCGCCGGGAAGAGCGGCGTGAGGTTCGGGATCGTCTTCAGGGACCTCGGGACCGGGACGGCGATCCGGATCGGCGAGAGCCAGGCCATGAACGCGGCGAGCACGGTCAAGACGGCGGTCCTCCTGGAGCTGCTCCGCCGTCTCGACGCCGGGACGCTCAGGTGGACCGACGAGCTGGAGGTGAAGAACGAGTTCCGGAGCGTCGTGGACGGCTCGCCGTTCGGGGTGGAGATCGAGCCCGAGGCGGAGGCCT
The DNA here is from genome assembly GCA_903845115.1 of uncultured Acidobacteriota bacterium. Taxonomy (GTDB): domain Bacteria; phylum Acidobacteriota; class Thermoanaerobaculia; order UBA5066; family UBA5066; genus CAIMWE01. The sequence goes on along the minus strand of CAIMWE010000157.1, from coordinate 2,541 downwards.
TCGTCATGGGGAAGGTCGGGGAGAAGGCCCCGGTCGGCTTCCTGGCCCGGGAGATGATCGTCCGGTCGTCGAACTTGGCAGCGAACCTCTTTCTCCAGCTCGTCGGGACGGAGGCTGTTCAGAAGCTGCTGGACGAGCTGGGGGCCGGCACGGTCCACGTCAAGCGGGCCCTCTTCGACACGAAAGCCCTCGACAGGGGGATCTTCAACGACACGGACGCCGCCGGGATGGCCACGCTGATGGAGGCCGCGGTCCGGTCGCCGAGGCTTTCGGAGAGCTCCCGAAAGATGGCGTGGGACATCCTGGCCGCCCAGACCGTCAACGACGAGATCCCGGCCGGGCTCCACCCGCAGTCGGGCACGATCGTGGCGCACAAGACCGGGAGCGTCTCCACCGCCCAGCACGATGCGGCGATCGTCCGGCTTCCCGACGGGCGGGAATACCTCCTGGTGCTCCTGGCGGACGGCTTCCAGGGGGACGTGGCGCGGAAGGGGGTCCTGCAGACGGCCCGGGCCATCTCCCGGGCGGTCTGGGAGGCGATGATCGCCCCCTGACCGCGGGCCGGGCGGCCTGCTACGATCAGCGCATGGCCGTAGATCCCGAGCTGCTTTCGATCCTCGCCTGTCCCGCCTGCGAGAGCCGTCCTCCGGTCGTCCTCTGCCGCCTGACGGAGGCCGCGTCGAAGGAAGTCGCCGACCGGTACCGCGACCGGTTCCGGGACGAGGAGCCGGTGGCGACGGAAGGCCTTCACTGCGCGGCCTGCGGACGCGTGTACGCCATCGTCTCGGACATCCCCGTGATGCTGATCGACGAGGCGCTCCCGGCCGGGGCGCGAGCGGCCTGATCCTCTTCGCCCGGATCCGGGCATCGCTCGCCCGACGCCACGGGTCGGAGCTGGCGGCCTTCGTCTTCTTCCAGCTGGGCGCCGCAATGGCCCCCTTCATGGCCCCCGCGAACATCGCGCTGGCCCTCTGTCTCGGGGCGACCCTGGTCTGGAGGTAGAGGGCGCGGACGGCGTCGCCGCCCTCTTCGTGCGGGGCGCTTCGAGTACAATTTCGGGGACGTGGAGGTGCTTCGAGTGACGCTGCTGCTCTCGGTCTTCCCGTTCCTGACCCTGGCCGCGCGGGTGGCGCCCGGAACCCCCACCGGCGCCGGAGGGGTCTCGTGAAGCGACTCGTCGACGTGGCCTCGGACGTTCCCCGCGAGCCGGTCCCCCGGGGAAGCGCGCGGGAGGAGGCGGAGTTCCTCGACCGGCTCCGGTCCGGCGTGATCGGCCAGGGCGTCGCGATCCGGACCCCCGGTGGGGAGAAGCCCCTCCGCTACTTCGACTTCATCGCCTCCGGGCGCTTCCACCGGGACGTGGAGGACGAGCTGAACGAGCGCGTCCTGCCGTTCATGGCGAACACCCACACCGAGTCGAACGCCACGGGGCGGATGATGACGGAGTACTACGAGCGCTCGTTCGCCCGGATCGGCCGCTACCTCGGCGCCTCCCCGGATGACGTCCTGATCCCCGTCGGCTCGGGCTCGACCGGTGTGATCAACCGGCTCATCAACATTCTCGGGCTGAGAGTCCCCGACCAGCTGGAGGAGCGCCACTCCCTCACGCGGTCGATCCCCGCGGAGGAGCGGCCCGTCATCTTCCGGTCGATGATGGAGCATCACTCCAACGACATCGCCTGGCGGGAGACGATCGGCGACAACGTCTACGTCGCGTTCGACGCGGACGGCCGGGTCAGCCTGGACGACCTGGACGACCAGCTCGGGCGGTTCGAGGGGAGACCCTGGAAGATCGGGACGTTCAGCGCGGCGTCCAACGTCACCGGGATCCTGAACGACGTCCCCGGCCTCGCCCGCGTCCTGCACCGCCGCGGAGCGCTCGCCTTCTTCGACTACGCGGCGGCCGGGCCCTACGTGGACGTCGCCATGCACCCCGCGGGGGACCCGGACGCCTCGGCGGACGCCCTCTTCTTCTCGGTCCACAAGTTCCTCGGGGGGCCGCGGACGCCGGGGCTCCTGGTGGCGAACCGGAAGCTCTTCACGAACAAGGTGCCGATCGAGCCGGGCGGCGGGACCGTCCTCTACACCTCTCCCTGGAACCACCGCTACCTCTCGTCGATCGCGATGCGCGAGACCGGGGGGACCCCTCCCATCGTCCAGTCGATCCAGGCGGGGCTCGCGTTCGACCTGAAGGCGGCTATCGGGACCGAGAGGATCTTCCGCATCGAGCAGGACTTCCTCGCCCGGGCCCTCGGCGAGTGGGAGGGAAAGCCCGGGCTCTACATCATGGGGAACACGAAGACCCGGCGCCTCGGCGTCCTCTCCGTGATCTTCCGGGACCTGCACCACAACCTGGCGGCGACGCTCCTGAACGACCTCTACGGGATCCAGGTCCGCGCCGGCTGCATGTGCGCGGGACCGTACGGGCACCTCCTCCTCCACATCGACGAGGACCATTCCAAGGAGATCCGGCACCGCCTGGACGAGGGGCACCTCGGAGAGAAGCCCGGGTGGGTCCGGATCAGCTTCGCCCCGACGGTG
>CAIMWE010000156.1 GCA_903845115.1 uncultured Acidobacteriota bacterium | reverse complement strand
CTCTCGATGAGGTTCAACGGCTGCGACGGCTTCTACCTGCTCTTCGACCTGTCGGCGCGGGGCTCGCAGCGTCCGGAAGCCTTGCTCGAGGCCGAGGCCGCCCGCTTCCGGCAGGGGCTCACCCGGCGTCTCCGGAAGTCCGTCGGCCGGGGCCTGGCGGCGCTCATGGATGTCTACTCCGCGTCCGTCCTGGTCGCGGACGACCCGAGGGTCCGGCCCTCCCGGAACCTGATACGAGGCTTCACGGAGGCGGTGAGGAACATCGACGTCCACGAGAGCGGGAACCGCCACGGCATGGTCCAGGAGGTGAAGGCCGTCCTGTCCGGCCGGCGGCTCCGAGCGGTCTACCAGCCCGTGATCGACATCCAGACGACGGGCGTGCTGGGCTACGAGGCGCTCATCCGCGGTCCGGCGGGAAGCGTTCTCGAGTTCCCCGACGCCCTCTTCCCGGCTGCCCACCAGGCCGACCTCTCCCTCGAGCTGGAGAGCCTCTGCCTCGAGACGATCTTCGGCGCAGTCTCGAGCGCCCTGCGGCGAGGCGTTCTCTTCGTGAACGCGTCCGCGCGCCTTCTCACGCACTCGGTCTTCCTGGACGAGCGGAACCTCACCGAGATCCGGCGGGCCCACCCCTCGATCGTCCTGGAGGTCTCGGAGAAGGAGATCGTCCTCAACTACTCGACGTTCCGCGAGGTGCTCCAGCGCCTGAGGGGCGCGGGCTTCCGGATCGCCATCGACGACGCCGGCTCGGGGTACTCGGGCCTCGAGTCGGTCCTCCAGATCCGGCCCGAGTTCATCAAGGTCGCCAGCTCCCTCGTCCACAACCTCCACGTCGACCGGATCAAGCGCGAGATCATCCTGGCGCTGGCCTCGGTGGGCCGCCAGATCGGCGCCTCGCTGGTGGCCGAGGGAATCGAGCAAGAGGAAGACCTCCGCGTCCTCGTCGAGCTCGGCATCCCGTACGGGCAGGGGTTCCTCCTCGGCCGGCCGTCCGCGAAGATCCCCTCCCCGCGGCGCCCGTGAGAACCGGGCGCGGCGTACCTTTCCCTTGAATTTGCGGCATGTCGACCGAATGGGAGCAAGATCGGGGCGTGCAAGGTCCCCGATGGCCCCTCTTCGCCGCCACGACGGCTCTTCTCCTCGTCTCCTTCGACGCCCGCGGCTGGATCTATCCCGAGCATCGCGACATCGCCGGGAGGGCCGTCTCGGAGCTCCCGGCGCCGTCGCGCGCCCTCCTCGACCGTTTCTGGACCGACGGGAGGACCGGGCACGAGGCGAGGCTCTGCGCCGACCCCTGGGCCGGGGACCAGGGGACGAAGCCCGCCTGCCTCGACTTCGCCTCGTGGCCCGCCATCGGTGGGGACCACTCCTGCTCCCCCGACGATCTCCTCGCGGTCGTGCTCGACGCCCCCTGGATCCTCGGCGTCGCCCGGATCGGGGCCGAGGTCAAGGTCGCGCTCGCCACGGCGACCTCCGAGGACCAGGCCCGCAACCGGCTGGTCCGGGCGGACCTCGACCTCCAGAGGACCGACCTCGAGTACGCCTCGCGCGCGGGAGGGGGCACCGACCACTTCCTTCTCCCGCGGACGGGCGACGACCTCGCCGCCTACCTGCGGCAGTGCACGGCCAGCGGCGTCCGCCCGAACGCCATCGGCCTCTGGGCCCGCGCCCAGCTCGCCGCCGAAGCCGCCGCCGGGGATCTCGCCGCCGGACGCGTCCCGGACGGGGAGCGGCCTGCCGCCGCCCGGCGGGCGCTCGCCCTCGAGGCCTTCGCGCTCCATTTCCTCGAGGACGCCTTCGCCTCGGGACACGTGGCCGGGGCGTGGGGAGACGTCGCGACGCGCAAGGGGACGCACGACTTCTACAACGTGCGGGGGCTCGACACCTCGACGTGGGCGCGCGACCCGGTCGTCCTCCACGGGGACGCCGCGATGCGCCCAGCCGAGCGGGACCGGGCCGCGCGGACCGTCCGGGAGAGCCTCGAGCGCTTCCTCCGGGCGGCGGATCCCTCCCGGCTCCCCTCGGCCTCCTCCCCAGCCCCCCGGGCCGAGACTCTCTCCTGCTGCGGGACCGCCCGGAGCCTGCCGCCGCTCGAGCTCCTTCCTGCGGACGAGGAGGACATCCTCCGGATCCTGCGCGACGCGCCGATCCCGACGCGGGGAGCGGACGACGTGGCCCTCCCCCGCTTCCGGGCCGAGATCGGGCCGTTCCTCGGTCTCGCGGGAGGGTTCCGCGGCGCCTTCGCCAAGGACACCACCCTCGAGGGGTCGAATGCCGGCTGGCACGGCGTCGGCTCGCTCGACATCGGACTCAGGGCCGGGCTCGGCCTCGACGCGCTGATCGGCCGGGCGGGGGACGGACAGATCTTCGTCGGGGCGGGCGTCACCTACCAGGCGGCGCGCAAGAGCATCTGCGAGGAGTGCAAGGCCGGCGGGCTGGACATCGGGGCTCTCCTGCCGAGCATCCCGGCGCGGACGGGCCTCACCTTCCGCCTTCGCGTCCCTTTCTGGCTCATCCCGGGAGACCTGCTCCTCGCCGCGCCGATCCTCGCCTTCGCCTCCCCCTCGACGCTCGAGAAGATGGCGATCGTCGCGGTCAACGGCGGCCTCATCCCCTGGCAGACGGGGCTCGCCTCCCCCGTGGGCCGGGTCCAGTTCGTCCTGGGCCGCGAGGTGGGGGTGACCTTCTTCGGGTACGCCGGCGGGGAGGACCTCTACATCGTCCCCCTCTCGGACGAGGTGGGGGGGTACACCCTTTTCCCGGTCTCCGTCCGGTCGATCGACGTGGAGGTCCCGATCCTGGAGATCCGTCCCTTCCGCGACTTCGGCCACCGCCAGACGACGGCCCTCTTCCTGCAGCTCGGTGTCGGGGGGGACTTCCCCACGAGTGTCCGCGTCTGGTTGGACAACGGGTGGCAAGACGAGAAGGGGACGCCGGCCTGGTACGGCTACCTGAAGATCTCCTTCGACTGGCGCTCCTACCTCTAGGAACGTCCCCGAACCGCTCGATTCCACGATCTTCTCCCGGCGGGTCTGTCTCGATTCAGTCCACCGATTCCCGGTTTGAACCTCCCCTGCGAGCTCTCCGATACGCGATCGGGCGCGCACCCGGGTTCGAGCTTCGGTCCGCCGCCGCGATAGCGCTGGCCCGATAGTTGCGGCGCTGCTCGGCGGAGCCAGAGGCATCTGGCGCTCGCGTGGCGTCTCGACTCGACGGGCCCGGAGCGGACATCCGTGTCGAACGGGAGCCTGCCGGAATGGATCGCGGTGACTCGATCGCGTCATGGCTGAAAGTGAGGGAATCAGGATGTACGGGCCGACTGGATCCCACCTGCGCATCGCCCTGGTATTCGCGGCGGGGACGTTCCTTCTTCTGGCCACCCCTCGGGCGGGCCTTGCCACGCCCGCGCCGGGCGAGGCGAGTCCATCCACGACCTCCCTCGACGATCAGGGTGCCCCCGTCGTCCTCCCTTCCGGCCGGCTGGTCACGCCGGCAGGTCGGCGATACGACCTCGGGGACTTCCCCCTCGGGATCGCCCTGTCTCCGAGCGGAAGGCTCGTCGTCGCTCCGAACGCCGGCCAGAGCATGGGGACGAACATGGGATTCCAGTCCTTCTGCGACGTCGTCCGGCAGGCCGGGAACCAGTGTCCCTATCCCTTGCCGATCTCCCTCATCGGGAACCCGGACACCCCCACGCCCGACGAGTCGCTCTCGGTCGTCGACCTGAAAGACGGCGCGACCTCGAACGTGACCGCGGTCCCGACCTCCTACGACCATACCCACCCGAGATTCAACTTCTTCTCGACCGGCGTCGTGTTCAGCCCGGACGGGACCCGTCTCTACGCGACGGGAGGAGGCAACGACGCCGTCTACGAGTTCACGGTCCGGTCCTCGGGTCTGCCGCAGGGCTCGTGGAATCCCCGGCATGGACCGTTCAAGCCGGAGCTTCCGACGGAAGCCGGAAACGATGGGCCAGGGCCTTCCCTGGCGATCGCCCCCCTCTCGCTCGCCACCCCGCCCCGGACCATCGTCCTGCCGAGTACGGTCACCGCCGGGGCCGTCATCCCCGTGATCGGAGAGACCCACGGCTTCACGACGGGAATCGCGATCACCCCCGACGGCACACAGCTGCTCGTCGTCATGGAATACGAGGGGTCGGTGAACGTCATCGACACGGCGACCTTCCAGCTGTCGTCCAACCCGCCGATCCAGATCGGGAAGGCGTACCCGGTCTTCAGCAGGGGCCTCTACGGCGTCGCCGTCGCCCCGGGCGGGGACCGCGCGTTCGTCACCTGCGAACGGTCGGGGCACCTCGTGGCCCTCGACCGCGACGGGAGCCACAGGTGGTCGAAGGGGAAGGAGGTGTTCGTCGGAGACGCGCCGACCGGCCTCGCGATCACCCCGGACGGGAAGCAGGTCCTCGTCGCGCTCGCCGACGACGACGCCCTCGCCGTCGTGGACTCCCGGACGCTCACGGTCGTCCAGACGCTCCGGCTCCGCGCCCTCCCCGGGGAGACGTGGGGGAGCGTCCCCAACGCCGTCGCGATCGACGCGAAGGGTACGACCGCCTACGTCGCCCTGGGGGGAGACAACGCCGTCGCCGTCGTCGTCCGGGACGGAGCCAGCTGGGGCGTCGGCGGATTCGTTCCGACCGGCTGGTACCCGACGGCGGTGGCGGTCCACCCCGCGACGGGCGAGGTCCTGGTCGTCTCGGCGAAGGGCCTGGGGACCAGCTACCTTCCGGAAGGCCCCTACCCGGTGCCGCCGGGCAATCCCGGCGTCCTCCCCACCTCCTTCTACTACGACACGAACAACATGCCGGGCCTTCTCACCGTCTTCCCGCCGCCGACCCCGGACCAGCTCGAGAGCTTCACGATGGCCGTCCGGACCAACATCCTCTCCGGGGCGGATCCCGGTCCGCGAACGGCGCACAACCCGGTCCCCGCGAACGCCGGCGACCCGAGCCCCATCAAGCACGTCATCTACATCGTCCGCGAGAACCGCACCTTCGATCAGGTCCTGGGGGACCTGGGGAAGACGCGCAAGGACGTCGACGCCGACCCGGCCTTCGAGATCCTCGCGGCGGCCACCCCGAACGCCCACGCCTTCACCCGCCGGTTCGCGTTCGCGGACCACTTCTTCTCGAACGGCGAGGCGAGCATCCAGGGGCACTGGTGGACGACCGGCGCGATGGTGAACGACTACACGGAGAAGTCGTGGCGCCAGCAGGAGAACTACTCGCCCCGGTTCAGGGCCAACGACTACGTCTTCGACGTCGCGAATCCCCGCGGCTGCAGCATCTTCCAGCAGGCCATGGACAAGAAGAAGACGACGGGCGGCTTGTTCACCTACCGCGACTACGGGGAGATGATCGGCGCGATCCAGCTGACCATTACCGACTACACCGGAGAGGCCGTGCATCCCTGCGAGACGCTCCCCTGGGACGAGGTCCTCCTGATCGCCGCGTGGCGCCCCGACGCGCTCGAGATGGACGACCGGATCCGGGCGGGGTGGTTCCTCGGCGACATCGGGATCAAGCCGGACGGAACTGCCGATCCCTCCCACCTCGACAGGAGTCTCTCGACCTTCAGCTACCTCTGGATGTCCGGGGACCACACCCTCGGCTACGTCCCGGGGGTCGGGACCCCACGGGGTCTCGTCGCCCAGAACGACGCCGGGGTCGGGATGGTCGTCCAGGCGATCAGCAAGTCGAAGTACTGGAAGGACACGGCCATCTTCATCGTGGAGGACGACAGCCAGGACGGCGTCGACCACGTCGACGGGCACCGGAACATCCTCTTCGTCATCAGTCCCTACGCGAAGCGGGCCATGCCGGAAGGGACTCCGGGCTACGTCGGCAAGAGGCCCTACTCGCAGGCGAGCGTCCTCCGGACGATCGAGCTCATCCTCGGCCTCCAGCCGATGTCCGCGTTCGACCAGTACGCGCCGCCGCTCTACGACCTCTTCCAGGACGTCGACGACCCGTCGAACCTGACCCCGGCCGACCTGGCCTCGTTCGACCGCCAGGCCGAGCCGCCGTTCATCGACGAGAAGGCTCCGGCGAAGGAAGTGGCCGGCCCTCTCGCCCTGCAGCTGATCAACCAGACCAAGCTCCTGAACCTCGACAAGGTCGATGCGGCCGGGCCGGGCCTCGAAGCCGTGCTCTGGCTGAGCCTCACCGACCGGCCGATGCCGGACGAGCTGCAGAGGCGTCTGGACAGGGCCCCGGCGGCCGGGAGAAACGCGGGGGGACGCCAGCCGGAGCCTTAGTACCCCGCTCCACAAATACAGTGACGTGCGCGCATGGCGCCTGCGAGGCGCTTTCAAGGCGCGCCGACGTAGGCTGGAGTTGGCTCTCCGCCGAGGAGGCGCAACGCAGAAATCGCCCGCAGCCGCCTTGCGCTCTCTCCGGGGGGCGCTACTCGCCGCCCCCCGGTCCCCCCGCTCCCTCCACTGGCTGGGGCGCTGTTTTAGACGGGAAGGCTCGATGGGTTCGGGCGGCGCGCGGCCATCTGCTTTGTTGTCGCTCCTCCGAGGTCGGACGGCCACGTTCGTCGCGACGCCGCGCCCCTGGCCGCGCGGCGCTCCGAACGCACGTCATCGTATTTAGGGAGCGGGGTACTTAG
>CAIMWE010000155.1 GCA_903845115.1 uncultured Acidobacteriota bacterium | reverse complement strand
GAACGTCGTGGTGAGCGCGGGCGCAGCGAGCAAGCTGACGTTCACGACGCAGCCGAGCGGCGGCCCGGCGGCGACGGCATGGACGACGCAGCCGGTGGTCACGGTAGAAGACTCCGGCGGCATCACCGTGAGCGGCTCGTCGGACAGCGTCACGCTCGCGATCACCGCGCCCGGGGGTGCGACGCTTACGTGTACGAGGAACCCGGTGAGCGCGGCGAGCGGGGTCGCCGCGTTCGGCGGCTGCAGGATCGACAAGGCCGGCACCGGCTACACGCTGACGGCCACCAGCGGGGGCGGCCTCACGAGCGCCACGAGCGGTGCGTTCAGCGTGAGCCTGGCTCCGCAGGAGACGCTCGTCGTGCAGGCCGCACCGACGACCGTCAACGTGGGTTCCAGCAGCGCGCTGAGCAGCGCGGGGGGGAGCGGGACGGGTGGCGTGACGTACCAGGTGGGCTCCGGGCCCTGCAGCGTCAGCGGGTCCACGCTGACGGGCACGGACGCGGGGAACTGCTCGGTGACGGCGACCAAGGCGGCCGACGCGACGTACGCCTCGACGACCTCGGCCCCGGTCACGGTCACGGTGACCGTGGGGCTCGCGCCCCAGTCGCCTCTGACGCTTCTCGCCTCGCCGACCACGGTCAACGTGGCCGGGACGAGCGCTCTGAGCACCGTCGGGGGGAGCGGGACGGGTGGCGTGACGTACCAGGTGGTCTCCGGGCCCTGCAGCGTCGGCGGGGCCACGCTGACGGGCGCGGACGCGGGGAGCTGCTCGGTCACGGCGATCAAGGCGGCCGATGCGACGTACGCCTCGGCGACCTCGGTTCCCGTCACGGTGACCGTGGGGCTCGCGCCCCAGTCGCCTCTGACGCTCCATGCCTCTCCGACCACGGTCGACGTGGGCGGGACCGGCGCGCTGAGCGCCGCGGGAGGTAGCGGTACGGGCGCCGTGAGCTACCAGCTGGTCTCCGGGCCCTGCAGCGTCAGCGGTTCCACGCTGACGGGCACGGGCGCAGGGAGCTGCTCGGTCACGGCGACGAAGGCGGCGGACGCGGCGTTCGCCGCGGCGACCTCGACGCCGGCCACGGTGACCGTGGGCCTGGCGCCCCAGTCGCCCCTGACGCTCCTCGCCTCGCCGACGACGGTGCGGGTTGACGCGACGGGCACGCTCTCGACCACCGGGGGCTCCGGCACCGGCGCGGTGACGTACTCGCTTCTCGGCGGTCCGTGCTCGCTGTCCGGAAGCACGCTGACGGGCCTGCAGCGGGGGAGCTGCACCGTCACGGCGACGAAGGCGGCGGACGCGGCGTTCGCGCAGGCCACCTCCGCGCCGGTCACCGTGACGGTGGAGCTGGCTCCGCAAATGGCTCTCGCCGTGGTGCCCAGCCCGACGACGGTCGCGGCCGGAGGCACGAGCACGCTTTCGACGACCGGGGGCTCCGGCACCGGCGCGGTGACGTACTCGCTCGTCAGCGGCCCCTGCTCGCTCTCCGGCGCGACGCTGACAGCCCTGCGGAAGGGGAGCTGCTGGGTGACGGGCACGAAGGCGGCGGACGCCACGTACGCGCAGGCCACCTCCGCGCCGGTCACCGTGACGGTGGAGCTGATCCCGCAGCCGCCGCTCGTCGCGCGGTCCGACCCGAGCATGCTCATCCTCGGTCCCGGCACGACGCGCGCCGGCGAGGGCAACTCCGGCACGGGACGCTTTCTCCACGCCAACCCCGGATCCGACTCGACGCTCTCCGCCGCGGGCGGCTCCGGCACGGGACAGGTCGTCTACACGCTCCTGGGCGGTCCGTGCCGGGTGGACGGAAGCATCCTCACCGGCCTGGATTCGGGGAGCTGCCTGGTCTTCGCGACCCGGGAGGCGGACGAGGTCTACGCGCAGGCGACGTCCGAGCCCGTCACGGTGACCGTGGGCACCGTGCCCCAGTCGGCGCTCGTGCTCCTGGCCGACCCGAGCACGGTCGCCGTCCGCGGCACGGGGACGCTCCTGGCGACCGGCGGCTCGGGCACCGGCGCCGTGAGCTACGCCCTGGTCGGCGGCCCCTGTGCGCTCTCCGGCGCCACCTTCACCGGGATCGCCGCCGGGAGCTGCTCATTCAAGGCCACGAAGACGGTGGACGTGACTTACGCCGCGACCACGTCCAGCCCGGTCACGATCACCGTGAGCCAGAACCCGCAGTCGACCCTCACGCTCGTCGCGAGCCCCGGACAGATCGCCGCGAACGGGACGAGCGCGCTCGTCGCGACGGGGGGCTCGGGCAGTGGCGCGGTCACCTTCTCGCTGACCGGCGGCCCCTGCTCGCTCTCGGGGAGCACGCTGACGGGCCTGCGGGCGGGTCCCTGCACCGTCTCGGCCACGAAGGCGGCCGACGGCGCGTTCGCCGAGGCGAGTGCGGCGCCGGTGGGAGTCACGGTGAGCCTGGCGCCGCAGGCGGCGCTGGTGGCCACGGCGAGCTCGGCCTCGATCCCCGTGACTGGGACTTCGAGCCTCGCCAGCACGGGGGGGGCCGGCACGGGCGCCGTGACCTTCGCCCTCGCCGGGGGGCCCTGTTCCCTGTCCGGCAGCACCCTGACGGGGCTGGCTTCGGGCAGCTGCGTCTTCACAGCGACGAAGGCGGCGGACGCCACGTACGCGCAGGTCACGTCGGCGCCGGCGACGGTGAACGTCGGGCTCTCGCAGCAGGCGACCCTGGTCCTGACGGCCACGCCGTCCGCCATCCAGACCCTCGACTCCTCGCTCCTGGCCACCACCGGCGGGTCCGGGAGCGGGCTCGTGAGCTTCTCGCTCTCCAGCGGGTCGTGCTCCATCGCGGGCCACGGCCTGACCGGCCTGAGCTCGGGGAGCTGCGTCGTGACGGCTGCCAAGGCGTCGGACGGCGTCTACGCCCCCGCCGCGTCGGCCCCCGTGACGGTCACCGTGGGCCTGGCCCCGCAGGCGACCCTGGTGCTGGCCGCAAGTCCCACGATGATCGCCGTGAACGGCACGAGCGCTCTCTCGACCGCGGGAGGATCGGGCGCGGGCGCCGTGACCTACGCGGTCGCGAGCGGCCCCTGCTCGGTCGGCGGCGGCACGTTGAGGGGCACGGGCGCGGGGACCTGCTCGGTCACGGCCTCGAAGGCCTCCGACGGCGTGTTCGCCGCGGCGACGGCGACGCCGGTCGCGGTGACCGTCCTGGCCACCGAGGTGTCCGGAGAAACGCCCGGCGGTTGGGTGACCGCCACCATCACCGGGGGCACCTGCCTCGGCTTCGGCAGCGCGCAGTTCAGCATGCCGAGCCCGCTCCCGGCGGGGGGGACGTTCCCGTACGGCGTGTTCGGCTTCACGGTCCTCGAGTGCGGAACGGGCGCGACGCCGGGCTGGGTCGGGATCACGATGACGTTCCCCCGCGACCTGCCCTTCCAGGACACCTCGTATCTCAAGCTCCTGGGGGGCGCCTGGCAGGACTGGACCAGGAAGGTCGTCATCTCCGGGAACAAGGTGACGCTGATCATCCAGGACGGCGGCGAGGGGGATATCAACCCCAGGCAGGGCGAGATCACCGACCCGAGCGGTCCCTTCGTGGGCACCCCGGTCACCGCGGCGATCCCGACCCTGAGCGAATGGGGCCTGCTCCTGCATGCGCTCGTGCTCCTGGGGACGGGGCTCGTGTGCCTCCGGAGGCTGCCCGGCGACGGCTGACCGCGGCCTGCGCCGCTACCGCTACAGTCCTACAGCGCCGGCTCCGCCCCTTCCCATCATTACAGCGTGATGAGAGCGATCGACACCGGGCTTGGTCGTGGAAAGGGCACGATGCGCTTGCGACGACCGGCCCGGAGAGGGCAGAGCGCCCGGCCGTCGTGGTGCCGGCCTGGCGGCTGACCATCTGTACGTTGCCGGTCGCCTCGCTCGCGAGGGCTGCCCGGCTATGAGATCCAGGGCGTCGCTGCCGTAGGAGACGTACGCCCAGTCCCCGCTGATCGACGGAGAGGTATCTCGCCGCGCGCCCCCGACTGGGGGGAGACGACCCACGTGACGGGCTACCCCCCTTCCCCTTCGTCTCTCGGACACCCAGCGCGACGGCCTTCTCCCTTACCGGGTGGCGCCTTCCCAGCCGCGGCGGTCGACGCCGGCGATCTCGCGGAGGGCGCTGACGACCGCGAAGAGCTCCCTCGACGTCGTGTAGTAGTGGGGAGACAGGCGGACGGCGTCGGCCCCCCCCTCGGTCGCCCACTTGGCGTGGATCCCGTACTCCTCCGTGAGCCTCTTCACGATCTCCTCGGACGAGGGCGTCCCCGTGGCCATCCGGAAGCAGGTCACGACGGCGGAAAGCCCCCGGGAGCGGGGCGTCAGGAGCTCGAAGCGGTCCGGAAAGGCGGACAGGAAGGCGCGGAGCCAGCCCCCGATCAGGGAGAGCCTCGCGTGGACCCGCTCCGGCTCGAGGGCCTCGAAAAACTCGAGCGCCTCCAGGAGCGGGAGGACGTTCGTGAAGGGGGCCACGCCCCCCTTTCGATGCGGGTAGTTCCGAGCCGGAACGTCCGGGTGGTAGTAGTTGTCGTCCACGACCGTCGCCCAGAACGAGGCCGGGTCCTGGAGCAGCCTCGGGTGGATGCAGACGAAGCCCGACCCGATCGGCCCGCAGAGGTACTTGTGCCCGTTCGCGACCAGGAAGTCGCAGTCGAGGTCGACGACGTCGACGGGAAGGACGGCGAAGGCCTGGGCCGCGTCGACGACAGAGACGGCCCCGTAGGTGGCAGCCAGGGCGCAGATCTCCTTCGCCGGGAGGACGTGCCCCGTGGAGCAGGTGATCCAGGGAAAGCTGACGACCCGGACGTCCCCCGGCGCGAGGGCCTCGCGGAAGCGTTCGAGGAGGGCCCTCTTCCAGGCGGCCTCCTTCTCTCCCGGCAGGAGGAGCGGGACCTTCACGAGGGTCGCCCCGCGGCGGTCCCGCTGCAGCTCCCACGGCGTCCGGTTCCCCGTGTGCTCGTGATCGGTGACGAGGACGACGTCACCGCGGGAGATGGGGAGCCCGTTCGCCACGAGGGAGATCCCCTCGGTGGCCGAGTCGGCGTTGCCGATGCCCGCCCCCGCCGGGAGGGGCGAGTTCACGACCCGAGCGACCGCCTCGCGCATCGGGCGGAGGGAGAGGACGATCGACGAGACGTACCTGTCTACGTCGCAGCCGGCCGAGAAGAGTTCCTGCACCTCTTCCATCCGGCGGCGGACAGGCTCCAGGGTGGCGCCGAAGGTCGAATTGTTGACGTAGACCTCGTCCCGCCTCAGGGCGAAGTACTTCTTTCGTATCCTCTCCCAGTACGGCGAATCGAGCCTCTCCTGCGCGTCTCGCCCTTCCCCCAGGTCGTCCGGAAGGGTCGCCTCGGCCTCCTCCTCCGCGCCGGCCCCTAGGAGGGTGAGAGCGGTCCCCCCCAGGGCGAGGAAGCGCCTCCTGTCCCATGGACGGGCCGGACCGGAAGAGGGAGCCACTCTAGGCCGCCGGTCCCGGGGGCCTGAGCGGCTGTTCTTCGCGCGAGCACGGGCGCATAGGAAAAATCGTAGCACGGGAAGGTCCTGAGAGCCCGCCGCCCGGCCCAGTTCGCCGCGGTGAGAGCTGCGCTGGCCGCGCGGGTCGGCTGAGGACGGGGCCCGGCACCGGCCGGCGGGGAGGGGGACGGGCTTAGTACCCCGCTCCACAAATACGGTGACGTGCGCGCATGGCGCCTGCGAGGCGCTTTCAAGGCGCGCCGACGCAGGCTGGAGTTGGCTCTCCGCCGAGGAGGCGCAACGCAGAAATCGCCCGCAGCCGCCTTACGCCCT
>CAIMWE010000154.1 GCA_903845115.1 uncultured Acidobacteriota bacterium | reverse complement strand
GTCGTCACGAGGTAGAGGGTGGGGAGCGACAGGCGCGAGCAGATGGCAGCCGCCAGCAGCGTCTTTCCGCCTCCGGTGCCGATGTCGATCAGCCCGTGGCCGCGGCGAATGGCCGCCGCCACGACCTCTTGCTGGTAGGGGCGCAGGGAGTGCTCGGGGCGGAGTGTCCAGCCCGGGACCGAACGGGCGACCCGACGCCCCTCGCGGAGCCGGTACCGGATGCCATTCGACCGAAGGAGGCGCTTCAGGGCGGGAAGGGCCCCGGTCAGGACCAGGTCCCGGCCGGGGTCGTAAACGAGCGCCCGGTCGGCCGCAGAAGCGCCCTCCCGCTGCGGCCCGAGGCGGGGATTCAGGCGGTCGTCCAGGAGCTGCCGCGGCATCTCCCCCTCGTCCACCACGAGGCGGGAGTGGACATTTCCGATCCGGACCTCGAGGACGACGCTAGAGAACGCCATGACCGCGCCTGGCTGGAATTCCGCCCGGACCGGGGCTCGCGACTCGACCGGGAGTGTTTGCCATATCGAACGTATATGTATTCCCAGGAACTACGTTTGTCAACCCCGAACGAACACGGTGTACTATCCAGCTAACGGTGATCGCAGGATCCGGCCCACGGCCGGGACGCCCGGAAGGAGGGGAACGGATGACCTCGGCGGAACGTGAATCGCTCGGTTCCAGGATCCGATCCCTCCGGCAGGAACGCGGACTGAGCCTTCGCGGCCTGGCCGAGCATATCGAGCTTTCCCCGGGCTACCTCTCGCAGCTGGAGCGAGGCGAGGCCGAGAACCCCTCCCGGAACGTTCTCGAGAAGGCCGCGGAAGGGCTGGGGGTGCACATCTCCCAGCTCCTGGGCGAGGAGCCGGCCTCGTCCGGGCCTTCGAAGATCCCCTCGTCCCTCGCGGAATTCCTGAAGGACGCCGAGACGCGGGGCGCACCCGTGCCGGACCAGGAGGTGCAGATGCTGCTGGGCATCCGCTACCGGGGCCGGCAGCCGCGCACGGCGGCGGACTGGGCCTACCTGTACGAGTCGATCGCCCGCAGCATCAAGTAGACAGAAGGGAACGATGGGACAGACGCGCCTCGCGGCCCTCGGTGAACCCATCCCCGTCCCCCGGGACGGCGGGCCGGAGGTTCGCAAAGCAGTGGCCGACAAGGCCCGGTCGGTGATCCGCCTCGCCCGGGCCGCGTTCCCGGGATGGAGCCCTCCCCCGTTCGGACCGGAGACGTTCGCGGCCGCCCTGGGGATACCGGTCATCCAGTCGAACCGGCCCGTCCCGTGGGATGCGGCCCTCGTTCCCTTCGCCGACGGGCCCCGGATCATCTGCAACGGCCTGGTCCGCTCGGCAGCCCGACGACGCTTCTCGGTGGCCCACGAGATCGCCCACTGCTTCTTCGCCGACGCGGACGAACGGGCCCGGATGCGGACCGCGAACCGGGACGCCTACGACGAGTCGCCGGAATCGCGGCGTCTCGAGCGGATGTGCGACCTGGGAGCGGCCGAACTGCTGATGCCTCAGCCCTGGTTCGGCGAGGCGGTCTCCGAGGCCGGGTTCACCGCCGAGTCCGTCACGGCCCTCGCGGGGAGGTTCGGGGTCTCGCTGGAAGCCGCGGGCCTGCGGATGATGGAGCATTCACCCCGGCCTTGCGCCGTGGGCTTCTTCCACTACGCCGCGGAACCAACGGCCGGGCAGGCCGGGAAGGGAAGGCCCGGAGCTGGCGGAACGGTGACATACAGAGTGAAGCGGGCCTTCCGGTCGCCAGGTTTCCCGTTCCTGTTTCCCACCGGCAAGAGCATCCCTTCCGGTTCGGTCATCTACCGCGCCTCGCTGAGGCAAGGGGGACTGGAATCTCGCGAGACCTTCTCGCTCGGGGAAGCGAGCCACGAGGTACACGTCTCGGCGTTCCCCCTGCACGACGGGCCCGTCGTCACGGAACCGCCGACCGTGGTGGCGGTCCTGTCCCTCGTCACGCAGTAGGCGACGACCCCGACGGGGCGGGAACGACGGGGGAGTGGCGCCAGGCACGCCCCATGCGCCTCATGCTTTCCAGTTCTTCCACCTGGCCAGGAGCAGGACGCCGCTCGGGAGGACGTCGACGGTCGCCTCCCGGTCCGGGGCGTTCACCACACCTCTGCCGAGGAACTCGTGCCACGGGCCCGGCTGCGGGAGCGCCAGGCTCACCCGCTGGAGGTCGTTGCCGAAGTTCAGCAACGCGACGACGTCGTCCCCCTCGTTGTTCCAGCGGTGGACGGCGAGCGTCTTGCGGTCGCGGAACACGGCGGGGAAATCGATATTGTCCGACCGGAGCGCGGGATGCGTGTTCCGGAACCAGAGGAGGCGCTGGACCAGGCCGACGAGGGCCTTCCCCTCCGTCGATCGGAGGCGGCTCCAGTCGAGGCGGACCCCCCGCTCCGGTGTCGTCCTCTTCGCCATGGCGAGTTCCTGTCCCGCGTAGAGCATCGGGACTCCCGCCGCGACGGCGAGCGTGACCAGGCCGAGTCGGAGCCTGGCGGCGACAAGTTCCTCGTTGCGTCCCAGCGATGGGTTCGACCGCACGGCGGAGACGAGCCGCTCGTGGTCGTGGCTTTCCAGATAGTTGATCACCTGGCGCGGTCCGGAATATCCCCGGCGCCGCGCGTCGAGGACTGCCATGAGGGCGTCGAGGTCTCCCCATCCCGCGTCCCCGGTCTCCCCGAGATTGGCGTTCACCGTGGCCCGGAATGCGTCGTGCCAGCAGGCGTCCAGGCGCGTCCAGCCGAGGATTCCCGGATCCTCCGGGATGTGCTCGGCGATCAAGTAGGCCCAGGGCTTCGTCTCCCTCGCGTGCCAGGCGAGGCGGCTGAACCCGCTCACGGCGTCGCCCCCGACGAACCGGGTCGCGTCGTACCGGAACCCGTCGACGTGGTACTCGTTCAGCCAGAATCCCTGCACCTCGTCGAAGAAGGTCTTCGTCGCTGCCTTGCCGTGGTCGAAATCCGGCATGCCCCACGGGTTCCCGCCGCTGAACCACGGGCTCTCGTGGTACCGGTAGAGCCGATTGAAGGGATGGTCGGGCGAGGAGTGGTTGAAGACGACGTCGAGGACAACCGCGAGGCCCAGCCCGTGCGCCTGGTCGACGAGCCTCTTCAAGTCGTCCGGCGTGCCGTACGCCCTCTCCGGCGCGAAGAAGAACGCCGGGTTATAGCCGAGCGAGACGTCTCCCGGGAACTCCCAGACGGGCATCAGCTCGACACCCCGCACCCCCAGGGCCTTCACGTGCGGGAGCCGCTCCGTCACCCCGGCGAAAGTCCCCTCCGGGCTGAACTCGGCGACGTTGACCTCGTACAGCACCTGGTCGCGCAGGTCCGGCAGCTGGTGTCCCTTCGGCAAGCGTGCATGAAAACGACTGCCTCGGCGAGCTAGCCTCCTGAGCGGCGGCAGTATGCCGAGGAGGACGGCTCATGGGACGGAAGACAGGCGAGGTGCAGGCGGTCCGGGTGAGAGAGGTTCGGGAGCTGATCGCCGTCTGGCGACGGACGCGGGAGAAGCGGACAGC
>CAIMWE010000153.1 GCA_903845115.1 uncultured Acidobacteriota bacterium | reverse complement strand
GGCGGAGACGAGCGTCGCCGTCCCGGCGTCGCGGTCCGTCTTCAGGCGCCCCGTCGCCCAGAACGCGCCGAAGACCGGCTCGCTCGCCCCCTTCTTCGTGTAGGAGACGGCGGCGCGGAGCTTGAGCTGGTCCCCCTTGAGGGACTCGACCTGCGGCTCGTAGAGGACGATCGTCCCGCCGCTCGACGTCCTGATCTCCCGGGGCCAGCCGACGTCGGCCGCGAAAACGGCGGGGGCGGAGAGGAGGGCGACGGACGCGGCCAGAAACACGACGACGGATAGACGATTCGCAAGGGGACCAGCTCGCATCGAAAGGTCCTTTCTGGCCCCTCCGGGCGGGGCCCGACCCGGAAGCTCCCGATTCTAGGCTGGCCGAACATCCCGAGCGGAGGACGGCCGTTCAGGGAGGGCGGAGCCGCCGGCCCGAAGGCCGCGACGTCCACCGTAGAATCGCCCATTCGATGACTTCCAGACGCCAGCGCTCCCGGCGGCCGGAGCCGACCCCGCGGGTCGGCAGGTCTGGAGTGGGCCACTTCCCGAGGGCGCTGTGGGGCGTGCTCGCGGTCGGCGGCTTCCTCCGTCTCGTCGAGATCGGGTCCGACGTGGGAGGTTTTCATGCCTACAACGAGGGGAACTACCTCCTCATCGCCCGGAACTCGTCGCTCGGGAATCTCCTGCGGCCGGCCCTGGTGGAAGGGACGACGTTCCTCGAGAACCCGCCCCTCTATCCCTACCTCGTGGCCCTCCTGTCCAGACTCGTCGCTCCTCCGCACCTGGCGGGGAGGCTGCTCTCGGTCGCGGCCAGTCTGTCCCTGGTCGTCCTCACCTGGCTGCTGGCGAGGCGACGGGCGGGACCCGGGGCCGCCCTCCTGGCGGCGGCCGTCGTGGCGGTCGCGCCCGTCGCGGTGATGACGGGGCGCAACGCACAGACCGACTCCCTCTACCTCGCCCTGGTCCTCGCGGCCCTGGCCCTGGCCGACCCCCGCCGCGAAGGGGGGCCGGGGCCGTGGCCCGTCGCGGGCCTCCTCGTCGGACTCGCGCTCGCGACGAAGCTCTTCGCCGCCGTCGCGCTGGCCGGCTGGGTTCTCGGCTGGCTCCTGGTCCCGGAGAGCCGGCCCCGCGGACCGGCGGGCCGCCTCGCCGCTGCCGCGGCGCTCGCCTTGGCGCCCGCCGGGCTCTTCTACGGATACCACCTCGTCGCGAGCCCGACGTCCTTCCTGCCGCAGTTCGGGCGGGGGGCCCTCACGGCGACGAATCTCCCCGCGACCGGAGCGGACCTCCAGGCCCTCTTCGTCGAGGCCTTCTGGGCCCTCTCGCCGCTCGTCTCGCTGCTCCTCCTCGCAGGGATCGCCTTCGCCGTGCTGAGGCCGTCGAGGGAGAGGCTCCACGTCGTGCTTCCCCTCGTGTCGCTCGCGCTCTTCTACGCCTTCGTCCACAAGCACAGCTACTACCTGCTGGGCCTCCTTCCGTTCCTCGCCGTCCTGACGGCGGAGGCGACGGAGGCCTGGCTGCGGCCGCCGTCCCGCCGCCTGGCGACGGGGGCGGTCCTCCTGACGGGAGCGTTCGTCAGCCTGGTCGACCTCACCTCCATGAAGCTCGGATTCTCCGAGTTTGCCCACCTGGGCGCCCTGATCCCGGCCTCCGAAGTCCCGAAACGGACCTACGTCCTGGACCAGATCGTCTACGAGAACGCATTCCCGGTGTTGGCCTACTACGCCCCCGGGGTGTCGATCGTGGCCGACGAGCGGATCCCCGCCGCGCCCGACGGACGCCTGAAGGTCCCGGCGCGCGGGGCCCATCTCGTCTTCTTCACCTCTCCGAACGAGCAGGGATCGCCTGGTGTGCAGGTCTTCAATCGAAGCCGGTACGGCCTCACCCTCTTCGGCGTGACATTCGCCTCCGCCCACCCAAACCCGAACTTCTTCCGCCAGGGCCCCTACGTGGTCAAGGTCACCGGATCCCCGTGGGACTCCGGATTCACGGTCCTGAGAACCTATTCCGCCCTCGCCAGCGCGTCCCTCGGCGGTGGGACCGAGGCCTACCGGACCGCGAACGGGATCGAGCTGAGGGAGGGCGCGCCTCCCTCGGACGAGGCAGGCAGCGCGGGCCGTTGAAGAGCGGGCGGTCGTGGGCCGTCGGGGGGCGAGAGAAGGTCTGGCCGTCACCGTCTACACTCGCGGCATGCTCGAACCGAAACCGGCCCCCCCCGCGGACCGGGGTGACGTCCGCCTCCCCGAGAACGCGTTCCGCGAGCTGAAGCCGGGGGAGACGTACGAGCCGGTGATCGGCGCCGGCATCGACGCGCCCGAGGTGACGGTCCGCTCCGTGGTCCAGGGGATCCTCTGGGCGGTCGTCTTCTCGGCCGCCTGCACCTACATCGCGCTGAAGCTGGGGCAGGGGATCGAGTCGGCCATCCCGATCTCGATCCTGGCGGTCGGCTTCTCGGCC
>CAIMWE010000152.1 GCA_903845115.1 uncultured Acidobacteriota bacterium | reverse complement strand
TCGATCATCATGATCGGCGAGATCGGCGGGATCAGAAATCGGAGGGGGCCCGGAGGAAGAGGCCGCCGAGTGGATCAAGGCGAACCTGAAGAAGCCGGTCGTCTCCTTCATCGCCGGGCGGACCGCCCCTCCCGGGCGCCGCATGGGGCACGCCGGGGCGATCATCTCGGGAGGCAAGGGGACGGCGGGGGAGAAGGTGGCCGCGCTGAAGGCCGCCGGCGTCCACGTGGCCGACTCGCCGGCGCTGATGGGCGAGGTGCTCAAGAAGGTGCTCGGGAAGTAGCCGTACTTACGGTTCGGAATCGAGAGCAGGGTCGAACGACCGGGGCTCTCCTGTATCCGCCAGATGAGCTACCGACCGGCATCTGCTTTTCGACCGGAAATCTCAGGGGAGTGTCGCGATCCGGGAAAGCCCCATCAGAGTGCTACAGACGGAACTCCACAATCCAGCGAATTCGCTCGTCGGGAGCGTTCGAGTTCCTGGCCGCGGTCTTGCGAAGAAGAGGGAATGCTCCGGGTCGAACGAAAGCAGGGTTTCACCGAATGCGCGACGGCATGAGATGGAGCAGGTCATGGCCGATCGGGATCATCGTGGCAGAACGTCGCTGTCAGGCAACTCAACGTACCATCGGGAGGGATACCACCATGGGTAAGAAGTTCTTTATCACATCGGTGTGGGCCATAGGGGCCGCCGTGATTCTGTCCGGAGGAGTCGAACCCCTGTACGCTGCCGGAACGGGTCCCGACCCTGCCGTGGTCATGACCGACAAGGGGGCGGTGCGCGGCGTCGTTCGCAACGGTGTGCGGGAATTCAAGGGGATTCCCTACGCCCAGCCGCCGGTGGGCGAATTGCGGTGGGAGATGCCCAGGGCTGCTTCAGCCTGGAGCGACATCCTGGAAGCCACGAAATACAAGAACGCCTGCCCTCAGGTCTCGCGATACGGCCTTACCGAGGCAAGCGATACCGAGGACTGCCTCCACCTCAACGTCACGGCGCCCTATGCGAACCGATCGGACCTGGAGCGGAAACGTGCGGTCATCGTCTGGTTCCACGGCGGCGCATTCGTGGGGGGATCGAGCGCGCTGTACCCCCTCGATACCCTGGCGAAGTTCGGCGATGTCATCGTGGTCTCGATGAATTACCGGCTCGGCATCTTCGGCTTCACGGCGCACCCCGCGTTCGGGGCGGATCACAACGGCGGGTACGGCCTCGAGGACCAGCGCGCCGCCCTGCGCTGGGTGAAGACGAACATCGCCGCGTTCGGGGGAGATCCGGACAATGTCACGATCGCCGGCGAGTCGGCGGGCGCGGCGGGAGTCTGCATGCACATCCTGGCTCCGGACGAGACGACGGGGCTGTTCCAGAAGGCCATCGTCCAGAGCGCCGGCTGCCTCACGCCTCTGCCGAGCCTCGAGGACGGCAAGAAGATCGGCAAGAAGGCGGCCACCCTCGTCGGTTGCAGCGACGAGGCAACCGCCCTTTCGTGCCTGCGCAAGAAGCCCGTCAAGGATCTGCTCGATGCGGCGTCGACGGTCGCGGGCTCGAGCATCGTGACCTACATGCCCGTCATCGGCACGAAGACCGTTCCCCTGCCCGGCGCCCAGGCCATCCCTGCCGGGAAGTTCGTCCCCGTGCCGATGCTCGCCGGGGGGACTCGCGACGAGCTCCGGCTCTACGTCGCCTACGCCGTCCAGGCAGGGCAGAAGATCACCAAGGACAACTATTCCGACCTCCTGAAGGAGACCTACGGCAAGAATGCCGGCGCCATCGCCGCCAAGTACCCGGTGAAGGACTATCCCTCGGCGCCCTCCGCCCTCGGCACGGTCTGGTCCGATTTCAGGTCCGACGTAGGGATCAACCACTGCATCTATCTCGAGACGTCCAAGCTGATCAGGAAGTCCGTTCCCGTGTACCAGTTCGTCTTCGCCGACCGCAACGCGCCGCCAGTCACGACGAATCCCGGCTTCGAGATGGGCGCAGTCCATTCGTCCGAACTGCCGTACCAGTTTCCCCACTTCGACAACACGACGAAGATCGCCGGTCCGGACCTTGCCCCGGCTTCGCAGAAGCTGGCCGAGCAGATGATGGCGTACTGGACGAGCTTCGCGAAGACCGGCAAGCCGAGCGCGCCCGGTTCGCCGGCATGGGCCCCGTTCACGGCCGACGACATGGTCATGAACCTCGAACCGGGCAAGGTCGGCTATTTCGACTCCGGCGCGGCCCACAACTGCTCGTTCTGGAAGACGCTCTACCCGAACATCCTCACGCAGTGATCCGGGGGTCGGGGTCGAGCTGGTCGCCGAAGGCCAGCGCGGCCCCGTCGTGACCGCCCGCCGCGCGTGGGCGACGTGGGCGGCGACCTCGTCCTGGAGGGAGGCGGACCCGGCCGCCGCGAGCTCAGACCGGCTTCTTCGGCGGGAATCCCTCGAAGAGCTTGCCGACGGCCTCCTGGGCGCGGACCGCTCTCTCCTCGGGGGTCTTGTCGCGCGAGATCTGGTCCTTCGCGGTCCCCTCCAGACGAGCCTGTTCTCCTTGCCGTTGACCAGGTCGATGACGATCGTCCCGGTCGGGATCTGCTGGACGTCGGTCGTCTGGTACCCGCCGCCGACGGGATCATGGAAGCGGCCGCCGCGGGGATCGCGCTGGTCGTGGCGATCACCGAGGGGATCCCGGTGAACGACATGATCAAGGCGAGGGACTTCCTCTCGAAGCTCCCCGGCGTCCGGCTGATCGGCCCGAACTGCCCCGGCGTCATCCGTCCGTCCGCCAAGGTGAAGATCGGCATCATGCCGGCCCGGATCCACAAGCCGGGCTCGGTCGGCGTCGTCTCCCGCTCGGGGACCCTCACCTACGAGGCGGTCGGCCAGACCTCGGCGATCGGCCT
>CAIMWE010000151.1 GCA_903845115.1 uncultured Acidobacteriota bacterium | reverse complement strand
CGCGACCGAGGCGACGACGAGCGTCTCCTTCTCGTCGACGCAGATGATGTTGTTGTCGGTGGAGGCGCCCAGGACGATGTCCCGCGCCGCCTTCTCGACGTCGGCCGTCGGGTCCACCACGACGGGCGGGTTGCCCGGCCCGGCGCAGATCGCCCGCTTGCCGCTGGACATGGCCGCCTTGACCACCGCGCCGCCCCCGGTGACGACGAGGAGGCGAACCCCCCTCGTCCGCATCAGCTCCTGGGCCGATTCGATGGTCGGCTGTGCGACGCCCGTGACCACGCCCGGGGGGCCGCCGGCCGAGAGGATCGCCTTGTTGAGGAGGGCGATCGTCTGCATCGAGCAGGCCCGCGCGGTCGGGTGGACGTTGAAGACCACTGTGTTTCCGGCGGCGACCATCCCGATCGAGTTGCAGATGATGGTGGAGGTCGGGTTGGTGCAGGGGGTGATGGCGCCGATGACGCCGAAGGGGGCCGGCTCCGTCAGCGTTAGCCCGTGGTCGCCGGTGACGGCGGAGGGGGCGAGGTCCTCGAGCCCCGGGGTCTTCTCGATGACGAGGCGGTTCTTCACCACCTTGTCCTCGAAGCGCCCGAGGCCGGTCTCCTCGTGCGCGGCCTTCGCGAGGGCCACGGCGTTGTCCCGCATCGCCTGCCGCATCGCCTCCAGGATCCGCGCGCGGTGGGCGAGCGGGAGGGCGACGAAGCGGGGCTGGGCCACTCCCGCGGCGTGGACCGCCTCGGCGACGGTCGCGAAGATGCCGAGGCCGGCGTCGACGCCGGGAGGGGGGGCCGGAGCCTTCCCGGGTCCTGTCGGCGTCTCCGCGGAGCCGGAGGGCCCGCCCCGTCCGATGTCGGCGGCGATCTGCCGCGCGATTTCCTCGATCTCCCGGTCGGTCAGCCGCGTCATCCGGCGGTTCTCCCGGCGTTTCTCGAGGCGCTCACTTCTTGTATTTCACGGCGTCGCCGACGTTCCAGCTGTCGACGATGGCCATGACGACGGCGTCGACCGGCCTCTTGTCGGTCGTCCCGGTCTGCCGGGCGGAGCTTCCGGCCGCGATCAGGACGACCTCGTCCGGGCCGGCCCCGACGGCGTCGGCGGCCACGAGCGCGTTTCCGGTCTCGCGCCCCTCCTCGTCGAGAGGCTTCACCACCAGGAGCGTCAGCCCCTGGAGGCTCGCCTCCTTGCGCGTGGCGACGACCGATCCGACGACTCTCGCGAGCTGCATCGACGTCCTCTTCCTGCGGTGGAGGCCGGGCGGGCCCGGCCCCCCTCGCTTCAGCCCTTCTTGCCCTGGGCCTGACCCTGCTGGGGCGCCCGGCCGAGGGGCATGACGGCATCGACGTTCGCGTGCGGCCGCGCGATGACGTGGACGGAGACGACGTCACCGACCCTGCCCGCAGCCGCCTGCGCCGCGTCGCACGCCGCCTTCACCGCCGCCACGTCGCCGCGGACGACGACGGTCACGTACCCGCCGCCGGTCTTCTCGTAGGAGACCAGCTCCACCTTGGCGGCCTTGACGGCCGCGTCCGCGGCCTCGACGACCGCCGGAAACGACCTGGTTTCGATCATGCCGAGGGCTTCCGTCATGGGTCATCCTCCCGTTTCGCCCCGGGCCGTGCCGGCCCCGGACCTTTTTCGAACCTGTTCCTACGCGCGGCCCGGCCGCCCGGCGATCGAGTGGATCGCCTGCTCGGCCGCCCGGTACCCGACCTCGATGTCGCGCTCCTCGCCGCCGAGGTAGACGCGCCCGAAGCTCCCGAAGGCCCGCACCTCCAGGACGTTGATGTCCGCCGCCTTCTCCGCCTCGTTCGCCGCGATGGCGGCGTACCCGGCCGGGGCCACCTCCAGGACGTAGAGCGTCTGGCCGGGGACGATCAGGTCGCCGTGGCGCGTCCGGTTGATGAGCTGCGTGTGGTAATCGGAGATGTTGCGGATCACCTGGCTGGAGGTGATCTCCGGCTTGATCCGGTCCTCTTCCTTGAGCCCCAGCGACTCGAGGATCGCGTTCCCGGCCTGCCGGACGTCGGCCTGCGAGTCGGAGTGGACCTCGAGCATCCCGTACATCCGCTCGATGATCATCATGCCGGGCTTGACGTCGGTCGCCTTCAGCGCCACGTCGGTCACCTGCATGATGTCCATTCCCGGCGCCACCTCGACGAAGAGCGCCGCCTGCCCCGGCACCGGGAGGAACCCCTGCGCCACCGTCCCGAGGAACGAGGCGAACTGGGGCTGCAGGCTGTCGATGAACACGTAGCAGCGGAGCTCGGCCACGCTCTCACCCCTTCCCCGAGGCCATCTGCGCGGCCTCTTCCAGAATCTTCACGCTGGCGGAGCAGCCGACGCGCGTCGCGCCCGCCTCCACCATCCTGATCACGTCGGCGTACGTCCGGATCCCGCCGGAGGCCTTCACCCCCAGCTTCCTCGGGGCGACGGTCCTCGCCATCAGGGCGACGTCCTCGGCCGTGGCGCCGCCCTTGGAGAACCCGGTGGAGGTCTTCACGAAGTTCGCGCCCGCCTTCATCGAGAGCTGGCAGCCGCGGACCTTCTCCTCGTCTGTCAGCAGCGCGGTCTCCAGGATCACCTTCGACACCGCGCGGCTCTCGATGCAGACCTCCACGACCCCGCGGATGTCCCGGGCGACGAGAGGATCGTCCTTCCCTTTCAGCGCGCCGATGTTCACCACCATGTCGATCTCCTGGGCCCCCTCCCGGAGGGCGCGGCGCGCCTCGAGCGTCTTGATCTCCGGCGGCTGCGCGCCCAGCGGGAAGCCGACGACACAGCAGACCTTCACGCTCGTCCCGCGCAGGAGGGCCTTCGCTTTCGTCACCCACGTCGAGTTGACGCAGACCGAGTAGAAGCCGTGCTCGGCCGCTTCCCGGCAGAGCTGGGCGATGTCCTCGGCCGTGGCGTCGGGCTTCAGCATCGTGTGGTCGATCAGCTTCACCAGCTTCTCCGGCGGGAGGGCGCTGATCGCGGGGGGAGCGGACGGCCCCTGCTGGAGGAGCTCGCGGACCCTCTCGGCGATCCTCGCGACGTCGTCCGGGGAGAGGTCGGTCCTGGCGCCGGCCGCCGGTGTGGGGACGTCGCCGCGTCCCGTCTTCTCGTAGTCCCGGATCATCTTCACGCGGCGCTGGTGCCGGTCCACGGTGCACTCGGTCGTCAGGAACGTCTCCACGATCCGCTTCGCCGTCTCCAGGTCGCCCTGCCCGGCGCCGAGAGTCAGGACGTTCGCGTCGTTGTGCTCGCGGGCGTTCCGCGCCAGCGTCTCGCTGTAGCACGCGGCGGCGAGGACTCCCTTGACCTTGTTCGCCGTCATGGCCGAGCCGATCCCCGCGCCGTCCACCATGATCCCGAACCGGCACGCTCCCGACGCGACCAGCTCCGCCACCTCGTGGGCGATCTTCGGGTAGTCGACCGGCTCCCGGCTGTGGGTTCCCAGGTCGCGGATCGCGTGGCCCCGCTCCCGGAGCCACGACTTGAGCTGCTCTTTCAGCTCGAAGCCCCCGTGGTCGGCGCCGAGCACGAGGGAGGGCTTCCGGGGGCTCTGGTCGTTTTTCATCTCGTCGATCACGCCGTCCTGGGTCCTGGCCAAATTCCCCGCCCAAGGCACTCGGAAATCGGGACTTGGCGACTTGAACAGAGGCCGGTCAGGATAGCACGCGACCGAACACGGTCGACGAGGTGGCTGGCGATCCGGGCTGGATCTTCCGGGAACGGCGGTAGGGCCTTCCCCCGGAATTCGACCGCTCGCTGAACGAAGCGACCCTCTCGCTTCCGGGTAGTTCCCACGGGTCCCCAGACGGGACTTCCCCGGGAGAGCTACGGGGATCCTCCGCCTGCCCAGGGCGTGCTTTCTCCCCTTACGCCGGAGCGGGCCGGGCGCGATTCTCGCCCGTGAAACGACGGATTCGCGGTCGGGCGATGCCGGCGCCGGAGCCTGAGGAGGAGGTGGTGCATGGAGCGCGAGAGAGGAAGAGCGGGCGGTGAGCGGCATCGCCTGACTTGGCCGCTCGTGCTCTCGTGCCTCGCCCTTCTCGCGGGCCGGGCGGCGGCACAGGGGGTCCTCTTCGACTTCGATGCCGCCTCCCCGGGGGCCGGACTACCCCTGGAGCTGACGGCAGGCGGGATCACGGCGCGGCTCACCGCCACCGGCGCGGGCTTCTCGATCCAGCGCGCCGACGTCCTCGGCTTCACGCCGGCCGGCTTCTCCGGCCTCTGCCTCTATCCCAACGCCCTCACGGCGTCCGACCTCCGGGTCGACTTCTCGCGGAAGGTGACGAGCTTCTCGATCCTCACCGCTCCCGAGGAGTTCGGCTGCGACACGTCGGCCACGATGCGTGTGACCGGGTACCTGGACGGCGCCTTCGCCGCCACGAGCACGACGACAGCCCCCGTGCCGGGGACCTGGCCGACCGGGACGGCGACCCTTGGCGCAGCGAAGGGCTTCAACGCCGTCGTCGTCCACTACGAGACCCCTCCCTCCTGCCACGACCACGGACCGGTCTTCATGGCCGACGTGATGACGGTGACCCCTCTCGACGAGTCGCTCTTCGTCCCGATCGTCCTGAGCAGCGCCGGGGCCGCGGACGCCCTGTACACGACGGAGCTGACGCTGACGAATCGGGGCGCGGCCGACGCGATCCTGACGCTCGACTACGCTCCCGCCTTCGGCGGCGGCGCCGGGCAGGGGACGGACCTCTCGGCGCAGGCGTCCGTCGCCATCGAGAACGCCCTCCTGTTCGACGAGATCCGGACGACCCAGGAGCGGTCGCAGACCCTGTCGCGGCGCCTGGTGGAGGTGCAGGAGGAGGAGCGGCGGGCCATCGCCCGCGAGCTCCACGACGAGACGGGGCAATCCCTGACAGGTCTCCTCTACAGCCTCCGGCTGCTGGAGCGAGGCGCGAGCGGCGAGGGACCGGCGGGGCAGATCCACGAGCTGGAACGGACCGTCCAGGAGGTCCTCGAGAACCTCCACCGGATGGCGGCCAACCTGCGCCCCGCGAGCCTGGACCACCTCGGCCTGGAGGCGGCGCTCCGCCAGCACCTCGCGGGCGTGGAGCGAAAGACGGGGCTGACGGTCCGCTTCCGGGCGCGCGGATTGGACGGTGACCGGATGCCGCCGATGGTGGAGGCCACGCTCTACCGGGTCGTCCAGGAGGCGATGACCAACGTCGTCCGGCACGCCCGGGCGACATCGGTCGACGTGCTCGCGGAGCGGAAGGGGGAGTTCGTCTCTGTCCTGATCGAGGACGACGGGGTCGGCTTCGACCCGGCGGAATCGGGGGGGACGACCCATCTGGGTCTGATCGGAATGAAGGAACGGGCCGAGACCCTGGGAGGGACGTTCGTGGTCGAGAGCGCTCCCGGGGCCGGAACGACCGTCGTCGTGGAGGTGCCGTGTGCCGATCCGAATCCTGATCGTCGATGACCATCTCGTCATCCGGAAGGGCCTCCGGGCCCTCTTGGGCGCCGATCCCGAGATCGAGGTGGTGGGGGAGGCCGGCGACGGCCGGGAGGCCGTCCGGCAGGCCGAGAGGCTGCTGCCCGACGTCGTCCTGCTCGACATCAGCATGCCCGAGGAGGGAGGGCTCGAGGCGGCCCGGAAGCTGAGGGAGAAGCTCCCGAAGACCGCGGTCCTCTTCCTCACGATGCACGAGGACGAGAGCCTCCTCCACGAGGCCATCAGCGCCGGGGCGTCCGGCTACGTCGTCAAGCGGGCGGACGACGGCGAGATCCTGGCGGCGGTCCACGCCGCGCACCGCGGGGACCTCTACGTCCACCCGGCAATGACCCGGGCACTCCTCCACCGGGCCAGGCCCTCCCCGCCGGCCGGCGACCCGTCCGCGGAGCCGCTCACGCGCCGCGAGATCGAGGTTCTCCGCCTCCTCGCGAAGGGGAACACGAACCGGCAGATCGCCGAGACGGCCGGGATCTCGATCCGGACGGTGGAGGGGCACCGGGCGAACCTCCTGGGAAAGCTCGGCCTGACGAGCCGCGTGGAGCTGGTGAGCTACGCGGAGGAGCAGGGGCTCCTGTGAACGGGAGCCGGCCTCGCCGATCGACGGGTGGAGTTCCGGGCCAGGTTCCGGCGGGCGCCGTTGGATAGTGAGTCCGGGTGTCACTAGGACGCGGAGGATGGCATCATGCACCGGCCCAGGAAACTCCCGATGGGAATCGTCGACGAGCTGGTAACAGCGTTCCATGCGGTCGATCGGAGCAGGAAGCTCGTCTACTGGAAATGGGGGGCGGAGATGGTGGCGGGATTAGCCGCATCCTTCGTTCTCCTGGAAGAGCTCCGAGGCAAAGGGACGAAGAACGCCTCGTTGACGGGCACCGTCGCCGAGAAGGACGGAAAGAAGGGCTGAAAAGGCCCCGCTGACCTGGAGTCGGGAAGAGGCGCCCGGGTTGGGCGATGATCCGGCGATGACGGACCCCGCCGCGAGACCGCTCCTCTTCTTCGACCTCGACGACACGCTCGTGGACCATCGGTCCGCCGAGGAGGCCGCACAGCGGGAGACGTTCGAGCGGTGCTCCGGTCTCCTGGCGGGCCTCTCCTTCGACGAGTGGCTGGCGACGTACCGGGCCAGGAACCGCCCCCTCTGGGACGCCTACGGCCGCGGCGAGATCACGCGGCAGGTGCTCCAGCACCGCCGCTTTCGCGATCCGCTCGTGGCGCTCGCGCGCGACCCGGCCCGGGCGGACGAGGTGGGGGACTTCTACCTCTCCCGCTACCGCGAGCACTGGACGCTGAACGACGGCGCCGAGGAGGCGCTGGAGGCGGCCTCCGGCCTCGGGTTCGTGGGTCTCCTCTCGAACGGCTTCGTCGAGCAGCAGAGGGGGAAGATCGCGCGGTTCCGCCTCGACCGGTGGGCAAGGGCGGTGGTCCTCTCGGAAGAGGTCGGCGCGATGAAGCCCGACCGCCGGATCTTCGACGCGGCCGTCGACGCCGCGCGTCTCGCGGGAGCCGGGGAAGGAGGGCGCCGCGTCTACGTCGGCGACTCCTACCCGCACGACGTCGCGGGCGCCCGGGCCGCCGGGTGGGAGGCGATCCTCTTCAACCCGTCGGCCATCCCGGCCCCCGGGCCCGTTCCCGAGGTCCGGAGCCTCCGCGAGGTGGGCCGGCTGCTGGGAGAGGCGTGAGGCGCCGCCGGGTGTCCCGGGCGGGGTCTTTTTGATACAGTTTCTCGATATCGGAGACGTTGCATGAGTGAAGCCCGCCCCGCCGCCCCCGATGCCCGCGCCCGCGGCGTCCTCCTCCCCTGGCAGAGGCGCGTCTACTCGTTCGTCGTCATCCCGCTCCTCGGCCTCCTGGCGGCGAACGCGATCTACCTCCTCGCCTTCACGCGGAACTCGTCCTTCTACATGACGATGCTCGTGGTCCACCTCGTGGCCGGGCTCGTCGTGATCCTGCCGTTCGCGCTCTTCGCGGCGACGCACGCGCCGCGGATGATGGGGATCCGGAACAGGCGGGCCAAGGCCGCGGGGCTGACGATCGCGGCGCTCGCCCTGGCCTGCGCCGTCACGGGAGTGGTAATGGCCCTGAAGGGGGCGACCCTCGACAACCGGCCCGTCTACCTGATCCACGTCTTCTCGATCCCGGTCGCCCTCGCCGCCTTCATCCTCCACCGGCGGGCGGCGGTCCACCAGCTCCACTTCCGGCGCCTCATCCAGTGGGGCGGGGCGGTGGCCGGGTTCCTGGTCCTGATGGGGATCGCCCAGAAGCTCGAGAAGCCGCCGAAGCGGATCGTGAACAGGAACGGCGACACGCAGTTCTTCCTCTCCTCCGCCGAGACGTGGGATAGCGGCCTGATGGACGGGGCGAAGCTGGCCGACAGCAAGTACTGCGGCCAGGTTGGCTGCCACCCCGACTCGTTCAAGCGGGCCGAGATGGGCGTGCACCGATTCACCTCGTTCAACAACCCGTTCTACCGACGGTCGATCGAGCTGATGGCGGACACCCACGGCCGGGAAAAAACGAAGTGGTGCGCGGGGTGCCACGACCCGGTCGTCCTCTTCACCGGGCAGATGGGGAAGGCGAAGCTGAAGGACTTCTCCTACGACCAGCCCGAAGCCCAGCAGAGCCTCTCCTGCATGGCGTGCCACTCCATCGTCGAGCTGAAGGACAGGCGGGGGAACGGCGGGTACGTGATCGAGGAGGCGAAGCAGTACCCGTTCACCTTCACGAAGAGCCCGTGGCTGATGGAGGTCAACAAGCTCCTGATCCGGATGGAGCCGTCGCTGCACCGGCAGACGTTCCTGAAGGACTTCATGAAGACCCCGGAGTTCTGCGCCACCTGCCACAAGGTGGGGCTGCTCCCCCCGCTGAACGACTACCGGTGGCTGCGCGGCCAGAACCACTACGACAGCTGGTACGACTCGGGAGTCTCCGGCCTCGGCGTCCGCTCCTTCTACGACCCGCCGCAGCCCAAGGCCTGCCGCGACTGCCACCTCCCGCCTTACGAGTCGACCGAGTTCGGGGCCCGGGACGGGAAGCTCCACGACCACCAGTTCCCGGCCGCGGCGACCCACCTCGCGGCGCTGAGCAAGAACCCCGAGGCGATGGCCGGCATCAGGAAGATCCTGGAGAAGTCGCTGTCGGTCGACCTCTTCGCGGTCCGGCGGGGCGGCAAGCTCGTCCCCCTCGGGCCGGAGCTGCCGGCGCTGAAGCCGGGCGAGGCGGTCGACGTCGAGGTCGTCGTGAGGACGCGGACGCTGGGTCACCCGTTCACTCAGGGGACCTCCGACTCGAACGAGGCGTGGGTCGCCTTCTCGGCGGCGAACGAGGGGAAGAAGCTGATGGAATCCGGGACGCTCGACGAGGCCGGGCGTCTCGACCCGGCGGCCGACCGCCTCTGGCAGCTCGTCCTCGGCCACGACGGCGAGTGGGTCGACCGGCGCCAGCCCCACACGATCCACGTCCCGCTCTACAACAACCAGATCCCCCCCGGGGCCGACCGGGTCGTCCACTACCGGTTCACCGTCCCGAAGGACGCGAAAGGGAGCGTGACGCTGACCGCCGCCGTCAACTACCGGAAGGCTTCGCGCGACTACTCGATCTTCGTCGGCGGTCCCGACGCCCTCAAGCTCCCCGTCGTCACGATCACGGCCGATTCCGTCACGCTGCCGGTGGCCCCCGCCGCGGACACTTTCCTCGCGAAGGACGTCAGGCGGGGCAACCCCGACTGGCCCGAGAGGAGCTGGATCCGCTACAACGACTACGGGATCGGCCTCCTCCTGCAGGGTGACCTGAAGGGGGCCTCGGCCATCTTCGCGAAGGTGGCGGAGATGGCGAAGGACAAGCCGGACGGCCCGCTCAACCTGGCGCGGGCCAAGGTGCAGGAGGGAGACCTGCCGGCCGCGAAGGCGGCCCTCGCCGAGGCGGAGAAAAGGAAGCCAGGCTGGCCGAAGACGGCCTTCTTCCGGGCGGTCGTTTCGAAGGAGGAAGGACGGGTCGAGGACGCCTTCTCCGACCTCGCCCTCGTCGAGAAGAAGTACCCGAAGGACCGGACTGTCCTGAACCAGATCGCCCGCCTGAACTACGTGGCCGGGAAGTACGCCGAGGCCCTCCCCTACATCGACCGCGTCCTCGACATCGACGGGGAGGACCTGACGGCCCACTACAACGCGATGCTCTGCCTGAAGGCGCTGGGCCGGTCCCAGGAGGCCGCGGCCGAGGAGAAGTGGTACCGCTACTTCAAGGACGACGAGCAGGCCCGGTCCCTCGCCGTCGCCTTCCGCCAGAAGAACCCGATCGCCAACCGGGAGTCGCAGCCGGTCCACGTCCACGACGACCCGTTCCCCCCCAGGGCCGAGGTCCCCGCCTGGATCTCCGAGATCGGGCCGAAGGGGTACGCCTACAGGGGGACGCCGGTGGCGGGAGAGAAGATGCTGGCCGACGACCGTCCGCAGGGCGCTCCCCGGCCGTTCGCGAAGCCGAAGGCGCCGGAGAAGGCGGCGGACGTCCCGGATCCGAAAGGCGAGAAGAAGGGCTGACGGCGTAAAGTACGACGCGGAAGCAGCACACCCATGAAGGAGCGACACGCATGAAGATCTCGCGGAAGGACGTGGATGGGTTCATCGGCCCTTACCGGATCGAAGACGGCTCGAAGTTCCGACTGAAGGACTTCGACCCGGCCTCGACGGGAGGGCTGAAGTCGAAGGACCGCGCGAAGGAGCTGCTCGCCCTTGGCATCGAGCAGCTCTCCGCCGAGCAGGACAAGCTCTACGCGGACGACCGGAATGCCCTCCTCCTCGTCTTCCAGGCGATGGACGCGGCGGGGAAGGACGGGACGATCAAGCACGTCATGTCGGGCGTCAACCCGCAGGGCTGCCAGGTCTACTCCTTCAAGTCGCCTTCGGCCGAGGAGCTGGACCACGACTACCTCTGGCGCACCATGAAGTGCGTCCCGGAGAAGGGCCGCATCGGGATCTTCAACCGGTCCTACTACGAGGAGGTCCTCGTGGTCCGGGTCCACCCCGAGATCCTCGCCAAGCAGCACCTGCCGTCGTCGCTCGTGACGAAGAAGATCTGGGAGGAGCGCTTCGAGGACATCGTGAACTTCGAGCGCTATCTCCACCGGAACGGGGTCAAGATCCGGAAGTTCTTCCTGAACGTCTCCCACGCCGAGCAGAAGAGGCGGTTCCTGGCCCGGCTCGACGACCCGGACAAGAACTGGAAGTTCTCGCTGGCCGACGCCGAGGAGCGGAAACACTGGGACGAGTACATGAAGGCGTACGAGGAGATGATCCGCGCGACGGCGACACCCCATTCCCCCTGGTACGTCGTGCCGGCCGACAACAAGTGGTTCACGCGCCTCGTCGTGGCCGCGGCGACCGTGGACGCCCTCCAGCGGATGAACCTGGCCTATCCGACGGTCGGGCCGGAGAAGCTGAAGGAGCTGGAGGCCGCCCGGAAGGAGCTGGGAGGAGGGACGCGGCCGCCGGGGAAGGGCTGAAGAGCCCCGAGGCGGGGCGTGGCGCTGCCTCGGGGTTGCGTCCTATAAAATCCGGCCAGGTCCAGGAAAGGCGGGGATCGGATCGCGCGGAGGACCCGCGAACCCGTCGAAGAGAGGTAGGGAATGAGACCGCTCGTCCGCCCGTTCGCGATGGCCCTGATTCTCTCCGTGCTGCCGGCGCTGGCGGAGGAGAAGAAGGACTCTCCGCAGGTCTGGACCGGCAGCCTCGGCGCGGGGCTCGCCTTCACGGGGGGAAACTCCTCGACGACCGGCGTGAACGTCGCGTTCGACGCGAAGTACCTCTTCAGCGAGAAGAGCCTCCTCGCCGTGACCGCGTTCTGGATCTACCAGAGCAACGACGGGACGAGCACCGTGGACAAGAACCAGGCGGTGGGGCGGTACGAGGCGGGGATCACGGAGAAGGTCTACGCCTTCGGCGAGGTGGCTTACCTGCGCGACGTTTTCAAGAACGTCACCTACCTGGTCACCCCGCTGGTCGGCGGGGGCTACCGGTTCGTCAAGACGAAGGAGATCACCCTCTCGGCCGACGCCGGGTTCGGCGGCGCGTTCGAGAAGAACCCGGACGACGCCCCGCGCTCGAGCCTCGCGGCGGCGCTGGGCCAGTCGTTCTCTTACCAGCTCGGGCCCGGCACCTCGTTCAACGAGAAGTTCGGCATCCTCTGGAAGCTGCCCGACACGACCGACTACGACGTCCACTTCGAGGCCGGCATCGCCACGTCGGTCTCGCGGCGCAGCGAGCTGAAGGTGACGTACATCCTCGACTACAAGAACATGCCGACGGGGGACGCGCTCCGGTCCGACTCGACGGTCATCCTCACGTTCGTCCTGAAGCTGTGACCCTCCCGGTCCGGCGGCCCCTGGCGGCGGCCTCCCGGCGAGCCGTTTCACTTCTCCCCGAGGAGTCTCCATGAGACGCGTTCTCTTTCCGGTGCTCGCCCTGCTCTTCCTCGCCTCCTGCGACAAGGGAAAGACCGCCGTGGTCTCGCCGACGCCGGCCCCCGAGCCGACGCCGGTCGCCTCGACGATCCGCTTCGACGACGTCACGAAGGAGTCGGGCGTCGCCTTCGTCCACCAGAACGGGGCCGCCGGGAAGAAGTGGATGCCGGAGACGATGGGGTCGGGCGTGGCGGCCTTCGACGCGGACGGGGACGGGAGGGTCGACCTCCTCTTCGTGAACGGCCGGTACTGGAGCGGCGACCCGCGAGGGGCGAAGGGACAGCCGACGCTCGCCTTCTACCGGAACGTGACGGAGCCGGGCGGCCCGATCCGGTTCGTCGACGCGACGAAGGAGGCCGGGCTGGCCGTGCCGGTCTACGGGATGGGGGTCGCCGTCGGCGACCTGAACGACGACGGGTCCCCCGACCTCTTCGTCTCCGGCCTGAACGGGAACCGGGTCTTCCTGAACGACGGGAAAGGGCATTTCCGCGACGTCACGAAGGGCTCCGGGGTGGAGGCGACCGGCTGGGCCACCTCGGCCGCCCTGGCCGACTTCGACGGCGACGGGATCCTCGACCTCTTCGTCGCGCGCTACGTCGACTGGACCGAGAAGACCGACCTCTTCTGCACGCTGGACGGGAAGAACAAGGCCTACTGCACCCC
The DNA here is from genome assembly GCA_903845115.1 of uncultured Acidobacteriota bacterium. Classification (GTDB taxonomy): domain Bacteria; phylum Acidobacteriota; class Thermoanaerobaculia; order UBA5066; family UBA5066; genus CAIMWE01. Next base: position 444 of record CAIMWE010000151.1, on the reverse strand, counting down.
CGAACGGTACCCAGGCGTCTCGTCGAGCCTCTTCAAGGGGCTCGGCGGCGGGAAGTTCCGGGACGTGACGAAGGCGGCGGGAGTCTGGAACCCGCAGGGGAAGGCGCTCGGCGTGGCGGTCCGGGACATCGACGGCGACGGGCGTCCCGACCTCCTGGTCGCCAACGACACCTCGCCGAACAACCTGTTCCGGAACGTGAGGACCGTCGACGGGATCCCCATGTTCACCGACATCGCCATCGAGACGGGCGTGGCGGTCGGGGAGGACGGCCGGGCGCACGGCGCGATGGGCGCAGCGTTCGGCGACACGAAGAACGACGGCGGCGTGTCGCTCGTCGTCGGGAACTTCTCCAACGAGATGTGGTCGTTCTGGAGCGCCGGCCCGAAGGGGGACTTCTTCGCCGACGAGTCGGTCATCGCCGGGGTCGGCCGGACCTCCCTCCT
>CAIMWE010000150.1 GCA_903845115.1 uncultured Acidobacteriota bacterium | reverse complement strand
TCCATCAGGGCGTCCTCGTTCGCGGCGCTCCGCTCCACCGCGATGTAACCCTTCTTCGAGAACTGGAAGGCGACCGCGCCCGCGGCGGCCATGTTTCCGCCGTACTTCGTCAGGAGGTGGCGAACCTCGGCGGTCGTCCGGTTCTTGTTGTCGGTCATCGCGTCGATCAGGATCGCGGCGCCGCCGGGGCCGTAGCCCTCGTACGTCACCTCTTCGTAGGTGACGCCCTCCAGCTCGCCCGTCCCCCTCTTGATGGCCTTGTCGATGTTGTCCGACGGCATCGAGGCCTTCTTCGCGGCCTGGACTGCGCTGCGCAGGCGCGGGTTCGACTCGATGCTCCCGCCCCCGACCTTCGCGGACATCGTGATTTCCTTGATCAGCTTCGTGAAGAGACGGCCGCGCTTGGCGTCAGCGGCACCCTTCTTGTGCTTGATCGTGCTCCATTTACTGTGACCGGACATCTGCCACCTCGAGGTCGGCCCTCCCTTGCTGGGCGGGCCTGGGAGGCGGAGTCTAGCAGGCCGTCCGGTCGGTCCGGGAGGGAAGAGAAAGGGGGAGGGCGCGGAGTCGCCCGGACGGCCCGCCGTCCTCCAGGAGGGCCCGGAACCGGCTCCCCGGCCGCGGCCCGCCGGCCCCCGAGGGGAGGTCGACTTCCAGGTAGTGGTCGGTCAGACCCACCTGGCCCCGAAGGGCGACCACGTCGGCGGTCGTCCGGGCCGACCGGGAGGTGAAGTCCCGGAGCTTCTCCTTCCCCAGGCGGCGAAGAGCCGCCGCCCGCTCGCGGGCGACCTTCGGATCGACCGGCCTGGCCCGCTGAAGCGCCTCGGCCTCGGTCCCCGGGCGAGGCGAGAACGGGAAGACGTGGATCGAGGCGATCGGGAGGGAGGCGACGAACTCCAGCGTCTCGGAGAAATCCCCTTCCGTCTCGCCGGGGAAGCCGGCGATCAGGTCGGTCGCCAGGTGGAGGCGGGCGTTCCGGCTCGCCGCCCGGCGCACGAGGGCCTCGAAGCGCGCACGGGTCATTCCGCGCCGCATCTTCCGCAGGACCGCGTCGGAGCCGGACTGGAGGGGGAGGTGGAGATGGGGGGCGACGACCGTCGAGGACGCGACGAGATCGACGAGCTCCTCGCCTGCCTCCATCGGCTCGAGGGAGGAGAGCCGGACGCGACACGAGGGCGGCGCCGTCTCGAGAGCGGCCAGGAGCTCGACGAGCCCTCCCCCGCGGCTCCCGTACGCGGCGAGGTGGATGCCGGTCAGAACGACCTCGGGGATCCCGAGGAGGTCCAGCCGCCGGATCGCGTCGAGGACCTCCCCCTGGAGGGCGCTTCGCTCGGGTCCTCGGATGGCGGGGAGGATGCAGTAGGCGCACCGCCGCTCGCACCCGTCCTGGACCTTCAGGAACGCCCTCGTCCTCCCTGGCTCGACCTCCGGAGCGTCGAGGGCGAACCCGGTCCCCTCGTCGGGCCGGACGGCGTCCACTTCCGGCATCCTCGCGAGGCTCTCGCCCGAGTGCCGGGCCAGGCACCCCGTGACGACGATCTCGGCGTCCGGGTGGAGACGGCGCAGCCGGCGGATCCCTCTCCGGGCATCTCTTTCGGCATGCGAAGTGACGGCGCAGCCGTGAACCACGACCAGGTCCGCCGACCCGGTCTCGCTCGCCGGCGTCGCCCCGCGGTGCTCCAGCCCACGGGCAATCGCGCGGGCCTCGACGCGGCTCACCTTGCAGCCGAAGGGAACCACCAGATAGCGGCGCGGCACTGGTCGTTGCGTTGACACCCGTCTCCTCGAAGGGATAATACGAACTCCTTGGACTGGGGTGAGGATGCGGAGGCGCCGGGCTCC
>CAIMWE010000149.1 GCA_903845115.1 uncultured Acidobacteriota bacterium | reverse complement strand
AGAGGTCGAGCAGACCCAGGAAGGCTCTTGGGGTCACGATCTGGACTCCGTCGTGTTCTGCGACCGAGAGGAGCTCCTTGTCGCCGGTGACGACGAAGGGGGCGTTCCCCTCGATTGCCGCCGCGACGTACTTGTCGTCGTCCGGGTCGGCACAGAGGCGAGGCAGCACGAGCGTTCCTGCTGTGAGGTCGGCCAGGAGGGCGATGTCCTCGAGCCAGATCGCAGCTGGAGTGGCGCTCTGAATCAGCCTCTTCACCTTGGGGTACGCCAGCGCGCGGAGGACCTCCTCGGCGATGGCAGGGGAGAGGACGATCCGGAAGGCTGCCTGCCGGAGGAATCTCTCGACGATCTGCCCCGGAGGGCCGCCGGGATGGAGCGCGGCACTGACGTAGACGTTCGCGTCGAGGACGGCTCGTAGCACGGCTCAGCGGGCCCGGCGCCTGGGGCTCTTCGTCCGCTTCCGCGCCCAGCGCTGAGCCTCGAGGGCGAGGTCCAGCGCCTTCTCCTCGTCCAGCAGCCCCCCCGACTGCTCTTCGAGGAATCCGAGGGCTTGCCGCTTCGCGAAGCGGCGCATCTGCTCGAGCCGCCCGGCCGCGACCAGAGCGGCCACCGGCTTCCCCTTGCGCTCGATGACGAACTCGTCGTTTCGAAGCGCGATGCGGTTCAGCAGGTCCCCGATTCGTTGTCTCACGTCGATGGTGGAAACCGTCACGGTCATGGTGCAACCCTCGCAACCATTCTAGTTGCGCGAGATGCCAGAGTCACGCCGTCGTTCAGGGTGCCGGTAGAGGAGACGACGTCCCGGCGGGTGGAATCAGCGGCTTCCGGGCCGCGGTCCCGGTCCCGCGGCGGTCACGATCGTCACGGCCCCCCCCTGAGGCCGAAGCCGCTCGAGGCGGCGATCGAGCGGATCGAGGAGGACGGAAGCGGATCCTGGACCGCTCGAACCTCCGAGAAGCGGGTCTCGGTCGAGGAAGAGGAGTGGGGGCGGGCCTTACCCGGCTCGGGCCAGCAGTCTCTCGGTGACCCGCTGCTCGATCTTCGTTGCGAGATCCTCGAAGGTCCTGCGGGAGTCGAGCACCGCGTCCGCATGGGAGCCGATCGCCCCGTCCGCAGGGGTCAGGTGGAACATCGGCTTCCGGGCCTCCTGGGCCATCGGCACGAGGCTTCGGTAGTGCCGGACCATTCCGATGCAGCCCGGATCCTCCCGGGTCTCCGGCGGTCTCCCCTGGACGACGCTCGACGCGTACTCGATGGGAATCCGTTTCACCCAGCGGTCGTACGCCTTGGCTGGCCGGTCGAGGCGGATGGCGTGCTGCATGACGACGTAACCGAGCGGCTCGATGAGCCCCGCCGGAAGATCGAGCGACGGTTCGGGGTTCTTCGGGAGCCGCTCCTGCCATTCGGAACGCCACTTCCGAAGGGTCGGTCCCAGGTTCCGTAGTCCCTGCAAGGAGAAAAGGTCGGGCGAGAGCGGAATCACGAGGAAGTCCGCCGCGACGAGGGCGGCGCGGTTGATGGCGCCGAGGTTCGGGCCCAGATCGAGGAGGACGAGCGATGCGTCCGACGTCCTGGCCCCCATCTGGACCAGCCGCCAGAAGGCGGAGATGACCCGAAAGGCCCGCTCCTTGCCGTCGTTGCAGTGGGGCCACTGCTGAGAGAGTTCGTCCTCGAACCTCGCCAGGGCGAGGTCGCCGGGCAGCAGGAAGAGCTTCTCCGAGATCTCCTCGAGCGGGGGAGCCGACGCCACGTCCCCCACCCCTCGGAGAAGGGGCTCGATGGCGCCATAGACCGTCGCACGCCCCTCGTCGCCGTTCCAGAGCCGTTCGAGGTCGTTCTCGTCGAGGAAGGCCGCCGTCAGGTTCGCCTGCGGGTCGAGATCGGCCGCCAGGACCCGCTTCCCCCGGTCGGAAAACATCCAGGCGAGGTGGTAGACGAGGGAGGTCTTCCCCACGCCCCCCTTGTTATTGAAGAAGGCGACGACCGGGACGCTCACGTTCGTCTCCGGACCTTCGCGAGGACGTGGGTCGGCTCGACGGCGAATGCGAGCGGAGGATTCCCGTTCCTCTCCAGCTCGGCGCGGGCGATCTGGATCCCGACGCCGAACCGCTGGACGAAGCCGAGGACCCGGAGCGCCTCGGCGAGGTGGGGATTCCGGTAGTCGGTCACGCCGGGGTTGCCGAACGTGGCGAGGGAGACGAGGCCGTAGGGTCCTCCCGGGCTCTGGATCTCGATCCGGTCCTCGAACCAGTAGACGCGGACCGGGCTGTTCGTCCCCTCGTACATCCGGTGAAGGACCGCGTTTCTCGTGAGTTGCTGCAGCGCGGGGATCGGGTATTCCGGAGTCCTCACCTCCACCGAACCCGAGGTGAAGGACGCTCCGACCGAGTTGTTCGCGCTAAGCACCTCTTCCAGACGCAAGAGCAGCTCCGAGACGGGGCCGTCGATCTCCTTCTGGTCCCTCACTGGGTCCGTGAGCAGCTTGCCGTCGAAACGGACGAACTGGACGTAGGCGCAAGCGAGGTAACGGCGTGGGTCGCGCCCCAGGACGAGGATCCCGAGAACGGTAGGCTCGCCTGCCGGAGTGAGGAATCGCAAGGCGCGAAGCTGATCCTCGAGCGTCCGCTGATTCTCGGCGAGGACCTCGGGGGCCACGGCCCCGGGCAGGTAACTCTGCCGGAAGAAGTCGAGGTCCAGATCGGACAGGGAGGCTTCCGGGACGGCCTGAAGCTCGAAGGGGAGGTCCCTGCCTCGGCGGCGCTCGGAGAGGCGCCGTTCCTCTTCCGGGGTCGCAAGGGCCCGCCGGGGCCCGACCCGGATCCAGCTCCTCCCGCGGAATCGGATGGGCGGCGCGAGGGAGGGCTGGACCACGACCACCGCCACGTCCCTCCCCATCAGGTTGCGCTTCTCGACTGAGACAGACGGGATCGGGACGATCGAACCGTCGTCCCTCATGTGGGAGAGCTTCAGGAGGAGGTCGTCCGTCACGGGAAGCCCCGTCGGCTGGCCATGGTCGTCCACGCCGACGAAGACGACGCCCGGCCGGGCGTGCCCGGGCATGTCGTTCGCGTACGCACAGATGGCTTCCCGGACCTTGTCCGGGTCGGAAAGCGCCGACTTTCGCTCGACTCGATCGGACTCGAGGTCAAGAAGCAGCTCCTCGAGCTCGGTGTCGTTCATCGAAGCCGCATTGTGGGCCAACAGAACGGCCAGTCAAGGCGGCCGGGACGGACTCAGGATCCCCCGGATCTCGGCCTCGACCTCGGCGGTCTGGCGGTCGAGGTGCTCCCAGAGGCGGGTGGCCGAGCCGACGTTTCCGTCCCGCCCCATCGTCTCGAGGGCCTGAGCGGCCTCGGCGGCCGGCTTCGCCTGGATCGCCTGGAGAGAACCCTTCAGGGCGTGCGCGGCGGCCGTGGCGGCGGCCGCGTCGGCTCTCTCCATCGCCCCCGCGAGGCGGGCCCGCTGGCCGGGGAGGTGCTCGAGGAACGTCGAGAGCAGGCCCTCGGCGAACGGGCGATCGTCGTCCAGCATCGCGAGGAGGCCGGGCCAGTCCAGCGGCGGCCGCAGGTCGAGGGGACCCGAGTTCCCCGACGGCCCGCGGAGGGTCTGGGTCCTCCGCAGGACCTCCTCGATGGTGGCCACGATCTTCTCGGCATTGACCGGCTTCGAGATGTAGGCGTCCATCCCGGCCGCAAGGCACTTCTCGGCGTCGCCGGCCATCGCGTAGGCGGTCATCGCGATGATGGGGATGTGCCGCCCGCCGGTCTCCCGCGCCCGGATCGCCGCGGTCGCCTGGTACCCGTCCATCTCGGGCATCTGGATGTCCATGAAGACCAGGTCGACCCTGTCCGTCTGCCAGAGCTCGACGGCCTTCCGTCCGTTCGCGGCGATGACGACCCGGTGCCCGTGGCGCTCGAGGATCCTGGCGACGACCCTCTGGTTCACCTCGACGTCCTCGGCGAGCAGGATCGAGAGCCTCCGTCCCCCGCTAGTGCCCAGCTCCTTCGAGACGACTCTGGCGTAGTCGGAGGGCGGAGCCTGGCCGCCGAGAACGGACGCCATGGCCGTCTCCAGCTCGTCCTGGACGACGGGCTTGGCCAGGTAGCCGTCGATCCGGAGGTCCCGGCACCGGTCGGCGTCGCCCCTCGAGACGGAGCTCGGCATCATGATGATCGGGAATTCCCCGGGCGGTCCGAGCTCCCGGATCCTCGCCGCGAGCGCCCACCCGTCCGTTCCGGGCATGTGGACGTCGATCAGGAGGAGGTCGAAGCGCTCGCCCTTCTCCCGGGCGTTGAGCACCCAGGCGAGGGCGACGCGGGCGTTGTCGGCCTCGACACTACGCATGCGCCACTTGCGGAGGAGGTGCCGCAGGAGGCTCCGGTTGATGCTGTTGTCGTCCACGACGAGGACGCTCTTCCCCTCCAGGGCGAGCCGGGAGACCTCGTTCCCTTCGGGGACCGGGGAGACCGCTCCGAAGGGGATCGTGAAGCGGAAGGTGCTCCCTTTCCCGACGGTGCTCTCGACGGTGATCCGTCCGCCCATCAGCGCGACCATTCGCTGCGAGATGGTGAGCCCGAGGCCGGTCCCGCCGTACTGACGGGTCGTGGACCCGTCGGCCTGGGTGAACGGCTCGAAGATGCTCTCCTGCTTCCCCAGCGGGATGCCGATGCCCGTGTCGGAGACCGAGAAGGTGAGGAGCGCCTGCCCGTCCCTCTCCTCCTCGACGGTCACGGCGACGCTGACCTCGCCCTTCGAGGTGAACTTCACCGCGTTTCCGACGAGGTTGATCAGGACCTGCCGGAGCTTTCCAGGGTCCCCCGCGACTTGCTCGGGAACCTTCCCGCCGATGTCGTAGCTCAGCTCCAGCCCCTTCTGGAACGCCCTCGACCCGAGGACCTTGAGGGTCTGCCCGACCGTATTCCGGAGCGAGAACGGGACGTGCTCCACCTCGGTCTTGCCCGCTTCGACCTTCGAGAAGTCCAGGACGTCGTTGATGACGTCCAGCAGGTTCTCGGCCGAGAGCTTGACCGCCTGGAGGTAGTCCCGCTGCTCGACGGTCAGCTCCGTGTCGAGGGCGAGCTCCGTCATCCCGAGGATCCCGTTCATCGGCGTGCGGATCTCGTGGCTCATGTTCGCGAGGAACTCGCTCTTGGCGCGGCTCGCCCCCTCGGCGGCCTCGCGGGCGTCGCGCATCTCCTGCTCCACCTTCTTCCGGAGCGTGATGTCCCTCTTCTGGCAGACGAAGGTGGAGATCTCTCCCGTGTCGGTCCTGAGCGCGAAGCCCGAGAGCTCCAGGCTCAGGACGGTTCCCGACCGGGTGGTGCAGGGGCGTTCGAGGAAGAACCGGCCGTCCCGCCGGAGGGCCTCCAGGATCTGCCCGGCCGTCTCGGCCCCCACGACCAGGTCGATCCCCCTCCCGGCGGTGTCGGCGAAGGAATATTCGGTCAGCCGGCCGTACTCGGCGTTCTGCTCCTGGAAGGCGCCGTCCGGCGAGAAGACGGCCACGGCCTCGTTCGACTCGAGGAAGATCTCGCGGAAGAGCGCGAGCCGTTGCTGGGCGAGGCGCCGGTCGGCGATCTCGTGCTGCAGCTCGCGGTTCTTCTCGTCCACCGCGCGCTCGCGCAGCGAGGTCTCCTCGAGGCGGGCCGCGAGGATCGTATTCCGCGTGTCCAGGCGGATGACGGCGAACATCCCCGCGAGGATGACGACGGCCATCCCTGCGGTGGCCAGGAGGACCGCCAGCGGAGAGGTCAGGTCGTACTGAGGGCCCGCCGGAAGGAAGGCGACAAGGGCGAACGGCGTGGCGCCGACGGGAGCCCGGACGGCCAGGAACCGCCAGCCCGCGTTCTCCGGGTCCTTGACGAGGGTCGGCTCCCCGGGGAGAGCCGCCGGGGGGGCCTGGCGGAGCGCCTCCGGGATCTCCTCGCGGGCGCCCGGCGGGATGAAGACGTAGTCCGGACCGTGCGTCATCGTGACCGGGGCCCCTTCCCGGTGGCCCACGAAGTGCGAGAAGAAGGGGGAGACGGGAATCCATGCGAGCAGCCGGCCGGCATTCCTCCCCTTGAACTCGTAGGGGAGGGAGGCGACGACCTGGGGGGCGGCGCCGCTCCGGTCGCAGGCGAACGCGTGACCGTGATCGGAGGGCACGAGGCCGCGGAGGTCCACCGGGGCTCCAGCAGGCGGGCCGCCGCTGTCGACGAGGGTCCTCCCCTCGGCGTCGACGAAGACGATCCGCGAGTAGATCGGGCGGTCGCCGAGCTTCTTCTGGGCGCGGGTCCGGTCGAGGAGGTCGCCGATGGCCCAGAGGCTCGCCCTGAGGCCGTACTCCATCGACATCCCGAGCGCCTCGTTCTCGAAGTAGATCGACAGCTCGCGGCTCTCGGAGAGGTGGTGCAGGTCGTCGTCGCGCTCGGAGAGGAAGTAGCCGATCGCGGTCGCCCGGTTCCCCACGTCGTGGGTCAGCTGACGGAACTGGGAGCGCTGCAGCGCCACGCGGGAGCGGTACTGCGAGGCGACGAGGAACCCGACGAAACCGATGAGGACGAGCGCCACCGCCAGGCCAGCGGCCCGGCTCAACCGGGCGAGGCGGCTCGGGATCGCGCTCATCGGGAAGACATCGGCCGGGTCCGAGGGCTATTTCTTGAAGAACTCGGGGAAGAAGGCGTAGATGGTCGGGTAGTACTTCTTCACGATCCGGTCGTAGGTCCCGTCGCTGCGGAGGCCGGCGAGGAAGCGGTCGAACGCCTCCCGGAGCTTGGGCGCGTCCTTGGGGAACCCCACTCCCATCTCCTGCTTGCGGGAGATCGGCCCGATGATCTTGATCTTGCCGGACCACTTCTCGAGGGCGATGAGGGCGTCGGGGACGTCGAGGATGGTCAGCTCGGCCTCGTTGTTCACCAGCGCCGGCGCCAGCTCGTTCAGCTTGCCGTTGAAGAGCCCGACCTCTGCGCCGGTGTCGCCGAGCCTGTAGAGGCCCGGGTCGAGGCAGGTCTTGGGGAGGGCCAGGACCTTCTTCCCTTTGATCATCTTCCGGACCTCCGCGACGTCGTCGTCGATGTTCGCCGACGGCTTGATCGGCTTCATCTTCGAGTCAGCGCGCGCGATCAGCCAGATCTGGCTCGGGAACGTGGGGGTCGAGTAGTCGACGACGTGGTGCCGCCACGGCAGGATCGTGAAGCCGTTCGCGATCAGGTCGCCGCGCACCGGGACCGCCGCGCCGAACTCGACGTTGTCGCCGACCGCCTTCACCTTCTTGCCGATCAGGTCCTCGACGACGGTCCCCCAGTCGGTCTTCACGTACTGGTACTTGACGCCGAGGTTCTTGCAGAAGAGCTGCATGATCTCGACGTCCATCCCGTCCCCGGCCCCGCTCACGAAATTCGCGTACGGGATTCCCAGGTGGCGGAGCACGCCGTCCTTCTGGATCTCGGGAAGGTCGCGGCCGGGCGCGGGGAACGTCCCGAGAAACAGGGCGAAGGCGGCCAGTGGAAGGGCGAGGCGGCGAAGCCGGGAAGCGCTCATGACTCTCCTCGTGGTGACCTGGGTCACCGGGCTGACACAGCGGCCGGATCGGCCGCTCGGTTGGGGATTCGTCACCCGGGCGGCGGCCCCCTCAGGATTCCCCAGGCGTCGTTCCGGGTGAAGACGACGTTCAAGATCCGGTCGATCCGGGCGAGACCCAGGAGGCGGGCGACGGGCCCCGGGCCGGGGATCACCGCCACCGGCGTCGAGGAGCTCCGGAGGCGCTTGGCGAGCCGGACGAGAAGGGCGATGCCGAGGCTGTCCATGAAGGCGATGCCGGAGAGGTCGATCAGGACCGGCGCGCTTCCGTCGGCGGCCGATTCGAACCGTCCCTGGATCTCGCGGACCCCTTCGGCGTCCATCCGGCCCGACAGCTCGAGAACGACGGCCCCGTCGACGCGTTCGACAGAGAGCCGAAGGAGCGGGAGCGTGGCGGGTCCGGCCGAGTCGGGCATCGAGGCCTCTCCTCTACCGGAGAGTCTACCGTGCCGGGGGAGCGGGCCGCCGCCGGCCGCCGCGCCGCCGGGGACGCCGGTTCCGGCCGTCGTCGTTCCGGCTCGCCGTCGGGAGGGGGATCTCGTGCCGGGAGAGGAGGGCCGGCGGCGGGACGAGGGCCTCGGGGAACGGAGCCGCGTGCGACAGGTCCTCGCCCGGCTTCACTTTCTTCCCTGCCCTGGTCATCACCTCTTCCCAGGCCGCGAGCGCCTCGCCGTAGCGGCCCGAGGCGTGGGAATAGAGGGAGAGGAGCGACAGGGCGATCGGGAACCACGCCTTCGTCACGAGGCGCCTCGCGGCGGCGTCGCTCGGGCGGGTTTCCGTCAGCCGGCCGAGGGTGTAGAGGCCGTGCTTGATGAAGTGGACGGCCTGGTTCGGGAGGGAGAGCCGGAGAGCGATCGGGTTCACCACCTGCTCGAGGGTGGCGAGGAGCTTCGGGGCGTCGAGCTTGCCGTGGCCGCGGCGGACCGCTCCGAAGACGAGCGGGAGGAAGAGGGCGCCGAGGAGCGCCGGCTCCTGGATGGCCTCGCCCGTCGTCCGTCGCTGGTCGGCGTCGGCCAGCATCCGCCAGAACGTCTCGCGCTCCGGGGACGCGGGACCCTCGGCGATCTCCCGGGTCAGCTCGGGCAGGATGACGGCGAGGAGGCCCGTCTTCGACCAGAGGGCGTACGTCTGGGCGCCCCAGCCCCGCCGGAGCGGGTCGAGGAGCTCCTCGGCCACGCGAGGCGCCGCGCTCTTCCGGAGCTCGCCACGGGCTTCCTCGATCGCCTGCAGGACGCCGTCCTCCATCTGGAAGTCGAGCCGCGCGGCGAACTCGCACGCGCGGAGCATCCGGACCGGGTCCTCGCGGAACCGGGTGAGGGGGTCTCCGATCGTCCGGATGGTCCGGGCCTCGAGGTCGTCGACTCCGCCGACGTAGTCCAGGACCGCGAAGGTGGCGATGTCGTAGAAGAGGCCGTTGACGGTGAAGTCCCGGCGGAGGGCGTCCTCCTCGGGCGTGCCGAACGTGTTGTCCTCGCGGATCAGGAGGTCTTCCGTCCCCTCTCCCCCCGGTTCGACGTCGGCCACGTCGGGCCGGCGCCGGAACGTCGAGACCTCGACGATCTTTCCCCCGTCGAAGAAGACGTGGACCAGCCGGAAGCGCCGCCCGATGATCCGGCTGTTGCGAAAAAGGCGCCTGATCTCCTGCGGCCGCGCGTTGGTCCCGATGTCGAAGTCTTTCGGCGTGCGTCCCGTCATCAGGTCGCGGACGGAACCGCCGACGAGGTAGCCCTGGTACCCGGCGCGGTGGAGGCGGTAGAGGATCCGGAGGGCGTCCGGGTCGATGTATCCGCGCGAAATCGGGTGACCGGCGCGCGGGATAATCCTCGGGACGGCCATTTCGGTGCCGCATTCTAGCCTGGAAACGGGCCCCGCGGCTCGGTCAATGCAAATGGAGGGGAGGCCGGGCCGGCAGGCCGGCCTCTGAGACAATCGGGAGGACGATGATCGACGCGGCCGGAATCGTGCGAGAGCGGGAGCCGCGTCCCCCGTTCGTCGTCCTCGGGCTCCTCCTCGGGGCAGCCGCGGCCTCGCGGTTCTTCGCGATCGCGGCGGCCCCGGGGGAGATCGACGAGGCGGTCTTCTCCGGGGCCGTCACCCATTTCGACCTGTTCGACCTCTCGCCCCAGGCCCCGGGGTTTCCCGTCTGGATCCTCCTGGGACGTCTGATCCGGCCTCTCGCCGGGGCGCCGTTCCAGGCCCTCGTCATCGCCTCCACGGTGCTCGCCGCGCTCGCGATCCCGGCTCTCTACGTCTGGGGGCGCACCCTCGTCGGTGAGTGGGCGGCTCTCGGAGGGGCCCTCTTCTTCGCTTCCCTGCCGGTCGTGTGGGTGAATGGCGGCCGGGCGTTCTCCGACACGCCTTCGACCGCGGCGTTTCTCCTGGCCCTCGCCGCCCTCTCGCTGGCCGGGAGGAGTCCGGCCAGCCCGGCGGCCGCCCGGGCCCTCTCTTTCGCGGCCGGCCTGCTGGCCGCCGCGGGAGCGGGGATCCGCCCTCACCTCGCCCTCGCATTTGGGCCGCTCCTCCTCCTGGAGCTGTTCCGGGCGGCCCGCCGCCGGGCCGGCGACGCGGTGGCGTTCTTCCTCTCGGGCGCGGCCGGGACGGCGGCCTGGGGGGCGTGGCTCCTGGCGCAGGCGGGCGGCCTGGCCGGTCTTCGCGCCTCCGTGGCCGAGCGGGCCGGGTTCCGCTCCCACGCGTTCGCCACCGGGACGTTCGGGACGTTCGCCGATTCGTTCCTCGTCCGGGACTTCGTCTCGCCGAGGCGGGCGCTGGCGGTGGGGCTCGTGGCCGCGGTCGGCCTCGTCGCCCTCTGGCTGCGGCGCCGGCGCGGGGCGGTCGACCTGACCGTCCTCCTCGTCCCGACGTTCCTCTCGCTCTGGTTCCTCCACAGCCGGGCGATGTCCCGGTATTCCATCCCCTTCGTCCTCGGAGTCTCCCTGCTCGCCGCCGCCGGCCTCGAGGCCCTCCTCCGGAAGAGGCCGCTGGCGCTCCTCGCGGCCCTCGCCGCCGCCGCGCTCTTCGGTCGGGAGGGGTGGATCGAGGCGCGGGAGTCGGCCCTGATGCCGCCGCCCCCGTCGGCCGCCATCGCTCACCTGGAGAGCTACGGCCACGCGGGACGCGAGACGATCGTCGCCGACGACGACTTCCAGGCGTTCCTCCGGACCGAGAGGTGGGAGGGGCGCCTCGTGGCGTGGGGATACCTCGACTCGGAGTTCGTCGCCGGGCCGCTCCAGATGAACCGCCGGCTGGTCCGGCTCGCCGACTTCACGGCCGAGCCGGACGACCCGCCCGGCCGCGACCCGGCCTGGCGGGTCTGGTGGCGAGGGGGGCGCGTCGCCGCGGCGCTCGGCAACCGGCGGTTGCTGACGGTCGGAGTGAGGGACCCGGCGCCTCCGCTCTTCGGGCCAGGCTTCGGCGTGAAGGAGAGCGCTCCCGGTCTCCCGTCGTTCCGGTGGGCGGGTCCGGCGGCGCGCCTCCTCGTCCCGGGTCTCGACGGCCCGCCCGCGGCCTTTCTCGTCGGCGAGCGTCAGGCGGACGGCGGACCCACGACGCTGACGGTGACGGACGCGGTCACCGGCCGGGTCGTCGTCTCCCGCACGATCGTTCCCGGGCCGTTCGAGCTCGGGATCGTCGACCTTCCGGTCTACGGGCCGCTGGAGCGCGCACGGCAATACGTCCTCTCCTGCGACCGGCCTGTTTCACTTCCGCCGGTCGAGGGAGGGCTGCGTCCGAAGGAGGGGTGTTTCGTCTTCCGGGAGGCGACCTTCTCGGCTCCGAGGGAGAAGCTCTGGGAAAGGCTCGGAGAGGAGTACCGGGTCGACGTCGGCTCGCGGGAGGATTTCCGCGCGGCCCTCGAGGGCTTCCACGGGCGCGAGACGGTGGCCGGCGTCAACGTCGACTTCCGGTGGACGGACGGGCGGGGATCTCTCGTGTGGGTGCCGAGGCCGGGATTCCGCCCCCGTCAGCTGGCGGTCCGCGCGATGACGTCGGGCACGGAGCTTCCGGTGACCGTGACCGCGGACGGGCATCCGGTGGGGACGATGACCTTCCACGGAGGCGGCTTCGCGGAGGAGAGGATCGACCTGACCGGGGCCGCGCTGCAGTCGTTCACCGGGACCGACCCCGTCCGGGTCGTCCTCTCGTCTGCCGCGATCTCCCCGAAGCGGGCCGGGACCGGGGAGGATGCCCGGGAGCTGGGGATCGCCGTCGACCGGGTCCTCGTCCGGTAACCCGAGGCGCAGCCCGCACCCGGGAGGGTCAGCGCCTCGCGCTGACCCTGATCCAGTCCCTCCACGCCAGGGCGAGGGATGGAGCGAGGAGGGAGAGGGCGATGAGGGCCCAGCCCTTGTTCTCTCCCTGGAAGGCGCGGACGAGGACCGAGAGGGCGATCAGGGACAGGAAGAAGAGGAAGGCGAAGCCCACCCGCCGGCCCAGCTCGCGGACGAAGCCGCGCCCGAAGAGGAGCGCGAGGGCCGCGGCGAGGACGAGGACGATGCGGAGGTTCGGCTTCAGGGGGCTTTCTTCTCCGCCGCCGCCATCTTCGCCATCACGCTGTGGTGGCGGCCGTAGAACATGTAGATGAGGAGCCCGATCGCGAGCCAGGTGCCGAGCCGCCACCAGTTCGCCACCGGCAGGGAGAACATCAGCACGAGGCAGCAGAGGATCCCGAGGACCGGGACGACCGGCACCCAGGGGCAGCGGAAGGGGCGCTCGGCCTCGGGGTGCTTCTTCCGCATGATCAGGACCGCCGCGCAGACGATGACGAAGGCGAGCAGCGTCCCGATGTTCGTCAGGTGGAGGAGCGCGTCGATCGGCAGGAGGCCGGCCAGAACCGACACGAAGCAGCCGATCAGGATGGTCGACTTCCACGGGGTCCGGAACTTCGGGTGGACGGTGCCGAATACCGACTGCGGGACGAGGCCGTCGCGGGCCATCGCCAGGAAGACGCGGGGCCCGCTGAGCATCATGACGAGGAGGACCGACGTGATTCCGGCGACGCCGGCAGTGGCGATGAGCCCTTCGGCCCAGCCGATCCCCTTCTGCTGGAAGGCCCGCGAGACCGGGGCGTTGATGTCGAGCTGGTCGTACTTGACCATCCCGGTCAGGACGGCGACCACCGCGATGTAGAGGACGGTGCAGACGACGAGCGACGTGATGATGCCGATCGGGACGTCGCGCTGAGGATTCTTCGCCTCCTCGGTGTGCGTGGAGACCGAGTCGAAGCCGATGTAGGCGAAGAAGATGATGGCGGCCCCGGCGAGCATCCCGACGGGGGAGCCGCCCGGGTCGGTCTGGCCCGCCACCTGGTGGCCGAAGAAGCTGATGCCGCTCCAGCCGAACGGCGCGAAGGGGCGCCAGTTCTCGGTGTTGATGAAGAAGACGCCGACGCCGATGACGAACAGGACGGCCGCGATCTTGATGCCGACCATCGTCGCGTTGAAGGAGGCGCTCTCGGCGATCCCCTTCACCAGGATCGCGGTGACGACGGCCACGACGACGATCGCCGGGAGGTTGAAATAGGACCCGGTCGACAGGAAGTGGCCGGCCGCCGCGTCGTAGCGCCAGGGGGACTCGCGGAGCGCCAGCGGGAGCTCCACCCCGATCTTCTGGAGGACGTTCTGGAAGTACCCCGACCAGCCGGTCGCGACCGTCGCGCTCCCCACGGCGTACTCGAGGACCAGGTCCCACCCGATGATCCAGGCGAACAGCTCGCCGAGGGTCGCGTACGCGTAGGTGTAGGCCGACCCGGCGACCGGGACCATCGCGGCGAACTCGGCGTAGCAGAGCGCCGCGAAGACGCAGGTGATGCCGGCCACCACGTAGGAGACCATCAGCGCCGGGCCGCCGACGTTGTGGGCCGCGGCTCCCGTCGCCACGAAGATGCCGGCCCCGATGATCGCGCCGACGCCGAGGGCGGTCAGCTGGACCGGACCGAGGATCCTCCTCAGCCTGTTCTCGCCCCTCATCTCCTCCAGCAGCAGGGCGAGCGGCTTCCGGGCGAAGTACTGGTTGGCCATGAAGGCTCCTGTGCGTCTCGGGAATTCGGGGCTCTGAGAGGGCCCGGAGTGTACGACACCGCTGTCCGCGGGCCCGGCACCGCACGAAAATCGGCCGGCGGTCCGCACGTCCGTCCGGGCGCCCTAGAATGAGCCTCGAAAGGGGAGTCCATGAGCGTTCCCTCCACACCCGTCCTTCCCATGGAGGCGATCGGACCCGAGTTCGTCCGGGGGACGAAGTCGTACGAGAAGCCGGGGCCGATCGCGGGGGTGGAGATCCACCGGCTGAACCGGTTCGTCGACGACCGCGGGTTCTTCCAGGAGGTCTACCGGGCCGGGGCGAACCACCCGGGGTCGGAAGGGCTCGCCCGCTTCTTCGAGGGGGTGCCGGTGGCCCAGATCAACTTCACCATCGTGAACGCCGAGGACCACGTCAAGGGGCTCCACTACCACCTGAAGCAGCAGGACGTCTGGTACTGCCCGCACCCCTACAAGGCGAAGTTCGTCCTGTTCGACGTCCGGAAGGAGTCGCCCACCTATCTCCGGACGCAGGTGATCGTCGCGGGGGACGGACAGGACCTCCTCGTCCGGATCCCGGAGGGGGTCGCGCACGGGTACCGGCCGCTCACCAACCCGTGCGGCCTCTTCTACATCGTGACCCGCACGTTCGACCTGGCCGACCCCGACGAGTGGCGCATCGCCTGGGACCACCCGGCGGTCAAGGAGCTGTGGGACGTGCCGAACGGCTGATCGTATCGGAACCGGATCGAGCCGGTCAGGAAAGAGATGGACGCGAGGCGACGACATTCGCCGCGGGGAATCTCCTCTCCACGAGAAGGCTCAGGACCCGTGCCGCATTCTCGTCCGGCGACGTCTCCGGCCCGAGGATCAGCTCGGCTGGCTCGGGAGGCTCATACGGGTCGTCGGTGGATGTTGCGCGGCACAGCGTGGAACGCCGGAGCAGTAAGATGACTCGCTTCCATGAGCGGAATCCTGGGACTCGTGAACCTGGACGGAGCCCCGGTCGAGGCCGCGTCGCTCGAGGCCATGCGGGACGCGATGGCCTTCTGGGGGCCGGACGGAATCAGGATCTGGCGCACGGGAGCCGCGGGGCTCGGCCAGCTGACGCTCTTCAACACGCCCGAGGCGGTGGGTGAGAGCCTCCCGCGGTGGCTTCCCGACGAGGGCCTTGGCTTCACGGCGGAAGCCCGGATCGACAACCGGGAGGAGCTGTTTGCCGCGCTGGACGTGCCGCCTTCCGGGCGCGCGACGATGCCCGACGGCGACCTGCTCCTGCGCGCCTACCTGCGGTGGGGGGAGGCCGCGCCCGACAGGGTGCTGGGAGACTGGTCGTTCGCCGCGTGGCACCCGGCCGAGCGCCGGCTCTTCCTGGCGCGCGACCACCACGGCAACACCGCGCTCTACTACGCGGCAGATGACCGCCGCGTGGCGTTCGGCTCCTCGATCAAAGCGCTCCTGGCCCTGCCGGGCCTTCCGCACCGGCTGAACGAGCTTCGCCTCGCTCAGGTCCTCACCTCGTGGACGGGCGACGGGACGGAGTCGTTCTACGAGGGGATTCATGTCCTCCCTCCGGCACACGCGCTGACCGCCTCGCCCGCCGGAACGTCGAAGCGGCTTTACTGGTCCCTGGAGGACGCCCCGAAGCTGCGGCTGAAGTCGGACGCCGACTACGTGGAGGGCCTGCGCTCGGTCCTGGACGAGGCTGTCCGATGCCGCCTGCGCAGCCATCGGCCCGTGGGCGCCACCCTCAGCGGCGGGCTCGACTCGGGCTCGGTCTCGGTGCTGGCGGCGCGCGCACTGGCAGCCCGTGGCAAGCGCCTGTCTGGCTTCTGCTCCGCGCCGCTCCACGACGTGACGGACACCATCGGCCCCTACCGTTTCGGCGACGAGACTCCGCTGGCCCGGGCCACGGCCGCGCACGCCGGGAACATTGACCTCCACCTCCTCCGTTCCGAGGCGGTCTCGCCCGTCTCGGCCATCCGGCAGGTGCTGGCATTCCAGGACGCGCCGGGTCACTCCGCCTGCAATTTCTACTGGATGGTGGACATGCTCCAGAGCGCCCGGGCGGAGGGGCTGGGCACCCTGCTGACCGGCCAGGGGGGGAACGCCAGCATCTCGTGGCACGGCACGCCCTGGGTCGCGCCGGGTATGGCCCCGGAACAGGCGCACGACCTGAGAAGGCGCCTGAAGTACCAGGTCCTGCTCCCGCTCGTTCCGGAAGTGGTTCTCCTCTGGCGCGCGAGGCGGCAGGCTCGCGGGCGGCGGTGGGAGAACACCGCCATCCGTCCGGAGTTCGCCCGCCGCTTGCGGTTGGCCGAGCGGCGGCTGGCCGAGGAAGAGGCCGACCGCGAACTCTCCCATCAAACCCTCCGCGACCCGGAGAGGATGCGGTACTCGATCATCGAGCCGGGGCGCTCGAGCGTCGGCGCCATCTGGACGGAATGGGGAGCGGCGTTCGGCCTCGAGGTCCGCGACCCGACGCTCGACAGGCGGGTCCTGGAGTTCTCTCTCGGCGTGCCGAACCGCCTCTACACCGCCCCGGACGGCACGGACCGCTATTTGCTGCGACGGGCGATGAAAGGGCTCCTGCCCCCCGAGGTGCTCCAAAACCCGAGACGCGGCCGACAGGCGGCCGACATCGTGGCCCGCCTGACCTCCCATGCGTCCGAGATGGACGCCGCCCTCGCCGAGCTGGAAGGGTCCCGGGCGGCGGGGGAGTACGTGAACGTGGCCGAGCTGAAGAGGGCCTGGGGAGCGGTGCTCGCCGGGCCGCCTGACGCGAAGGCGTACAACAGGGCTGTCACCGTCGTGACGCGCGGACTGATGGCGGGCCTGTTCGCCGCCCGCTTCTCGTGATCCAATTCAGAACGAGGGAGGAGACCTCGTGCCCGAATCGGATTTCTTCGTGGTGACAGAGGAAGAACCCGATCCCCGGCCCTCCTGGCACCCCCCGAAGCTCGAGAAAGCAGAAGT
>CAIMWE010000148.1 GCA_903845115.1 uncultured Acidobacteriota bacterium | reverse complement strand
TTCCTCGATGGCCGGGGTGAGCGTCCGGTCGAGGAGGAAGGCCTCGACGAAGTGGGGCGTCTGGAGGAGGGCGTACTTCTCCTTCGCGTGGTCGGAGAGGTCCTGGTAGAGGTCGCCCAGGAAGCGGGTCTCCCATCCGGCGTCCGTGAAGTCGTGGAGGAGCTTCCCCGTCGCCGGGTCCATCCGCTGGAAGAACTTCAGCAGCTCCTTCGCGCCGTCGGCCGTCGGGGCGAGGGAGTAGATCGGGTTGTGCCCCTTCGACCGGTCGAAGAGGTGCTTCGCCCCCGGAAGGTTCCCCAGCTCGTCGAAGAGCGAAAGGAGGAACTCCCGGTCGGAGTGGGCCGGGAACTGCCGGATCTGCTCTGCGTAGTGTCCTTCCGCCAGGGGACGGAGGGCCGGATCGGCCGCGGCCAGGAGGCGCCTGGGGACGCCGCCGCGTTCATCCAGGAGGCCGTTGTCCTCCAGGAAGCGGACGAAGACGCAGGAGAGGACCCAGGCGACCGCACCCTGGGTCAGCGGGTCCTCGCGCCACGCCTCGTAGGCGAGGGCGGTCCGTCCGGCGTCCTTGGCCTTCTTGTACTCGGCCGTCAGGTGTGCTGCGGTGGCCGCGTCCTTCTCCGCCCGCTCGCGGAGGTCGTCCACGAGGCGAGAGGTGAGCTTTTTCAGGTCGGCCTGGAGAGCCTTGCGGTCGATCATCGGGATGCCTCCGACTGGACGCGCCACGTGCAATCGGCTGGCGCCCTTGTGAAAGATGTCCCCGGCCGGAGGGCCGCGAGGAGTGAGGTCAAGGTCACTCGCGCTCGAGCCACCGTCGGAGCTCGGTCTCGAGCCCGAGGGACGAGGCGCAGGCGATCGCCCGAGGAACGTGGTCCGGGTACCGCCGAAGGAGCCGGGCGGCGTCCCAGAGGTCCTTGGGCCCCCCCGCCTCGAGCTTCAGCCGGAGGAGGTCTTCGATCCCAACCACGGGAATGGTCTTTCCCCCCTCGCCCGTGGGGGACACCGCAACCGTCGAGAACGGCGTGCCTCTCCTGGGCGAGAACACCTGAAACGGGATTTCTTCGAGCTCCCCTCTGACGACCCAGGGGAGATCGTCGCTATAGGGATTGCCACGACGAGAGACGATCTCGAGGCCAGCTTCCTGCAGCGCCCTCTCGACCTCCGAAAGGGATCGAAGGCTCACGAAGTCGACGTCACGCGTTGCGCGGATCTCCCCCCAGGCTGCGACCGCCAGGCCTCCCGCAAGCGCAGAGCCATTGCCGAGTACGTCCGCGAGCCGCAGCGCGACCCGGATCAGCCGGCCAGGTCGCACGAGGGCCGCTCGTCTGCACGAGGGGACGCGGACGAGTCCGTTCGGGGGTCGAGTCCGGCGGCCAGGGCTTCACACGCCTCGAGAAGCTCGTCGGCTTGGCACAGGTTCTCCCACATCTCGTCGGAGGTGATCGGCGGTGTGGAGGCCACCTGGCCTGAATCCGCGCCGGTCGGGAGATGAGCCTCTGTCGCCATGAACTCAGTTTACGCCGTCCGTGAGGGGGACGAAGGACGCCCGCGCCTCCAGCCAGGCCGTGGGGATGCGGGTCCACTGGTTCGGGGTGAGGACGGTGAGGGCGGTACCGTCCAGGAAGGGACGTTCGTCCTGGTCGCTGGCGGGGACGAGGACCCAGGCCCCCTTCAGGCCGCCGTCGGGGCGGGTCGCCCGGTCCCGAAGGCGGTCGAGGAGGTCGAGCTGCTCGTACCGGACCAGAAGACCCGGATAGGTGAGGAGGACGGGGCGCTCCCTGGCGGTGATCTGCTCCTCGACCTTCGGGATCGCCTGCCGGACGAGGGCGCGGAGGCGGGGCTCGGCCGGGTTCGCGTCGGCCTTCAGGACCGTCGCCCAGGAGGCCCCGTGGCTGGCCGCGACCTCTTTCATGGCGCCGAGGAGAAGCCGTTCCAGGCTCGTCACCGTGAGCCCGAACCGCGAGGCGAGGGCCGCCTCGGCGTCGGCCAGGTCGCGCTCGGCCACGGTCAGGACGAGGTAGCCGCCGTCCCGAACGGCCTTCGCCAGCTTCTCGTCGAACTCGGCAGCCGGGTCTTCCACCGACGGGACGGAAGGGGCCGGCGGCCTCGGGAAGACATTGGCGCTGCGGGTGGCCGAGGAAACCCCCTCGAAGGTCGGGAGGGGCGGAATGAAGGCACCTCGGCCGGCCAGGGCCGACCCGTCCCACCGGAGCTCGAGCCCGGCCCCCTCCAGGAGCGCGTCGAGGGCGGGGCGGTCGGGGAGCGGCTCGGCCTCCGGGTAGCGGGACGCCACCCGGCTCCGCACCTCCTCGGGGGTGAAGGTCCCGGTCCCCTGGACGGTCCCGGAGGCCAGCTTCAGCGCGCGGGCGGCGGGGAGGCCGCGGGGGTAGATCTCCAGGCGGCTGGAGACGGCCGCAGACCGGGAGGCCGCGGCGGCGAGCCGGACGAGGCGCTCGGCCGGGAGCGGGCTGGGCTCCTTGTCCTTCTCCTTCGGCGGCCGGATCGCCTGGAGCGCCTCCAGCGCGCGGACCGGAGAGGAGAGGGGGTCGGCCTGCGACAGCTGGTCGGCCTTCCGCCCGAGCTTCTCGGCCCACTCGGCCAGCTGGTCGCTCGGGGCCAGGAGGAGGACGCCGTCGGCCCGGTGCTGGAGCCAGGAGGGCTCCTTCTGTCCCCGCTCGGTCTCCAGGGCGGCGCGGAGGACCGCCCGGACGGCCTGGGTCCGGATGGCGTCGGGGAGCTCGGAACCGCGGGCGGCGAGGAGGGCGTTCTCCAGCTCACCCACTGACGCGACTCCTCCCAGCCCCGCCAGGATCACCCGGATCTCTTCCCGCAGGCGGGTGAGGTTCGGGTTCCGGGACCACCGATCGCGGAACCGGCCGAGGGTGACGGAGACCTGGGGCTGGTGGATATTCAGGGCGCGGACCAGGTCGGCCTGGCTGGGAGGGAGGGCTGGGTCCAGGCCGGGAACCGGCTCCAGGCCCAGGAAGAGGGAGTGGAGGCGCGGCTCGGAGGTGGCTCCCTTGCCGAACTTCCGCTGGGCGATCTGCTGGTAGAGGCCGTCGATGGTGTCGACGAGCGGGACCTGGGGCTCGGCGAGTGCCTCGGCGGGCCGAGGCCCGTCCTCGGAATCGGGGAGGGTTTCGGGGAAGCGAACGCGGAGGCGCCGCCAGGCGTCGCCGATCTCGCGCCGGGTTTCCTTCCCGGCGCCTTTGAGGTGAAGGAGGCGCCCGAGCGGCCTCGCGAGAAGCTCCGCCACCGTGGTGACGCGGGAACGTTCGAGCGCGTTGACGGCCCGGGCCGAGAGCGGGAGCGTGGCGACCGGGGAGTCGAGCGCCGCGGCGGCGAGGAGCGCGGCCGGGTCGGCCGTCGACGGGCCGGCAGGCTGGATGACCGGCCTGTCCGCCGCCTCGAAGGCGCGCCCCCAGGCCCAGAGCATCTCCTGCGCGTTGTCGAACCGGTCCTTGGGGGAGCGGCGGAGGGCCCTGGTGAAGAAGGCGGCCAGGGGCTCGCGGACGGCCGGGTCGAAGGCCTCGGCGTCCACCGTCGCCTCGCACTTCAGGGTCGCCGCGTCGCTGATCCCGTCGCCCCACTTCGGGACGTCGCCGGTGGCCATCTCGAAGAGGGTGGCGGCCACGGCGTACCGCTCGGCCGCCAGGTCCCATTTCCGGGGCTTCCGGTTGACCAGGAAGGGCTCGAGATAGGGGCGGGTCCCGGCCTGGAACGCGTCGAGAGGGGCGCGGCTGAGCGAGAAGTCGAAGAGGACGAGGTGCAGCGCCCCGTCGGATCCCTTGGCGATGCCGAGGTTGTCGGGCTTGATGTCGCGGTGGGGGATTCCCTTCTGCTCCAGGTACGAGACGGCCTGGAGGAGGTCCCCGCCCCAGCGCTGCAGCTGGTCGAGCGAGAGGCTCCCCTCCTCCCGGCGGCGGGCCGCGAGCGACTTTTCCCCTGCCAGGTCGACGAGGATCCCCACCCGGCCGTACATCTCGACCTTTCCGTGGTAGCCGACGATCCCGGGGTGGCTGAGCTGCGAGAGGACCTCGGCCTCGGCCTCCAGCCTCGACCGGTGCTCGGGGGTGAGGGCCAGCTTCAGGACCTTCTCGCGCCCGTCCCGCTCGACGAGGAAGGCCATGGCGGTGGAGCCGGTGCCGAGCTTCCGCTTGACAAGGTAACCGCCCTGGAGCCGGTCGCCCATCCCGGCGGCCGCCGGGTCGGCGACGGAGTCGTCCGCGGGCCGGGTCAGCTCATTCTCGACCTCGTCGAGACACTTCAGGAACTCCTCGACCGAGCCGAGACGTTTGGTGACGTCCGGGTCGGTGGCCTCCCTCACCAGGACCTGGAGGGTCTCTGGAACGGCATCGACCACCGAGGAGAGGGCGAGGCCGCCGTTCTGCTCCAGGTGCGCGCGAAGGTCGGAGAAGCTCGCCGCGGGCGCTCGCCCCGCGAAGAGGCGGAAGGCGAGCGCGCCGAGCGAGAAGACATCGACGACCTCGGCCTCGGCCTCCCGGGAGATCAAGGCCTCGGGGGCCATGTAGACGCTGGCCGCGTCGTCGACGAGGCGTTCGAGGTGGTCCGTCCCGGTGACTCCCAGCGAGGAGGTGCTGGAGGCCTCCCGGACTCCGGTCTGCCAGTTGAAGACCTTCACGGCCGGCCGCTCGGCCTTCGGGTCGACGACGAGGAGGCTCTGGGGCGACAGGGCCCGGTGGAAGAGCCCCTTGCCGTGGGCGAAGCGGAGGGTGTCGGCCACCGACCGGAGAAGGTGGAGCCGCAGGTCGACGGTGAGGGCGCTCTCCCGCTCCTTCAGGTAGTGGTCCAGCCGCATCGACCCCTCGGCCGAATCGAAGAGGAGGGCGGGGCCCAGGTCGTGGTCGACGTAGTCGAGGACGCGGAGGATGCCGGGGTGGTCGGCGGTCTTCAGCAGGTCCAGCTCGCGCCGGGCGGCCCGGGCCACCGTCTCGCGGGGGATCCCGCTGGAAGCCGCTGCCTGGTAGATCCGGATGCGCCGCTTGAGGTCCGGGACGGTCCGGTGGGTCGCCTGCCACTCCTGGAATAGGTTCCCCTCGAAGATGAGTCGCTGCAGGACGTAGTCGCCCACGCGCCGGCTCTTCTGGGTGGGGCGGATCCCGGCGCCATCGACGGCCCGGGAGAGGGCCCGGGCGATCGACCCGTCGACCGGGGGGCGGCTGAAGCCGCGGGCGGCCGGAGAGCTGAGGAGCGTGCCGACGATCCCGGGGAGGCCGCTGGGAGCTTTCCCGTCCTTCGAGTCCTTCGCGTCGCGTCCGTAGACGTGGGTCCTGGCGTCGTCGGTCAGCTGGACGGCGAGGTCGGGCGCGGAGACGAAGACCGCCGGTGCGATGAACGGGAAGTCCCTGGGCGACACCTGGTTCTGCCGGAGGAGGAGCTCCTTCAAGCGCTTGGCTTTCATGTTTGCCAGGAAGAGGGGGTTGTCGACCGTGAAGTCCCTCTTCTCGAAACGCCAGGTCCAGGTGGTCATGTCCCCCGCCAGGCGCCCGGGGCGGCTCTTGATCTCGATGAGGAAGAAGCCCGACGGGCAGAGAACCAGGAGGTCCACCTCGTTCATCGAACCGTCCAGGGCGACGAACTCGACGTTCGCCCAGGCTCGATACGGCTCCATGTCCGGTAGCCCGTCGCGGACGAAGTCCTGCGCCTCCCGTTCCCACGGGTAGTTCGACTGATTCACTTGCTTCCAGCGCGGCGAGGTCGATATCAACCGGCTCCCCTTCCCTGAGACAGGTGATCGTACCGTCTGATGAGCGGGCGGGGCGCGAATACGGAACTCATGCCCGGCGCAACGTGATGGTCGTTCCCGCGACCGTGGCCCTGCCGGACTTCACGAAGTACTGGATTCCCTCGTCGACGCTGGACCTGACGTTGGCCCCGACCCGCTGGAACCCGAACTGGCGGGCCGTTTCCTTGAGCAGCTCTTCCCTTTCGAGACTGAAGTGCGCGGCCATCACGTGGCCACAGGCGAGAGCCACTTCTTCCGGGCAGATCTCGTCGGCATCTCGCGCGAAGGGTCCAGGCGAATACCGAAAGGCTTTCAGCTGCCCGGGCCTGAGGCTATTCGACCAGACGAAGGAGCGTTCGCCGTGGTACTCGACCGTGACCGGCTGATCGGTAAGGCACTGCCGGATCCTCCTGAGGAGCTTGTCCGAGCCGCGCCTCACTCCCGACGCAGCCATGACGCGCTTCGCGAGAAGGCTGAACGCTATCGGCCCTTCGTGTGCCACGAGTTGCCCGATGCACCGGCCCAGCTCGTTACCCGATGTGTAGTCGTCGAAGTCGGCGTTACCGGAAAACTGTAGCGCCGGCCAACTGAAGACGCTGTACGGGATGGAGGCCGCTGTCGCAGGGACCGAGCTGGACCGGGGCGGTGCTGCCTGGGAAGCGAACCGCGTCGCCGGCGCTTCGGGAACCGAGGCGGGGGGAACACGAGATGGCGTAATGGCCATCCGGGCGTTTTCCACCGGTGCGCTCGGCGCCCTGGTGGTCGCGACCGCCGGCCCCTTCTTCGCGGCCTCCCGAATGGCATCCTCCACCCTCGCCAGCTGACGCTCCGGCTCGAGCCACCAGTCGCTCGACCAGATCCGGTGGAGCTTCCAGCCGAGGCTTTCCAGAACGGACGCCCGGAGCCGGTCCCTGTCCCTGGCCGTCCGGGAGCTGTGGTAATTCGCCCCGTCGCACTCGATCCCGAGGATGTACCGGCCGGGCAGTTCTGGGTCGACCACGGCCAGATCGATCCGGTAGCCCGAGCATCCGACCTGCTTGTGCAGGATCCAGCCCCGAGCGGTCAGGGCCCGGAAGACCGCTTCCTCAAACGGGGATTCGCAGCTCTGCCCGACGATCTGCCTGGCTGACCCGCGCAGGGCGGCAGGGCCTTTCTGCGCGTACTCCAGGAAGGCCTTCAGGTCGGCCACTCCGATGGCATTCGTTCGCGAGAGGTCGATCTGCTCGGGGCGCAGCCGGGAGAAGACGACCAGTTGCTGACGGGCCCGGGTGATCGCTACGTTAAGGCGCCGTTCGCCT
Source organism: uncultured Acidobacteriota bacterium (assembly GCA_903845115.1). Taxonomy (GTDB): domain Bacteria; phylum Acidobacteriota; class Thermoanaerobaculia; order UBA5066; family UBA5066; genus CAIMWE01. Next base: position 1,214 of record CAIMWE010000148.1, on the reverse strand, counting down.
CCCTTGGCGTTCAGGGGGCCGAACCGGAGGGCCACCTTGCCGTCCACATCCGGGCCATAGCAGATCGAGAAGAGGATGACGTCCCTCTCGTCACCCTGGACCGTCTCCAGGTTCTTGACGAAGACCGGCTCGACCACCTGAGTGAAGAACCGGTCGATCTCCGGCCGATCGGCCCGGGCCCGTTCGAGCAGGTCCTCCACGAGAGTCTGCTGCGCGAGACTGAAGGTGACGATCCCGATCGAGCGCTGCTCTTCCTCCGGATCGGTCAGGCGGCGGACCACCTCGGCGACGACCGCCTCGGCTTCCTTCCTGTTGGTTCGCGCTCCGCCACCCTCGTAATACCCGTCCGGGACCTCTCTCCAGCTCACCCCTAGCGTGGGCGATTCGGCGATGGCCCCGGGAAACGTCAGGAGCTTGTCCTCGTAGTACTGCCGGTTGCTGAAGGCGATCAACCCCTCGTGCCGGCTCCGGTAGTGCCACTTCAAGGAGAGCGCCGGGATCTGAGCCGCGACGCACTCGTCCAGGATGCTCTCCTCCTCGGCCACGGCGTCCTCGTCGTACTCCTCGTCCTCTCCAGACTTCTTGTCGAAGAAGTTCGTCGGGGGAAGCTGCTTCGAGTCGCCCACGACGATCAGCCGTTTTCCCCTGGCGATCGCGCTGACGGCCTCCCAGACCGGCATCTGCGAGGCCTCGTCGAACATGACGACGTCGAACGGCGGGAAGTCGGGACCCAGGTACTGGGCAACCGAGAGAGGGCTCATCAGCACACAGGGCTTGTAGACCGAGAGGACGTTCGGGCATTCCTGGAACAGTCTGCGGATGCTGGAGCGCCCTCCCTGGACGAACCGCTGGAGCTTCCCGGTCTCGGAAGACTTGATCCGGTCTGCGTTCGCCTGGAGCCTCGGAAGATGCGCCGATAGCCGTGCCCGAATGACAGACCTCGTCAGGTCCCGGAGGCGCTCGTCCAGCTTCCTGAACTCGTCGATCCGGATCCCGTGCCGCGAGCCGTGGAAATCGGCGAGGACCGGATCGATCTTCTGGATCTCCTGGACGAGCCACGCTGCGAACGACCTCTCGAAGGCCGCCCCGGCCTGGTCGGGCCGGACGTGCCCGCTCTCGATCGCCGCCGCCAACGGCCCGAGGCCGTACTCCCTTGCCTCCCACTCGGCGCCCCGGTATGCGCACCAGAGCTGGAGCCGGTCCGCGCCGGAGCC
>CAIMWE010000147.1 GCA_903845115.1 uncultured Acidobacteriota bacterium | reverse complement strand
GCGGCGCCACCTCGCCTCGAACGAGAACATCGGCAAGGCGCTCCGGGGCGGGCTGATCCGCTACCTCCTGATCCGGGCGGTGAGGGACCAGCACCACGACGCCGGCCGGATCGAGCGGGACAACCTCTCGCGCCTGGCGGAAGCCCCCTCCCGGGCGCAGGCTTCGACGGGGGGCGCGGAGCGCTTCCGGGAGTGGATCTACCGGGTCGACTGGAAGGGTGACGTGGACGCGCCGGAAGGCCCCCGCGCCGAGGAGCTCCTCCTCTCGCCAGGGAGGATCGCCGCTTCCGAGGCGGTGGCGGGGACGCTGGATCGCGAACGGTCCCTCCTCGCCCCCTTCTCGGGGGTGGGAAGGGCGCTGGACCTCCTCTCCGTCGACTTCGTCACGGCCGCGCTCCTCGCCCTCGGTTGCCGGACCGCCTCCGAGGGGCGCCGGGCGAGCGTCGCCCCGGCGTACCGGAGGCTCCTCGCACGCCTCGTCGAGATCCTGGACGAGGAGGGGATCGAGCGGCTCCCGGAGCCCGACGGGCAGGGGCCAGGGCAAGGCCAAGGCCAGCAGGGGGCGCCGGAAGCGCGCTGCCTCGCCCTGGCCGAGAGTCACCCGGAGGTGGCGGCGGAACTGGCGCTCCTCGGCCGCTGCGGTCCCCGCCTCGCGGAGGTCCTCTCGGGGCTCGCCGACCCCCTGCCGCTCCTCTTCCCGGACGCGGACGCCGGCGACGCCGAGGCGCTCTACGAAAAGTCTCCGTTCTCGGGGGCGATGGGAAGGCTCGCGGGCGAGTGCCTCGCCGCGGCCCTCTCCGGCTGGAGCCTCCCCCCCGGCCCGCGGATCCTGGAGGTCGGGGCCGGGACCGGGGCGACGACTTCCCACCTCCTTTCGCGTCTCCCGTTCCCCCCCCGCGAGTACGACTACACCGACATCTCCCCGACGCTCCTCGCGCGCGCCGAGGGGAAGTTCAGAGGGCGGGGCCCGCTCCGGTTCCGGCGACTCGACATCTCCGCCGACCCCGAGGGACAGGGGTTCGAGGCGGGGCGGTACGACGTCGTCGTCGCGGCGAACGTCCTCCACGCCACGCCGAGCCTCGTCCGGACGCTGGAGCACGTGAAGGGGCTCCTCGCCCCGGGGGGGCTCCTCCTCCTCGTCGAGACGACGGGAAAGCTGCGCTGGGGGGAGCTGACGTTCGGCCTGACGGAGGGGATGTGGTGTTTCACCGACACCGACCTCCGGCCGGCGCACGCCCTCCTGGCCCAGCGGCGCTGGCTCGACCTGCTCGCCTCGCGCGGATTCGAGGAGCCCGTCGCCCTCTGTCCCGGCGAGCCGGACAGGGGCGGCGTCTCCCAGCAGTCGATCTTCCTCGCGCGCGCTCCCCGCGCCGGTACACGCGGGCGATGGATCCTGGTCGGGGGGAGCGGCGAGGCGACGGAGCAGATCGGGAAGCGGATCGAGGAGAGGGGGGACTCCCCCCTCGTCGTGGGCCCGGGCGACGCCCTCCCGGCCACCGGCGCGCACGATCGCGTCGTTTACCTCGGGGCCGCTTTGGGGGAGGCCGCGCCCGACCCGGTGGTCCAGGACGCCCTCCGGGGAGCCCTCGAGCTGACGCAGGCCCTTCTCCGGCAGGGGAGCCCGGCCAGCCTCACCCTGGTGACGAGGGGCGCCCACCACGTGGCGGTTGCTCCCGGCGAGGCCGCCAGCGATCGGCTCGCGGGGCTGGCGAGCTCGACGCTCATCGGGTTCGCGCGAGGTGTCGCCACGGAACACCCGGAGCTCTCCTCCGGCCTCGTCGATCTCGACCCCGCCCTCGCTCCGGGGGAGCAGGCGGCGGCGCTCGTCGCGGAACTCTCGAGGAAGGAACGGGGCTCGGAGGTGGCTCTCCGCCGCGGAGCGGCCTGGACTCCCAGGCTGGTCCGGTCTCCCGGCCGGCCCGCCCCGGAGATCGCGTTCGACCCCGAGCGGCCTCTCCTCGTCACGGGCGGCCTCGGCGGGCTCGGGCTCCTCCTCGCCCGCTGGCTCGTCGACCGGGGCGCGCGGGAGATCTCGCTGGTGGGGCGGAGCGCTCCTTCCGCCGGTGCGGTGGCGGCGATCCGCGAGCTGGAGGCCCGCTCGGCTCGGGTCCGCACCCTCCGCGCCGACGTCGGGAGACGGGAGGAGGTGGCCCGTGCGCTCGCCGAGGCGGGCGAGGGGCTTCCCTCCCTGGCGGGGGTCTTCCACGCCGCGGGGGTCCTCGACGACGGCGTCCTCCTCGAGCAGTCGTGGGACCGGTTCCCTAAGGTCTTGGCCCCCAAGGTGGCCGGCGCGTGGCACCTGCACGAGCTGACGCGGGAGATCCCGCTCCTCCGGTTCGTCCTCTTCTCCTCGGCGGCGGGCCTCCTCGGCTCGCCGGGACAGGGGAACCACGCCGCCGCGAACACCTTCCTCGACGCCCTGGCACACCATCGCCGCTCGCTCGGGCTCCCTGCGCTCAGCGTCGACTGGGGCGCGTGGGGCGAGGCTGGGGCCGCCGTCCGCCCCGGGGTTGCCGGGCGGCCGGAGCAGCTCGGCCTCTTCCCGATGCCGCCGGGGGAGGCGCTCGAGGCCCTCGAGGTGGCGCTCGCCGGCGACGAAGCGCAGGTCGCGATCATCGCGATCGACTGGGGGAGGTACCTCGAGCGATTCCGTCCCGGGAAGGAGCCCTCCCTCCTCTCCGCCCTCAGGCCGTCCAGGAGCACCTCCGGGCCGGCCCGGCCGGTGGAGAGCGAAAACTTCCGCCAGCTCCTCGACCGCGTCCCGCAGCCGCTCCGGAGGGAGCGACTGGCTTCGGAGATCGCCCTCCTCGCGGCGAAGGTGATGGGGCTCGCGCCGGACGAGAGGGTCGAGGAGGGACGGCCGCTGCGCGAGATGGGGCTCGACTCGCTGATGTCGATCGAGCTCCGGAACCTCCTCGGCGCGAGAGCCGGGACGAAGCTGCCGGCGACGCTCCTCTTCGAGCACCCGACGGTCCAGGCCCTCGTCTCCTTCCTCGTCGCCGGTTCCCTGCGGGGGCTCGTCCCCGAGGCGGCCGTCCCCGCGAAGGGGGAACCGGCCGACCTCGAGGGACTCGACGCGGCGCAGCTGGCGGAGCTTCTCGACCGCGAGATCTCAGGCAGCGACGGAGAAGAGCTGTGACCGACCCGAGGACCGACCCCCTCCGGAAGGCGATCCTCGCCCTCAGGGCGGCGCGCGAGCGCATCGAGGAGCTGGAGCGCGCCGCGGACGAACCGATCGCCGTCGTCGGGATCGGCTGCCGCTTCCCCGGGGGCGGGAGTGGACCGGAGGCCTTCTGGGATCTTCTCCGGGGCGGGGTGGACGCCGTCGGCGAGGTCCCGGCGGACCGCTGGGACGTGGACGCCTGGTACGACCCCGATCCCGACGCGCCCGGGAAGACCGACGTCCGGTTCGGGGCCTTCCTCCCGGGGATCGACCTCTTCGACCCGGAGCACTTCGGCATCGCCCCGCGGGAGGCGGCGGCGATGGACCCGCAGCAGAGACTCCTCCTGGAGGTGGCGTGGGAGGCGCTCGAGGACGCGGGGATCGCCCCGGACGGGCTGGCGGGGAGCGCCACCGGGGTCTTCCTCGGGATCAACGGGTCGGACTACCACCAGATGAGCATGGAGGACCCGGAGGCGATCGACGCCTACGCCATCTCCGGGAGCGTCGCCAGCGTCGCCGCGGGGCGCCTCTCGTACGTGCTCGGGCTCCAGGGGCCCGCCGTCGCGCTCGACACTGCCTGCTCCTCCTCGCTCGTGGCGGTCCACCTCGCCTGCCAGAGCCTCCGGAGCCGCGACTCGCGCGTCGCCCTGGCCGGCGGCGTCTCGGTGATGCTCCTCCCGAAGCTGAGTGTCGGACTCTCCAAGCTCCACATGATGGCGCCGGACGGCCGCTGCAAGACCTTCGACGAGGCGGCCGACGGGTTCGTCCAGGGAGAGGGGTGCGGCCTCGTGGTCTTGAAGCGGCTCGCCGACGCGCGCGCCGACGGAGACAGGGTCCTCGCGCTCCTGCGTGCCTCGGCCGTGAACCAGGACGGAAGGAGCGGCGGCCTGACCGCCCCCAGCCTCGCCGCCCAGCGCTCCGTCGTCCGGGAGGCGCTCGAGCGGGCCGGGGTCACCCCCTCCTCCGTCGGGTACGTGGAAGCGCACGGGACCGGGACGGCGCTCGGGGACCCGATCGAGGTCCACGCCCTCGCGGAGGTCCTGGGCGAGGGGAGGGACCGGCCGCTCGTCGTCGGCTCGGTGAAGACCAACATCGGCCACCTGGGCCCGGCCGCGGGGATCGCCGGCCTGATCAAGGCGGTCCTCGCGCTACGGCATCGCGAGATCCCGCCCCACCTCCACTTCCGGAAGCTCAACCCGCACATCGGCGTCGGGGCGTTCCCGCTCGTGATCCCGACGGCCCCGACCCCGTTCGAGCCGATCGGGGGACGGCGGCTCGCCGGCGTCAGCTCCTTCGGCTTCTCCGGGACGAACGTCCACGTCGTCCTCGAGGAGGCGCCTGAAGGCGGGGAAGAGGGAGCCGCGGGGGCTGGGCCCTCGCCCCTCCCGGAGAGGGAGGCCCACGTCCTCTGCCTCTCGGCGTCTGGCCCGGAGGCGCTCGAGGAACTCTCCCTGAGGACCGCGGCGGCGCTGGGGCGGTTGCCCGGGAGCTTCGCCGACGCCTGCTTCACGGCGGCGACGGGGAGGGCGCGGCTCGCTCACCGGCGGGCCGTCGTCGCCAAGGGCGCCCGGGAGGCGGTGGAGCGGCTCGGGCGGGCCTCGATGAAGCCGGCGCTCGCGAAGGAAGGCAGGTCCGGGGGGCACGATGCTCCCCGGATCGGATTCCTCTTCACGGGAGAGGGGCCCCTTCGCGCAGGAGCGGGACGGGCCCTCTACGCCTCCGAGCCCTCCTTCGCCGCGGCGGTCGACCGCTGCTCCTCGCTCCTGGGAGACAGGTACGGATCCCCCCTGGCGTCGATCCTCTTCGACGGCGAGGTGGTCACGGCGCTCGAGGATCCGGGGGCGGAGCAGGTGGGCCTCTTCGTCCTCGAGTACGCCCTGGCGACGATGCTCGCCGGCTGGAACGTCCTCCCGGCGGCGGTCCTCGGGCACAGCCTCGGCGAGGTCGCCGCGGCGGTGGTCGCCGGGGCGCTCGACCCCGGGGAGGCGCTGGAGCTCGTCGCGACGCGCGGCCTGCACGCGAGCCGCCTCCCGGAGCTGTCGCGGGCCGCCGCGGGAACGAGACCCCGGACCCCGCGGCCCCCGCGGATCCCGCTCGTCAGCAGTCTCACCGGGGACCTCGTCTCCTCGATCGACGGCGCCACCTGGGCCCGCCCCGCCCGCGGGACGGTCCGGTTCAGCGAGGGAGTCGACAGGCTCGCGGCCCTCGGCTGCGACCTTCTCCTCGAGGTGGGGCCGCGGCCGGTCCCGGGAGGGCTGGCGCGGCAGGGCCGCCCCGGTCTCCCGACGCTTTCCCTGCTGAGGGGAGACGCCGGCGACGGGACCTGTGTGGCCGAGGCGCTCGCCGCGCTCTGGGAGAGGGGCGTCGACGTGGACTGGGGGGCGGTCCACCGGGGACGCGGGCGGAGGAAGGTGACGCTGCCCACCTATCCGTTCCAGCGCCGCCGCCTCTGGCGAGAGGCGCGCGGGGGCGGGGCCGAGACGGGGCGGCCGCCGGCGGCCCGGTTCCCGGGCAACCGGACCGACGTGGCGACCGGGGCGACGCTCTTCGATCTCCCGGTCGGCCTGGAAGCCTTCCCGTTCCTCTCGGACCACCGGATCCACGGGGCGGCGGTCGTCCCGGGAGCCTTCCACCTGGTGGCGATGGCAACGGCGATGGCGGCGGCCAGGGAGACGGTCACCGCCACGGCGGATTCCGGGGCCGCTGGCGATGGCGGAACCACGCTCCTCGACGTCTCCTTCCCGCGCCCCCTCGTCCTCGAGGAGGGACGCACCGTCACCTTCCAGACGGTCCTCCTCCCGGGGGACGAGATCCGGACCTTCAGCCGCGCGGGCGATGCCGACTGGACCGAGCACGCCTCGGCCCGCCTCGCCCCGCCTCCCGCTCTTCCGGCGTCCCTTCCCGGCGCGTCACCGGCAACACCCTCGCGGGGGGCCGGAGCTGGCGGCCCGGGGCGCCTGGACGGCGAGGCCTGGGCCG
>CAIMWE010000146.1 GCA_903845115.1 uncultured Acidobacteriota bacterium | reverse complement strand
GCTCGCTCGACTCGCTCGTTGGCTTCTTCAAACCGGGTGACCTCCTCTACGTGGTCGGCAGGACCGACACGTCGGCCACCGTCTCCCACGTCGTCATCTGGCTCGGTCCCTACGGCACCAACGCGGACGGGACCCCCTCCACCGTTCCTCTCGTCGTCAACAGCCACGACAACACACCGGCCCTGCTGGACGCCAGCGGGAACATGCCCCCCCCGGGCGTGGAGATCCTCCCCTTCGCGAAGACGAGCTGGCTCTACACGAACTTCAGCCACGCCATGCGCGTGGTCGACGCGGTCCCCGCGCCCGTCCCCCCGACGCCGGGCTTCACCTATTCGCCGGCCTCGCCGGCGGGGGCCCAGGTGGTCACCTTCACCGACACCTCGACCGGGTCGCCGGCGATCTGGAGCTGGACCTTCGGTGACGGATACGCGTCGAGCGACCGGAATCCCACGCACGCCTATTCCATCGAGGGGCTCTACACGGTGATGCTGGTCGTGACGAACGCGGGAGGGTCGAAGTCGACCAGCCAGGTCGTCCGCGTGGGAGGCCCGGAGCTCAGCTGGGTCCTCCCGTCGTCGGCCTTCCGCTCCGGGGCCGACTCGGCCGAGTTCCACAGCGACGTCCGGATCCTGAACCTGGACAGCGTCCTCGTCACCGTGGCTCCCACCTTCTTCGACCAGGCCTCGGGAGAGACCCTGACCGCCCCCCCCTTCCCGATCGCCCCCCGCAGCCAGGCGGCGTTCGACAACATCCTGCAGTCGCTCTTCGGCCGCACCCTCGCGCAGGGCTCCTACGGCCCGATCCGGTTCAACACGGTCGGTCGGATCCAGGTCTCTTCCGGCGTCAACAACGTGAACGCCTGCGGGACGGGCGCGGTCTCGGGACAGTGGCTGCCGGGCCCGCAGATCGGCGAGTCGACCCGGGCCGGGCTCCTCGGCCAGCTCGCGGTGAGCGCCTCGACCTCGACGGGATACCGGACGAACGCCGTCTTCCAGAATCCGGGGACCATGCCGGCAACCGCCAGGGTGAACGTGAGACGAGAGGACGGGACCCTCCTCTCGTCCGGGACCATCGGCCCGCTCGGGCCGAACGGGTTCCGCCAGGTGGCGCTGGACGACGCCTTGGTCTTCCCGGGAGTCGCCGGGACGACCGACACGAACCTCTGGATGGAGTTCACGACCGACGAGCCGGTCCTGGCGTTCGCCTCCGTCATCAACAACGCGTCCGGGGATCCCTTCGCCATCGTCGCCAGCGCCGACGCGTGGACCTCGGCGCCGGGGACGTGGAGGCTCCCCTCCTCCGCGTTCCGGGCCGGGGCGAACGGGGCGGAGTTCCACAGCGACGTCCGGATCCTGAACCCCGGCCTCTCCTCGGTGACCGTGACCGCGACGCTCCTCGACCAGGTGACCGGGACGAAGATTTCGGCGCTCCCGTTCCCGATCGCCGCCCGGAGCCAGGCCGCCTACGACAACATTCTCGCCTCGCTCTTTGGACGGACGCTGGACCAGGGCTCCTACGGCCCCATCCTGTTCCAGGCCACTTCGTCGATCCTGGTCTCCTCGGGGGTGAACAACGTCAAGGCCTGCGGCACGGGCGCCGTCTCCGGCCAGTGGCTGCCGGGAGTCGCCGAGAGCCAGGCGATGAAGGCGGGGACGATCGGCCAGCTCGCGGTGAGCGCGTCGAGCGCGACCGGCTACCGCACGAACCTCGTCTTCGTGAACCCCGGGACCCTGCCGGCGACCGTCCTCGTGAAGGTCCGGAGGGGCGACGGCTCCCTCCTGGCGACGGGGACGATCGGACCCCTTGGGCTGGACGGGTTCCTCCAGGTTCCTCTCGACAGCACGACGGTCTTTCCCGGGGTCGCCGAAACGACCGACACGAACCTCTGGCTCGAATTCACGAGCGACCAGCCGGTCGTGGCATTCGCTTCCGTCATCAACAACGCGTCGGGGGATCCGTTCTCCATCCTGGCGGTCCCGGACATCGACTGATGAAGCGCCTTCTTCTCGGTGCCCTCCTCGTCTCCTGTCCCGGCGAGGCCGCGCCTCCCTACGTCTCTCCCTACCGCGTCGACCTTCCCTACCCGGTGGAGGAGCTGATCCCGGACCTGCTCCAGGGGGAACGGGGGGACCTCCGCTTCGAGGCGAAGGTCCCGCACGGCCAGTGGTACCGGCACGCGAACCCCTGGATCGGCCCGTGGGGGCCGCTCCCGCGCGAGTACCCGCCCCCGGCCGTCGCCGGCGACGGGAGCGACGACTGGAAGCGTGCGCGCGTCCTGGCGACGGCCCTGCGCTACGTCGGGTACGGGTACCGTCACCACCACGTCCCGGACTGGGACCCGCCGCCGGGGTGGTACACGCCGAAGCCCGGCGGGACGAGGCACGACGGCCAGGGGGTGGACTGCAGCAGCTTCACCTCGTTCGTCTACAACCAGGCCCTCGGGATCGGCATCAGCTCCGACGTCGTGAAGCAGGCCGCGACTCAGGCCGCGACCCTGCACGGCGGGGGCGACGCCGTGCCGGTGAAGGTCCTCCCACGCCAGAAGGACCTCGCCGGGTGGAGGGAGGCGCTCAGGCCGGGGGACCTCGTCTTCATCCGCCCCCGCAGCGGGACGGGGATCTCGCACGTCGTCATCTGGGTCGGGGCGTGGGGAGTCCCCGGGGATCCGCCCCTCGTCCTGGACAGCCACGGGGAGGACGTGCGCGACTCGTCCGGCGTCCTGATCCCGTCGGGGATCCACCTCCGGCCCTTCCGGGCCGATTCGTGGTACTGCACCAGCGCCGACCACGCCCTCCGGATCGTCGGGTACTAACCCCGAGGGGCCCTCAGTTCTCCTCGATGCTCACCACCGAGTAGAACTCGACGAAGTCGGCGAGCGACAGGAAGAAGACGCCCTTTTCGCGCGCGTAGCCGTTCTCGCGCCCCGAGGGGCCCTGGGGCTTGAAGTCGGTGCCCCAGGGGTTCCAGAGCTTCACCCGGTCGCTCTCCCCGTCGAAAGCGAGGATCGCGTAGACGTGGTCGTAGGGGAGCTTCGCCGCGGGCTTGTGCAGGAGGAGCGCCTCGGCCATGGACCTCCTCCTCTCCATGAGGAGCAGCGCCTCCCGGACCTCGCGGAGCTTCGCCTTCCGGCCCAGGAGGACGTTGCGGGCGGAGCGCCCAGTCCAGCGCTCCACGATCCCCTTGATGGGCACCCCGGGCCGGTCGATGGAGACCGTCGGATCGGGGATGGCCGCCCCCTTCTCGCTGGTCCGGGACATGACCGTCCCCGCCGCCTTCTCGAGGATCGACATCCAGAGCCCGTCCTGGAGCGTGGAGACGGAGTCGTTGATCGCCAGCTCCGCGTCCGTCGGCGCGGTCACCTCGGCCTCGTCGCCGTTGGGGAAGCGGACCCGGTACCTCTCGCCCGGCAGCGGGGTGATCGCCTTCACGATGACCTCCGGGCGGTAGAGGGCGATCCAGCCCGTCCCGGAAAAGAAGTAGCAGTCCCCGGGAGGCCCCTGTTGAAGCAGGGTGAACGTCGGCTTTCCGTTGGCGAAGAGGACCCTCTTCGCCCCCTGCAGCTTCAACACGTTGCCCTGGTAGACCTTCAGGATCTTCGGATCCGGAGGGGCCATGGCGCCGGCCTTGTCGATCGAGTCGACCTTCCGGAGGACGTTCTCGAGGGCCACCAGGGCCGCCGCGTCCTCGCCCCGGAACTCTGGGCTCGCCATGCGGGCGATCAGGTCCCTCTTCGTGACCGAGGACTGGTCCCCGGCCCACCGGGCCCAGTTCCGCTCGATCACCTGGGACCACGGGCTGATCCCCTTCAGCCGGTCGTCCGGCGGCGAGGACTCGTCGGGATCCTGGGCCCAGGCCAGGCCCGACGACAGTCCCACGGCCAGCGAGAGTGCCGCGACGGAAATCCTCATCACATCCTCCTCCCGGGAGCGTCCCCCGGAAAATTCTCCCACGAATGCTCCCGCACTCCTCTCGAACGGTCCGCGTGGATCGTCTCGCGAGAGACGAGCCGTCCCTCCGCGTACCCCTCGTGGGCGCCGATCGACGGGAGCCGAAGGGAGCGGGGGAGCTCGGCGACCGAAGAACGAGAGAAGAACGAGAGGGTCAGGTCTGGTGTCTTGCTTAGAACGAGAGGGTCAGGTCTGGTGTCTTGCTTATACTGGGTGAGATGAGCCGACCGCTCCGACTCGAGCACTCCGGTGCGATCTGGCACGTGACGTCGCGTGGAAAGGAGAGGGGAGCGGTGTTCCTGGACGAGGTCGACCGTGAGAAGTGGCTGGACGTGGTCGGGCGGGTGGCGGTGACGGCGGACTGGAGGGTGCACGCCTACGTCCTGATGGGGGAACCACTACCACCTCCTCGTCGAGACGCCGAGGCCGACTCTTTCGCAGGGGATGCTGCAACTCAACGGGACCTACACGTAGATCCCCGACGTCAAGTACATGGGGGTGCCTACGCGCTGAGACGTCTTGCGGGAGTTACAGGCAACGAGATCGGTGCGCTTCTCGGGGTGAGCGGCTGTCGGGCGTCGACCATGGCTCGACGGGGTGAGGAGTATTGGGGCGGAGAGGGAACGCTGCGGAGACGACTGGAAGGGGCCCTCGGGCGAGCCGTATACAGCAAACACCAGACCTGACCCCTTGGCCCTT
>CAIMWE010000145.1 GCA_903845115.1 uncultured Acidobacteriota bacterium | reverse complement strand
GCCGCGGCAGGTCGTCAGCGTCGCGGGGGGGACCGTGGACGGCGAGTCGATCCTCGTCACCCACGGGGCGAGGTTCGAGGTGGGGGAGACGTACCTCGTCTCCGCCTGGGGGAACGAGCACCTCTACAGCTCGGCCGTCGTGGAGGGGGACCGGGGCTACTACCGGAGGGTCGTGGACGAGGCGACGTCTTCCGAGGTGTTCCTGGACCCGGAGGACCGGAGGATCGAGGCTCGGACGGATGGCATGCTGGTGTCGGGGCGTCTTTCGGCTCCGGCGGGGAAGCGGGGTTTCGTCCGGTTCCCGACGGACGAGGAGCTCGCCTACGTGCGGGCGCAGACCGAGGAGAAGACGCCGGCGCTGGTCCCCGTCTACCTCGACCCGTCGGGCCGGAGGATCTCTCCGTTCCCGGTTCCGGCCGAGGCGGCGGCGCCGGAGCCCTGCTCCGCGAGCCGGTCCGACCTGCGGAGCGGGATGGAACGGGTCCGAAAGGCCGCCGCGCTGCCCGGCGGCGTGAAGTGAGGGGGCGCAGATGAGACGCCTCGTCCTTCTCCTGGCGTTCGGGGTTGCGGCTCTTCCGTCGCTGCTCCTGGCGCAGGCGAACTCGGGGCAGGTGAATGGCGAAGGCTGCTGGTGCGGCTACGGAACCGGGATGCCGCGGAAGCTCTACATCCGCGGAAAGTCGATCTCGGCGGAGATGAAGCAGGCGGCGGCCGACGCGATCAACGAGTGGAACCGGTATGCGAAGGTGCTCGACGTCGAAGTCGACACGACCGATACCCTCGGAAAGCCCACAAACGAGAAGGACGACGTGAACATCCTGATCAACCCGGAGGACTCCTTTTCGATCTACGGGACGACGCTGGCGCCGGACATCTTCGGCGTTTCCCGGTCGAGGCCCAAGGAGAACTTCGAGGGGGATTTCAACGAGTGCAGGGACTACGTGAGCACGCGGTGCGGGCCGTTCATCGAGTCCGACGTCCTCGTGAACGGAGCATATTCGAGCGGGTGGACGGCGGACTGGTTCGCCTTCGGGGACGACAAGAAGTCCAGTAACCAGGCCATCGTCCACGCCACCGCGATCCACGAGGAGGGGCACTCTCTCGGGCTCCACCACGTCTTCGACCTGCCCGGGAAGAAGACCTCCTTCTCGGTGATGAACTACGCCGACGACGACGCGGCCAAGTGGGTCACGCGGATGGATGCGAACACCATCAGGGCCGAGTACCCGAACCAGGCCGTCACGCTGACCGACGTCGGGGTCTTCCCGTTCGTCTACGGCAACGGCCAGTGGGCGCAGTCGTACGCGACGCTCCGGACTTCCTCCGTGACGCCCGGGCAGTCGTTCGCCCTGGACACGTGGACGCTGGAGAACATCGGGACGAAGGAAGCGTCGGCGGTGGAGGTCCGCTTTTTCGCGTGGCTGACCAATACCCGGAAGTACCCCGAGCCATCCGACGTCCCGCTCGGCTCCGTCACCTTCGCCAGCGTCCCGGTCAACACGCACGCCGAGTACTCGGGGACCCCGCTCACGGTCCCGGCCGGGACGGCGGCGGGGAAGTACAACGTCGGGGC
>CAIMWE010000144.1 GCA_903845115.1 uncultured Acidobacteriota bacterium | reverse complement strand
CGTCTCGGAGAAGCTGTTCGGCCGCTGGGTCCTCTTCCCCTGGCGACCCCTCTTCGGCCTGACGGAGAGGGCCCTTGCGCGCCTGGTCGAGGAGGACGGGGGGCCCGGCTCGAGCTGCATCTTCTTCGTGGCGACCAGGCCGAAGGGAAGCCTGCCCCCCCGGCGGCCGCAACCCGGACCGTGACCCGTCCGGCCCCGGCGGCGTAGGATTGCCCCGGCAGTTCCCGGCGGAGGAGGTCCCGTGAAGCGCGGATGCCTTCGAATCCTCCTCGTCCTCGCGGCGGCGACCGCCCTGTGGGTCTCCTACCTCGCGCCCAGGGTTTCCGACGGAGAGGACCTCGCCGGCCTCGCCATCCTCGGGGGATTCCTCACGTCCGCCGCCGTCTGGGCGGTCTGGAAGACGAGGGCGTTCCGGAAGGACGCCTGCGCGATCGAGAGAGCCGGAACGGGCAAGGCCCCCGTCGACGGCGAGTGGTACGCGGCGGCCGGCGAGATCCACCTCCTGCCGGGAGCGAGCCTCGCGGCGCCCTTCTCGGGCCGTCCCACCGTCGCCTACGAGTACGAGGTGACGCGGTGGACGACGACCCCCGGCTCCGATGGGCGCAAGACCCAGTCCCGCGCCTACTACGGGTCCGCGCTGACGCCGTGCGAGATCCGGACGCCGGCAGGTCCCGTCCACCTCCTCGGCATGCCGTATCTGGACGTCGAGGCGACGACGGTCGGGGATCCCGATTCCCGGCGGCGCGCCGAGGCGTGGGCCGCGTCGACCCCGTTCGAAGCGACGGGGATCCCGCACTCCCTCCAGGAGCTGAAGGCGGACATGGACGAGCTGATCGAGGCCGCCAGCCCGGTCGGCACGTTCCGGCGCGACTACCGGGGCTCTCCGGAGCCGACCCTGGAGGGGTGGACGCTCTCGGAGAAGGTCGTCTCCCCTGGCCAGAAGGTCTGCGTCCTCGGCCGGTATTCCGCCGCTCGCAGAGCCCTCGAGCCGCCGCCGGTCGAGGCGGCCGAGATGCTCAGCCTGAAGCCCGGGGATGCCCCTGGCGCCCTGGAAACCGCGGCGGGCCGGGCGGGGTGCCTCCGCTTCGTCACGGCGATCCTCGTGGTCCTCCAGGCCGCGCTCCTCTGGTTCGTGCCGGCGCGGCGCGAGGCCTCGGAGTCGGCGTCGACCGTGTGGACGCCGACTGAGTCGGACCTCTTCCGGATGGCGAGTGAGGGGGACGCGGATCACGTCCGGCTCATCCTCGAGAAGAAGACGGTCGGCCCGTCGCCCCGGGACACGATCGGGCGGACCCCCGCCCACGTCGCCGCGAACGCCGCAACGCTGAAGGTCCTCCTCGACGCCGGAGCGCCTCCGGGCGTAGGGGACGAGTTCGGCCTCACGCCGCTCATGCTCGCGGCGTCGGAAGGGGACGCCTCGAAGGTCCAGCTCCTCCTGGAGCGCGGGGCGGCCGTCGACGCACGCAGCCGGCAGGGGCTGACCGCGCTCTCGCTCGCCTCGGACCCGGCGGCGAGAAGCCTCCTGGAGAGGGCCGGCGCGCCCGCCACCGGCCCGTGGGACGGCGTCGGCTCGCCGCTTCCGGACAGCGAGGACCAGTGGGAGGTGGTCCTCGCGTACGTCGACGCGGTCGAGGAGGAGGATGAACCCGCGTACCGGGCGCTCCTCGCGGGAGATCCCGGCCGCCACCCCACCACCGTGGCCGTCAAGGGGAGCACCCCCGGGGACCTGCGCTTCCTGACCGGACACCTCGCCGAGGGGAATGCCGTGGTGACCGGGATCGGCCGAGGACTGGACGGCGGCGTCCTGACGACGGTCACGCTGGAAAACGGCGGCAGATCGTGGAAGATCCGGGGCGTGGAGACGATACCGATGAGCCAGCGGCGGAACGCGGCCAGGGGGAGCGGGGCCGAATGACCCCGCGCGGCGACGGCTCCGGACCGGACGGCCCCTCGCGTCCGGCGGTCGACCCGGCGGCCGTCTCCGAGGCCGCGCGCCTCCTCGCACGCTGCCGCTCCGTCCTCTTCATCACGGGCGCGGGAATGTCGGCGGACTCGGGCCTGCCGACCTACCGGGGGGTGGGCGGCCTCTACGACTCCGGCACGACCGAGGAAGGGCTCCCCATCGAGGTCCTCCTCTCGGGGCAGCTTTTCGCCCGCCGCCCGGAGTGGACGTGGAAGTACCTCGCCCAGATCGAGCAGGCCTGCCGGGGCGCCTCGCCCAACCGCGGCCACGAGGTCCTCGCGCTCCTGGAGGGCCGGATCCCCCGCTGCGTCGTCCTGACGCAGAACGTGGACGGCTTCCACCGGCGGGCGGGCTCGAAGGAGGTCATCGAGATCCACGGAGACCTGCACCAGCTGACCTGCACCTCCTGCGCCTTTCGGGAGCGGGTCGTGGACTTCTCCTCGCTCTCGCTCCCACCCCGCTGCCCGCGCTGCGCCGGCCTGGTCCGCCCCGCGGTGGTCCTCTTCGGCGAGATGCTCCCCGACGAGGCGGTCGGCCGCCTGGAGCGGGAGATGGAGGCCGGGTTCGACGCCGTCTTCACGATCGGGACGACGAGCGCGTTCCCGTACATCGCGGCCCCCGTCTCGCTGGCCCGAAGGCGAAGGGCGCCCACCGTGGAGATCAACCCCGGCGAGAGCGAGGTCTCGGACCTGGTCGACCTCCGGATCAGGGCCGGCGCCCGGGACGCCCTCGACGCGATCTGGCGGGCGCTGGAGTCCGGCGGCCCCGGCTGATCCCCGGGACCTTTCTCTCCCACCCGCGACCGCCTTTCGCGGGCGAAGCGGGCCATCTCGTCCGGGGCGGAGGGAAGGTAGACTCCCCCGGCCCTGGCATCCTGCCCCGGGGCCCAGGAGTGAGACGATGAACATCTGCATGGTCGGGACCGGCTACGTGGGCCTCGTCACCGGCACCTGCCTCGCCGATTTCGGCATGGACGTCACCTGCGTGGACAAGGACGCCTCGAAGATCGAGATGCTGGAGAAAGGCATCTCCCCGATCTACGAGCCGGGCCTCGAGGAGCTCATCCACAAGAACGAGAAGGCCGGACGCCTCCACTTCACGACCGGGCTGCAGGGCGCCGTCGAGCGGGCCCTCGTGATCTTCATCGCCGTCGGCACGCCGCCCAAGGAGGACGGCTCCCCCGACCTCTCGTTCATCTTCGAGGTCGCCCAGACGATCGCCAGCCACATGAACGGGTACAAGGTGGTGATCACGAAGTCGACGGTCCCGACGGGGACCGGCGCCCAGATCGAGGAGATCCTCCGGACGAACCCCGGGCGTCACAAATTCTCGGTCGTCTCGAACCCCGAGTTCCTCCGCGAGGGGTCGGCCATCGAGGACTTCATGCGTCCCGACCGCGTCGTGATCGGCTCCCGCGACGAGGAGGCGATCGCCATCGTGAAGGACGTCTACTCGCCGCTCGACACCGTGGGGGTGCCGATGGTCGTGACCGACGTGGAGTCGGCCGAGCTGATCAAGTACGCCTCGAACGGCTTCCTCGCGCTGAAGATCACGTTCATCAACGAAATGGCGGAGATGTGCGAGCGGATGGGGGCCGACGTGAAGGACGTCGCGCGAGGGATGGGGCTGGACAAGCGGATCGCCCCGCAATTCCTGAACCCGGGACCCGGGTACGGCGGCTCGTGCTTCCCGAAGGACTCCTCTGCGGTCGTCGACCTGGCCCGCAAGAACGGCTACCGGTTCGAGATCATGGAGGCGGTCCTCGTGGCGAACGCCGCCATCAAGGCGCGGATGGTCGACAAGGTCGAGGACGTCTGCGGGCCGCTCCAGGGGAAGAAGATCGCCGTCCTCGGGATCGCGTTCAAGCCGGAGACCGACGACATCCGGGACAGCTCCTCCCTCAAGCTGATCGACGACCTCGAGGCGCGCGGCGCGTCCGTTTCGGCCTACGACCCGGCCGCGATGGAGAACGCCCGGGCCGTCCTCCCGAGGACCACGCTGACCCCCGACGTCGCCTCCTGCGTCGCCGGGGCCGACGCCGTCGTCCTGGCCACCGACTGGAACCAGTTCCGCAAGCTGGACCTCGACCGGCTCGGAAAGACGATGAAGGCGAAGAACTTCGTCGACCTGAGGAACCTGTACGAGCCGAAGGAGATGCGGCGGCTCGGCTGGAACTACGTCGGCCTCGGGCGCGGATAGGAGAAGCCCCGATGCAAGGCTCCCCCCGATCCGTCAGCGAGCTGGACCTCTCCCCGATCCCCGGGAAGCGATACTGGAGCACGGACCGCGAGTGGAGGGAGGAGTTCATCTACTTCCTCCTCGTCGACCGGTTCCACGACGGCAGGGAGCGACGCCCCTCGCCCTCCCGCGGGGCGCCCCCGCCGGAGCGGCTGAAGCGGTTCTGCGGCGGGACGATCCGGGGGATCACGAAGCGGCTCGACTACATCCAGGGCCTGGGCTGCACGTCGGTCTGGCTGAGCCCCGTCTTCGAGAACGAGGGGGCGCCCGACCCCTCCTCGAGCAGCTACCACGGCTACGCGATCCGGAACTTCCTGAAGATCGACCCGAGGTTCGGGACGAAGGAGGACCTCGTCGAGCTCGTCGACGAGGCGCACCGCCGGGGGATGCGCGTGATCCTCGACGCCGTGGCGAACCACAGCGCCGACGTCTTCTCCTACAAGGACGGCGACCCGAGGTACTTCGCCGAAGAGGCGCGCCGGCACGAGCTCGGCAGCTGGCGGGACGACGAGCACCCGGTGCCGGTCGAGCTCAGAAACCCCGACTTCTTCGGCCGGTTCGGGCAGATCCGCGCGTGGGGGTGGGACGCTTTCCCCGAGACCCAGTGGGGGGACTTCTTCTCGCTCAAGGGCTTCTACAACGAGGAGGACGAGACCGGCATCGCGATGCAGCAGGTCCTGATCGACGCCTACCGGTACTGGATCCGCGAGGCGGACGTCGACGGCTTCCGGATGGACGCCGTGAAGCACATGGGGGAGATAGCCGTGGCCCGCTTCTGCCAGGCGATGCGCGAGTACGCCTACTCGCTCGGGAAGCGCGACTTCTTCCTCTTCGGAGAGCTGGTGGCCGGGGATGCCGCGATCAACCGGTACGCCGGGCCGAACACTCCCTGCCAGAAGTCGGACCGGACGATCTTCTACGGGCTGGAGTCGGTCCTCGACTTCCCGCTCTTCTGGGTCCTCCCCGGGGTCATCAAGGGGTTCGACGCGCCGGGAGGGCTGTTCGCCCGGTACGAGGCCCTCCGGGAGCGGGCCCTCTCCCGCGGCGAGCTGGGACGGTTCCTCGTCACGTTCGTCGACAACCACGACCAGATCGGCCAGAACTGGAAGCGGCGGTTCGCGGCAGGGGCCTTCGACGGACAGGTGATCGCCGCGGTCGGCTACCTGATCTGCGCGCTCGGCACGCCGTGCGTCTACTACGGCACGGAGCAGGGGTTCGGCGGCGAGGGGAACGCGGACGAGGCGATCCGGGAGCCGATGTTCGACCTGGACGACCCGGCGGTCGACCGGCTCGATCAAGACGGGGCGATCTACCGGGCGATCGCGGCGATCGCGGCGGTCCACCGCAGCTGCCCGGCGCTCCGCTTCGGGCGGATGTACTTCCGCGAGACGTCGTCCGACGCCGCGACGTTCCGCCTCCCGGCCTCGCAGCCCTGCACGCTGGCCTTCTCGCGGATCCTGGCCCGGGAGGAGGCGCTGGTCGCCTACAACACCTCCACCACGGAGCGGCGCGCGGAGTGCGTCATCGTGGACGCCACCCTGAACGCCCCCGGCGGGCGCTTTCGCTTCCGGTTCGGCCGGGAAGGCGAGGTCGCGGTCGAGGAAGCGGCTGGCGCCCGTTTCGTCCGGCTCGACCTCGGCCCGATGGAGTTCGTGATCCTGGAACGGGTGGGCTGAGGCCGAGGCCGGCCGCGCCACTCCCCTACAATCCATGCCAATGAGAGTCGTCGTCACCGGCGCCGCCGGATTCCTGGGAAGCCACCTCACCGACCGCCTGATCGCCGAAGGGCACCACGTCGTCGGCCTCGACAACCTGGTCACCGGGGACGTACGGAACATCGCCCACCTCGCCGGGCACGACCGGTTCAAGTTCATCTTCCACGACGTCACGGAGTACATCTACCTCGACGGGGCGGTCGACGCGATCCTCCACTTCGCCTCCCCGGCCTCGCCCATCGACTACCTCCAGATCCCGATCCAGACCCTGAAGGTGGGCGCCCTCGGGACCCACAAGGCGCTCGGGCTGGCCCGGGCCAAGAAGGCGCGATTCCTCCTCGCCTCCACGTCCGAGGTCTACGGCGATCCCCTGGTCCACCCCCAGCCGGAGGACTACTGGGGAAACGTGAACCCGGTCGGGCCGCGGGGCTGCTACGACGAGGCGAAGCGGTTCGCCGAGGCGATGACCGTGGCCTACCGGAACTTCCACCAGGTGGACACGCGGATCGTCCGGATCTTCAACACCTACGGCCCGAGGATGCGCCCGAACGACGGCCGCATCGTCCCGTCGCTGATCGGCCAGGCGCTGCGAGGCGAGCCGCTCACGGTCTTCGGCGACGGCTCCCAGACCCGCTCCTTCTGCTTCGTGTCGGACCTGATCGAGGGAATCTACCGGCTGCTCCTCTCTGACGCCGTCGATCCCGTGAACATCGGGAACCCGGCCGAGATGACGGTCATGCAGTTCGCGGAGACGATCCAGCGGGCCACCGGAAGCGCGTCGACCATCGTCCACAAGCCCCTCCCCACCGACGACCCGAAGCAGCGCCGGCCGGACATCACGAGGGCGAGGAAGCTCCTGAAGTGGGAGCCGAAGGTCGGCCTGGAAGAAGGCCTGACGGCCACGATCGCCTACTTCAGGGGCTGAGAACCCGAGACGCGAAGCGCCTCTTCTCTACCCGACCCGGATGACCCAGGTCCCCGACATCACGTCGTGCCAGGTGCGGCGGTCTTTCCGGAAGAGCATGACCAGCGTCCCGAGGTAGAGCGGAATGGAGCCGAGCACCTGGAACAGGAGGCGGGAGAAGGCCTTCGAGTACCCGATTCCGTCCCCCGTCGTCCCCGCGGGCCCGATCACGACGATCTTCATCAGCGCCTTGCCGGGCGTCCGTCCGCTCCGGGCGAGCCCTCCGACCGTGTACCAGAGGTCGGCGGCGACGATCAGGACGCCGGACAGGGCCGCGATGGCGAGGACCTCCCACCGGGGCGAGGCCGCGTCGCGCTGCGTGCCGAGGAAGACCGAGACGAGGATCACGGGCGACATCAGGAGCAGGTTGATCGCCGCCAGGATCACCCCGTCGACCAGGGCGGCGAGCAGTCGCTGGCCGAAGCCGGCGGGCACGCCCTGAGAGGAAACGGGAAACGGCGCGCGGCTCACGTAGTCGGAGAGGGGGACCTCCGCCACCGAAGAGGGCTGCGCCGGCCGAGGGGGAAGGGACTCCCGGAAAGGAGGGGCCGGTGGAGGCGAGACGGGCGGAGGCGGCGCGGCCGCTGCTTGAACCGAAACCCCCGTGGGAGCGTCGGACGAGTTCCTCACGGCTTCCAGGGCGGACTTCGTCACCAGCGGGATCTCTTCCCGCCTCTCCCCGGTGCCGGACGGCTGGAAGAGGTCGTCGGCCGAGATCTCGAACTTCCCGGCACCGGCGCCCCCTGGCTCGCCGCCCGGGGAGGGCGCGTCGGCCGAAGGCCACGCTTCGGAGGGCTTCGGCTCCGCCTCGACGACGCCACCGCCGCTCGAAGGGAGGTCCGGCAGGACCACCGGCTCGGGGATCGCGCCGACGCCCGTGTCGAGGAGCGCCGTCCGCTCGGAGGGCTGGTCCGGAGCGATCACCCGGAAGCCGATGACGGCGGCGCCGAGCTGGATCGTCTCCGCGTCGACGAGGGGTGTCTCGTTCAGGATCCTCTTTCCGCCGACGAACGTCCCGTTCGACGAGTTGAGGTCCTTCAGGATGGCTTTTCCGCGCTCGAACGTCAGCAGGGCGTGAGACCTCGAGACCGACTCGTGCTCCACGCGGACCGTCGCGGTCCGGCTGCGGCCGAGGGTCACCTCGCCCTCCCCGAACTCGATGTCCCGACCGCCGACCGTCAGGAGATACCGCCAGCGTCCGTCGCTCACGACTGCCGATTCTAGCCGCTCGCCGGATTTCGCCCGGGGACCAGGACGGCGAGCTGGTTTCCCCCGAGGAGAAAACGCCGGTAGACGAGCATCCCGAGACCGGCGGCGACCGCCGCCTGCTCCAGCCGCGAGCGGGACAGGAGCGCCTCATGCTCCCCGGCCGCGTGCCGGGACAGCAGCCCAGCGGCCGCGCCGAGCTCGAGCGGGAGACGCCCCGCGGGGTGCGGCGTGGTGACGACGAGGCGGCCGTCCGGACGGAGGAGGGAGGCGGCGCGCCGGAGGGCGACGGACGGCTCCGAGAGGTGCTCGAGGAGAGCGAGCATCAGGATGATGCCGAACGGCCCGGCCCGGTGGAGGAGGTCCGGCGGCTCCGCGGACGACACATCCCAGTCGACGAACCGGACGGACGGGAAGCGGGCACGGTTGAGGCGGAGGACCTCCGGATCCCGGTCGCACCCGGTATAGGACGGAATCGTCCCCGGGAGGCCGGTCAGCCCGCACCCGACGTCCAGGACCGGCCCCGTTCCCTCCTCCAGATACGGCCGGACCGCGCCCAGCCGCGCCAGCTGCACGCGGCGCGTGAGGAGGCCATAGAATCGCGCGGGAGGCGCCGTTCGTCCCATCACCATCGTCCGGAGGTTAATCGAACGGCGCCGCACCGTAGCTGGAATCGAGTGACGATGCCCACCGCCGACGACGCTCGGTTCGCGATCCTGGCGTCCTTTCTGCTCGCCTTGATCGAGAAGTCCCGTTCGGCCGGATAATGGGGCGAATGCACAATGCCACCGCCGTCGTCGTCCGGCCGGCCAGGCTCGCCGACGTCCCGATCGTCGCCCGCCTCATCCGGGACCTCGCCGAGTACGAGAAGCTCACCGATGTCTGCTGGACCGACGAGGAAGCCTTGCGGGAGCACCTCTTCGGCCCACGTCCGTTCGCGGAGGTCCTGATCGGCTGCCTCGACGGCGCACCGGCAGGCTTCGCCCTCTTCTTCCACAACTACTCCACGTTCCTGACGAAGCCGGGGATCTACCTCGAGGATCTCTTCGTGAAGCCCGAGTGCCGGGACTTCGGCGTCGGAAAGGCCCTCCTCGCCGAGCTGGCTCACCTCGCCGTGGACCGCGGCTGCGGCCGGCTGGAGTGGAGCGTCCTCAAGTGGAACGCCCCGGCGATCGGCTTCTACGAGAAGCTGGGGGCCGAGGCGATGGCGGAGTGGCAGGTCTACCGCCTCGCGGGAGAGCCCCTCGAGGCGCTGGCCCGCTCCTCCGCGGCGTCCGGGCAGTAGCGCAGGGCGACGAAGGAGACGGACGGCCGCCCCTCCGCCCGAACGCATCCCGATGACGCCGCCGCTCCCCGCCAGCTCCAGGCGCCTCCTTCCGAGGCTCCGGCAGGCCCTCCGTCTCCAGCGCTGGCGGATCGAGCGCGTCCTCGTCTCGGGGGGAGAGGAGGCCGTCCACGACCTCCGCGTGGCGCTGCGACGGACCGCGTCCCTCGCGCGCGTGGGCCGCGGGGTTCCCGCCGCCGCGGTTTCACGGTCCCTGCAGAAGGAAGCCCGCAACCTGCGCCGGGCGCTGTCGGTCCACCGCACGCAGGAGGTCTGCGCCTCGCTGCTCCTCGCGCGGTTCGAGAACGACCCGAGGCGGCGGGCCGCCGCCCGCGCCGCCGCGCGGCGGATCCTCGGAGGGCCCCCCTCCGCCTCCGCCCTCAGGGCGGCGGCATTCGTCCGGCGCCTGGACCGGCTTCGGGCTCTCTTCGACGCCCGGGAGCGCGAGCTCTCCCGCCTGATCCGGGCGGACGAGGCCCCCTCGGCGGCCGGGAGCGCGGCCGACCGCCTCGACCGGAGGGCCGAGCGGAGGCTCCGGAGCGTCACGGCCCGGCTCGAGGCATCGGGCCCGCCGCGCCGGCCGTCCCTGCACCCGTTCCGGATCGCTGCGAAACAGCTCCGGTACACGCTGGAGTTCCTCGAGGAGGGCGTCCCCGGCGCCCCGTCCCTCCTCAGGACCCTCCGGCAGTTCCAGGACCTCTCCGGGGAGGCTCACGACCGGATGGAGCTGGCCGCGGCCGTGAAGCGGCTGGCAGCGGCGGCGCGCCCCGGGGCGCCGGTGAGGAGTCTCGTGAGGCCGCTGGAAGCGGACGCCCGCCGTGTCGTCGCCCAGGCGCTCGGCGCCGCGGGCGGCCTCCTCGAGCAGGTCCGGGGCCTCCACGCCTGCCTCGGCCCCCTTTCTTCGAGCAAAGGACGCAGCAGACCATGAAAAGACCCGGGCTCTTCCTCCTCTTCCTTGCCGCCCTTCCGCTCCACACCGCCGGCGCCGAGGCACCGCCGGCCCCCCGGCGCGTCGTCGTCGTCTCCTTCGACGGCGTCGGCGGGGAAGCCCTCTGGCGGGAGGCGGAGCGGGGCACGTTCGGGCCCGACGGGTTCCTCCGGGCCGAGAGGTCCGGACTCTCCGTCGGCCGGATGGAGGTCGTGACCCCCTCCCTGACGGCGGTCTCCCACGCCGCGCTCTCCGCGGGCGCTCCCCCCTCGTCCACCGGGATCGTGGCGAACATGCTCCACCCGGCGGCCGCTTCCCTGACGGATCGGGTCAGCGGCTTCGACACCGAGTCGGGCGTGGAGACGATCTGGGAGGCGGCGGCCCGGCAGGGGAAGAGGGTGGCCTCCCTCGCGTGGCCCGGCGCCTCGCAGGCTTCCCGGCGGACCACGACTCCCGTGGCCCTCCGCTGGGCTGACTCTCCCGACCGGCCCTTCACCTGGAAGGGCCCCTCCGCCGACGCCCCCTTCGAGGACGCCCTGCTCTCCCTTCCCCCCGACCAGGCTTCCTTCTCCCCTCCCAGGCGGCTGCCGGTCCTCCCGGCCTCTTCCCCCGGAGGCACGCTCGACCGGCTCCAGTTCGTGGCCGTCGACACGACCGACGACGGCCGGAAGAACTACGACCTCCTCCTCGTCTTCCGGGCCGACGGATCGGTCGCGGCCAGGGCGCGCCCTGGAGAGTGGTTCCCCCTGAGCGAAAACCGGGCCGAGGACCGCGGGGACCAGGACGTGCTCGTGGGGCGATGGTGCAAGCTGCTCGCCCTCGCGACCGACCTCTCGGCGGTCCGTCTCTACGTCGGCTCGGAGGGACGTTCCTTCGCCGCTCCCCCCGACTTCCGCCGGACCCTGGACCGGGAAGCGGGCTTCTGGCCGGGCCCGCCCGACGACCTCATTCTCTCGGAGGATCAGGACACGCGGAGCTACACCGAGCAGGCGGCCCGATTCGCCGACTTCTTCCGGAAGGCCTTCGCGGTCGCCGATCGCAGGGGTGACTGGGACCTCCTCCTCGCCTACGTCCCCTTCGTCGACGAGGCCGAGCACGCGCTCCTCCTCACCGACCCCGCGCAGGCCGGCTACACGCCCGACCGAGCGGCCGTCGCCGCCGCGGCTCTCCGGGAGGTCTGGAAGCTCGCCGACGAGACCGCGGCGGCCTACCTCTCGTTCGCCGAGAGGGGGGACGTCTTCCTCGTCTCCGACCACGGCATGAAGCCGGTCGCCCGCTCGTACCTCCTCCAGGAATCGCTTCGACGCAGGGGAGTCCTCGCGACGGTCCCCGGTCCGAAGGGCCGGCTCGTCACCTCCCCCGCGTCCCCCGTCGACGCCGTCACGGCGGGCGCCGTCGGGTATGTCGTCGTCAACCGGGCAGGCGTCCTCCGCGGCGGGAGCGTCCCCCCGGAGGAGGCCGACCGGCTCGTCCGGACCCTCCGGACGGCCCTCGAGGCCGAGCGGGACGAGAAGGGAGCCCCCGTCTTCTCGGCGGTCCTGACGCGCGCCGAGGCCAGGCCGCTCGGCCTCGACCATCCGAACGCGGGGGACCTGGTCGTCCTGGCGGCAGGCGGCGTCACGTTTCGCCACGGCTTCGCCGACCGGCCCGACGGCCCCCTCTTCGTGCCGGCCTTCCCTCCGGGACAGCACGGGTTCCCACCCGACCCCGGGCTGGACGGGATCTTCTTCGAGGTCGGGGACGGCATCGCCAAGAAGAGGGTCCCCGTCGTCCGGGAGGTCGACGTCGCCGGGGCGGTCGCCGCCCGCCTGGGAATCTCGCCGCCCGCCGGGCCGAAATGACGGGTCTCCCGCCGGTACCGCTCGTCGAGGTCGCCGCCGGCCCCCCTTCCCGGCCGGCAAGACTTCCCCTGACCGGCTCCGGCGGCGAGCGGCTCGCCTCCCCCTGGACCCACGTGTCGCTCGGGGCCTCGCCGTCGGGCCTCGAGGTCCTGTTCGAGATGACCGGCGCCCCCCCGCTCCGCGTGACGAAGACGCGGCCCCAGGAACCGGTCTTCGAGGACGAGTGCGTCGAGCTCTTCTGGGCCGGCGGCGGTCCGCCGGGACGGTACGCCGAGGTGGTGGTCAACCCGCTCGGGACTCTCTACACGGCCCGGGTCGAGAACCCCGACGGCAACCGCCGCACCTGGAGGGTCTCCCCCCGGCCGCTCGAGGGAGTCGAGGCCCGGGTCTCGGGATCCCCTCCCGGCCCCGCGGACCGCTGGGAGCGCTGGGAGTGCCTGCTCTTCGCCCCCTGGGCCGTCCTGGCCCCGGGGGAGCCGCCGCCAGGCCCCGGCGACGTTCACCGAGGGAACCTGTTCCGGATCGCCCGGGGGAGGGAGACGCGGTTCGAGGCCCTCTCGCCCACCGGGAGGATTCCCCCCGATTTTCACGTTCCGGCCCGGTTTGGCCGTTTCACCTTCGCCGGACTCTTGTAGTCTAAGAGCGAATGAGACGCAGCTCCGTGAGCCCCCGCTCTCCGGCCGACGAGGCCGCGGCCGACGCGGACCTCATCGCCCGCGTCAAGGGCGGGAGCTCCGAGGCGCTCGACGAGATCTACCGGAGGTACTCCTCGCCCGTCTACTCGCTCGTCTGGAAGATCCTGCAGAACCCGGAGGAGTCGGAGGACGTGGCCCTCGACGTCTTCTGGCAGATCTGGCGGCAGGCCTCGAGCTACGACGCGGCGCGCGGGGCCCCGCCAGCCTGGATCTTCACGCTCGCGCGGTCGAGGGCCATCGACCGTCTCCGGGCACGGCACCGGAAGGAGGACCGGACGATCTCGTTCGACGACCCGGCCGTCGTACTCGACCCGCTCGACCAGGAGGCCACTCCCGACCAGGTCGCTTCGTACCGGCAGAACCGGGACGCCGTCCGCGAGGCGATGAAGGTCCTCTCGGCACCTCAGCGCGAGGCGGTCGAGCTGGCGTTCTTCCAGGGGCTGACCCACGTCGAGATCGCCGCGAAGCTCCGGCTCCCCCTCGGCACGGTCAAGACGAGGATCCGGCAGGGGCTGATCCGGCTCCGCCGCCGGCTGGACTAGCGGCTCTGGCCTGGCCCGTGCTCCCGCTTGCCGGGGACTTCGAGTCCGTCGAGGACGTCAGGGCGTTTCGCACCGCCCTCCGCGGGTGGTACCGGACCCACCGCCGCGACCTCCCCTGGCGGCGCTCCCGGGACCCCTACGCGATCTGGATCTCCGAGGTGATGCTGCAGCAGACCACCGTCGCGACCGTCGCGCCGCGCTGGGAGCGCTTCCTCCGGTCGTTTCCCACGCTCGAACGGCTGGCCGGCGCGAGCGAGGAAGAGGTGATGGCCGCGTGGAGCGGTCTCGGCTACTACTCCCGCGCCCGGAACCTCCACGCCGCGGCCAGGGCGATCGCACGGGGAGGCCGCTTCCCCTCCACGTCGGCCTCCCTCCAGAAGCTCCCCGGCTTCGGCCCCTACACCGCGGCGGCCGTCGCGTCGATCGCGTTCGGGGAGCGGGTCGCGGCCGTGGACACGAACGTCGAGCGTCTCCTCTCGCGCTACCTCGGCGTCGTGGGATCGGAAGGCCGCCGAAGCCGGCTCCGGAGGGCCGCCGCGGCCCTCGTCCCGCCCGCCCGCGCCGGAGACCACAACCAGGCGATGATGGAGCTTGGCGCCACCGTCTGCCGCCCGGCCCGACCTTCTTGCGGCGAGTGCCCGCTCGCCCCCGGCTGCTCCGCCCGGAGGGCCGCCGACCCGGCCCGGTTCGATCTTCCCCGGGGATCTCGCCGCCCCAGGCAGGTCACGCTGGAGGCCGGGCTGGCCAGACGCCGGGGCCGGCTGGTCCTCGTCCCCGACCTCGAGATGGTCCGGGGCCACCTGACCCTCCCCTGCACGGCCGTCGAGGAAGCCGGCCAGCCGGGCGCCGCCCTCGGGCGCCGGTGGCCGGAGCTGGCGGGGCGGACCGCACGCCGGGTGAGGTCCCTTGGGAGGATTTCCCACTCGGTCCTGGACCGTCGGTATACGGTTCACCTCTTCGCCGTGGAGGAAGGCGACCGCTCGGCGGCCCGTCCGCTGGTGACGCTCGTCCGTCCCGAGCGCGTCCCGACCCTGGCCCGGGGGAGCTTCCTGGACAAGGCGCTCTCCCTGTCAGCGGAAGAAGAACAGGGGACGGAAAAAAGGGCTCGAAGTGCTACCGGGAAGGGTTCGACGAGTCCTTCCGGTGCGGCGGCTGCGCCGGCTCCGGGACCACCGCCTCCCGGGGCAGCTCCACGCAGACCGACCGGTTGATGAACCGGACGGAGACGATGAGCCGGGTCTTGCCCTTCTCCTTCAGGATGACGCCCGAGACGCCGGCGAAGGGGCCCTCCGCGATGCGCACCTGGTCGCCCGCCTTCACCACCGGGACGGCGATCAGCGGGAGGCCCGCGAGCTGGAGCCGCCGGATCTGGAGCAGGTCGGCGTGGAGGGAGGCCTGGTCGGTCACCTCGAGGATCCGGACGCAGAGATGGGTCATCAGCATCTCGAACCGGGCGTCCCGGGAGCCCCGGAAGAAGAGGTAGCCGGGAAAGAGGGGGAGAGAGGAGATCCTCTTTCGCCCGTCCCGCCGTGTTTCCTTCTCGTACTTCGGCAGGAAGCACGGGATCCCCCTGAGCCGGGCCTCGCGCGAGGCCAGCTTCTCCTGCCTGGACCGGAGGTGCGCGACCCACCACGGGGACACGTCGGCCGGGAGCTCGAACAGCTCCTCGGGGAAGAGGTCGGCCTCCGGCTTCAGGATCGGCACCGGCCGGAGGTTACACCGGCTCGGAGGTATGCTCGCGACGTGACCGAACTCCTCGCGCCGGTCGGAGTGCAACTCGCGCTCTTCCTGCCCTACTTCGTGATCTCGCTGGCCTCCCCCGATACGATCCGCGAGTCGAAGGTGCTCGTCCAGGGCCTCGCAGCCGCGCTCGCGCTCGCCGGCCTGGCCTTCGACTCGCTCCCGGGCGGGCGGCCGCGGGAGAGGATCGCCCTTCCCCGCCTCCTCTCCGTCGCCTCCTTCGGAGCCGCCGCGTTCGTCGCCGCGTCCGGATTCCGCGGGCTCTTCTCCTGGACCGACCCGCTCGTCGCCGTCCCCATCGGGGCGGCCGCCGTTCTCTTCGCGGTGGGCGCCTCCCGGCTCGGCCCGGACATCGCCGGCCGGGCCTTCGCGGTCCTGGCCTTCGGCGGCGCCCTCACCGGGCTCCTGGCGCTCCTCCAGCGGACGGCCGGACTCTTCCTCCTCCCGATCGAAGCCGGGGGAGGGGCGCGATACCGGGCAGCGGCCCTCCTCGGGAGCCCCGGCGACGTCGGGGCCGCTCTGGTCCTCCCTGCCGTCGTCCTGGCGGCCGGCCTCATGGACCCCGCGCGCTCCCGGGCGAACCGCGTTCTTCACCTGGCCGGGCTCGGCGCGGTCCTCCTGGGCATCGCCTCCGCGGAAGCCCTGGCGCCGCTCGCCGCCGTCGCGGCAGGAATCGTCGCCCTCGCGGCATTCGACCTCCGGCGAAGGGGTCCCGTGCTCGCCGGTCTGGCGGTCGCCGGCCTTCTGGCGATGATCGCCGTCGGGGCCACGGCGCGCCTCTTCGAGGTCGCCAGGCTCCTGAGGACCGACTCGATGTCCAGGGTCGTGACCGAGCGGGACATCGGGTTCCGGGCCTCCCTGGAGATGATCCGCGACCGGCCGCTCCTGGGGGAGGGTCCGGGCAACTTCTCGAACGCCTTCGTCCCGGCGAGGATCCGGGCCGAGGAGCGCATCGGACACCGCCTCGTCCACTCGAGCCCCTCCGCCCACTTCGAGAACGCGCACAACGAGTTCCTGACGTTCGCCGCCGAGTGCGGTCTCCCGGCGGCCCTCCTGGCCGCCCTCGCGGCCGCTTCGCTCCTCGTCCATCTCGCCCGGAAGCGGTCCGACACTCTCTTCTGTCTTCTCCTGTCGCTCGCCGTCCTTGGCCTCGCGAGCTTCCCCTCCCGTCTGGCCGTCGTCGCCGGACCCGGCGCGTTCGTCCTCGGGCTGGCCTTCCGGTCCGCCGCCCGGAGGACCTCCGCCGCCCCCGACAGGGGCCGGTGGGGGAAGTCGCTCGGCCTGGCCGCGGGAGCCCTCCTTCTCGCCGCCCTGACTGCGGCGCGGGGGATGGCCGTTCTCCGGCAGGCCGAAGGAGAGGCCGCGCTGCACGCGGCGGCGGCGTCCCCCTCCCAGCGCCCGTTCCTGCTCGACCGGGCCCGCCGGGCGCTCTCCGATTCCGTCGCTTACAGGAGCCGGTGCTCGACCGCCTGGCTCGCCCTCGGCTCCACCTACCGGCTGGACCGGAACCCGGAGGCGGCCCGTGCCGCGCTCCAGACCTCCCTGACGCTGGAGGAACGCGCCGAGACCGACCTGAACCTGGGGCGCCTGGAATTCGACGCCGGAAACCGCGAGGCCGCAATGGCCCTGTTCCGCCGGGCCCTCTGGATCCTCCCCAGGCTCAGCGCCGCGCTTCCGGCCGGGGTGGACGGCGAGGCTCTAGCCGTGGAGCTGGGGGCCGCCGCGGAGACTCTCTCCCGGGGGGGATCTCCCCCACCGCTCAGACCCCTCCACCCCTGAGAACCGTCGACACGGTCCGGATCAGGATGATCAGGTCGAGGAGCGGCGTCCAGTGGAAGAGGTACCCGAGGTCGTACCTCAGCTTGACGTCGGGCTTCGTGGCATAGGCCCCCATCACCTGCGCCAGGCCCGTCAACCCGGGCCGGAGGAGGTGCCGCAGGCGATAGGCGGGGAGGTCCCGCTCGAAGTCCGCCACGAACTCGGGCCGCTCCGGCCTGGGTCCGATCAGGCTCATCTCGCCGGAGACCACGTGAAAGAGCTGGGGCAGCTCGTCGAACCGCCCTTTCCGGAGCCACCGGCCGGTCCGGGTCAGCCGGGCGTCGTCGGGCGACGCCAGCGTCGGTCCGGTCCCGGTCTCCGCATCCTGCCGCATCGTCCGGACCTTCCAGAGCAGGAACACCTTGCCCCCCAGCCCCACGCGCCTCTGCCGGATCCAGGCCGGCCCCCGGCTGTCGAGAACCACCAGGGCCGACACGACGACCAGGACCGGGAGGGCGAGGAGCAGGAGAGGCACTCCGAGGACCAGGTCGACCGACCGGCGCGCCACTCGCGCCGGAAGGCCGGCCCCGCGCGCCACGACCTGGACCAGCGGGAGGTCTCCGAGGCTCCGCGTGACCACCCGGGAGGCGAGGACGTCCGTCAGGCCGGGAAGGAGCCAGAGGTCGAAGGGCCGGGCCGCGCTCTCCTCGATCAGGGCGACGAGGAGCGCGCGGTCCTCCGGGCGGTCCGATGCGAAGACGACGTCGAGGGCCTCGCCGGGGATCGAGCCCCCAGCGCCGTCGCTCGGCAGCCGGAACGTCCAGAGGTCCTGCCGCCACTCGAGAAGGCGGTGGCCCGTCACCTCCCCGCTGGACAGCGCCGAGGCGGCGCGCTCGGCGTCGCGCCCGGAGCCGAGGACCACGACCGGCCGGACCCCGATGGGAGCGAAGCGGTCCGCGACGCTGCGCCACAGCTCCAGCCCCACGTAGAGGACCGGGATGTAGAGGAGGAGAACTGTCCGCGGCACCGCCCTTCCCCCTCCGAAGAAGATGACGACGAGGAACCCGGCGCAGAGGAGCGAGGAGACCAGGAGCCCGCCCCTCTCCCTGACCAGCGCGAGAGGCTCGCTCCGGGTCACCGCCAGCGACAGGGCAATGATCGCGGCCAGGCCCACCGCGGCGAGCCAGGGGAACGGGTCGAGGGGGACGTTCTCCGGGGGGATCCGCCCGATCGCCCCGGGCAGGCGGATCTCCCGCCTCAGGACGACGGTCGCCGCGAAGAGCGCGGCCGCGACGGCGCCGTCCCCCAGGACGAGAAGGGCGGTCCTCCCGCGGAACCGGCCGCGGGGCCTCACGTCGCCACCTGGAGGAGGAGGCCGGACAGCTCCTCCGTGAACCGCCCGCGGTCGGCGTGCCGGAGGACCGCCTCCCGCCCCGCCGCTCCCTCGCGGGCCGCCTGGTCCGGATCAGCCAGCAGCGAGAGGATCTCCCGGGCGAAGGCCTCGTCCGAGGAGGCGATCCTCGCCGGGACGGCGAAGCCGGCCGTGGAGGACCGGGCGACGACCTCGGGGCCGGCCACGACCGCGGCGCCGGCCTCCAGCGCCTCGTAGATCTTCAGCTGGGTTCCGCTTCCCAGCGCGACGGGAGCCGCCACGACGCGCGCCTCCCGGAGGAACCGGGGCATGTCCGCCACGGGACTGACGACGCGGATCCCGCTCGACGGCGGGACGCGCCTCAGCCACCGGGGCGGGTCGGCGCCCCCGATCCGGAGCTCTGCGGCCGGCATCTTCGAGAAGACCCGGGGCCAGATGCGCGTCACGAGGCGTTTCACGGCGATCTCGTTCGGTCGGTACCCGAGGCGTCCGGAGAATGCCACGACCGGACCTCGATCCGCCTCTCCCGGCTCGCCGACGACGACGCCCAGGGGGAGCGAGCGCGTCGGCGGGGGCAGCTCGGAGGCGTCCCTCTCCGAGGTCGCGAGGAGGAGGGCACAGCGCCTCGCCGCCCGCGCTTCCAGGCGCACCAGGCGCGGCGCCTCGAATCTCCAGTAGAGGCGGCGCCAGAGGGCCGGGTCGCCGGCCGCGGCGAACCTCGCCCCGGCCGCCAGCGCGTCGATGTAGTCGAGGACGACCGGTCCCGCCCCGAGGTGGGCCTCCACGTGAGGCCACAGCCGCACGAGGAGGACGACGGTCAGGTCGAAGCCGCCCCCCGCTTCGCGGAGAGCCCGTCCCCAGCCGCCGGCGAGCAACCCCGTCTGGAGCGGTTGCCCGGCGATTCCCGCGAGGGGGATCCCCGCCAACACCGAGCTCCCCCGGACCGGCACCGGCAAGACCCGGGCCGCGCCCGCGGGAAAGGAAAGAGGCCTTCCGTCCGGAAGGCCTCCGACCAGAGTCGTCTCGAATCCCGCCCGGGCGAGAGCCGCCAGGTGCTGGCCGGCCCTCACCCGGTCCCCCGTGAATCCGGTTCCCGGAAGACGGGGGACGACCAGGAGCGCTCTCAAGCCTTCGGAGCCTGGCTCCTCCTCAGCTTCCCTTCTTCCGGGACTGCGCGTCCACGACGGCGAACGCCGCCATGTTCACGATGTCGGCCACCTCGACCCCGCGCTGCAGGACGTGCACCGGCTTGCCGAGACCCATCAGGATCGGCCCGATCGCGTCCGCCTTCGCGAGCCTCCAGACCAGCTTGTAGGCGGCGTTCGCGCTCTCGAGATCCGGGAACACGAGGATGTTCGCCGGGCCGGTCAGGCTCACCCACGGGTAGTTCTCCTTGAGGAACTCCGTCTGGATGGCCGTGTCGGCCTGCATCTCGCCGTCGCATTCGAGCGAGGGGCGCCGGGAGTGGACGATGCGGACCGCCTCGCGCACCTTGTCGGCAAAGGGGTGCCGCGTGGAGCCGAAGTTCGAGAACGAGATCATCGCGACGCGCGGCGTGATGTTGAAGAGCTTCGCCGTGTCGGCCGAGAGGAGGGCGATCTCCGCGAGGTCCTCCGCGGTCGGCTCGATGTTGACCGTCGTGTCGGCGAAGAAGAAGACCCGCTCCTTGAGGATGAGGATGTACAGGCCGGCCGCGCGGCGGACGCCCGGCGCGGCCCCGATCGCCTGGAGCGCCGGCTTGATCGTGTCGGCGTAGTTCGTGGTCAGGCCGGAGAGGGAGCCGTCGGCGTCCCCCTTCTCGACCATCATCGCCGCGAAGTAGTTCGGCTCCCTGACCGCGTTGACGGCCTCTTCCAGGGTGACGCCCAGCCTCTTGCGCTTCTCGTAGAAGGCCTGGACGTAGTTCATGAACGCCGGGTGGGTCTCGGGGTCGATCACCTCGACCGGCGCCTTCGGGTCGAGCGCGCCGAGCGCCTCGGCCGCCGCCCGGCCGCGCGACAGGAGGATCGGCTTGGCGATCTCCTCCTCGGCGAGGATCTTGGCGGCGCGCTGGATCTTCACGTGGTCGCCCTCGGCGAGGACGATCCGCTTCGGGTTCTGCTTCGCCTTCTCGTGGATGACGTACATGAACGAGCGCGAGCGGGAGAGCATCCCCCCCAGGCGCCGCTTGTACTCCTCCATGTCCGCGATCGGGCGGCGGGCCACTCCGTCCCTGGCCGCGGCGGCGGCCACCGCCGGCGCCACGTGCAGGAGGACGCGCCAGTCGAAGGGCTTCGGGATCAGGTATTCGCGCCCGAAGTTGAACCCCTCGACGCCGTAGGCGCGGGCGACCGAATCCGGCACGTCCTCCTTGGCGAGGGCGGCCAGCGCCTTCGACGCGGCCAGCTTCATCCCTTCCGTGATCTGCGAGGCGCGGCAGTCGAGCGCGCCGCGGAAGATGAAGGGGAAGCCGAGGACGTTGTTCACCTGGTTGGGGTAGTCGGACCGGCCGGTCGCCATGATGACGTCGGGACGGGCCGCCTTCGCCTCCTCGGGGAGGATCTCGGGGACCGGGTTCGCCATGGCGAAGACGATCGGGTCCCTCGCCATCTTCTTGAGCATCTCCCCCGTGACCATCTTCGCGGCGGCGACGCCGATGAAAGCGTCCGCCCCCTCGAGAGCCTCGGCCATCGTGCGGCACTTCGTCTCGCGGGCGAACTTCTCCTTGTACTTGTTCATGTTCTCGGTGCGGCCCTTGTAGATGACGCCCTTGCGGTCGACCATCGTCAGGTTCTCGAGCTTCACGCCATACGTGAGGTAGAGATTCGCGCAGGCCACCGCCGCCGCGCCGGCTCCCGCGAAGACCACCTTCGCCTCGTCGATCTTCTTCCCCGTCAGCTCGAGGGCGTTCAGGAAGGCCGCGGCCGAGATGATGGCCGTCCCGTGCTGGTCGTCGTGGAAGACGGGGATCCCCATCCTCTTCTTGAGCTCTTCCTCGATGTAGAAGCACTCGGGGGCCTTGATGTCCTCGAGGTTGATCCCGCCGAAGGTCGGCTCGAGGGCCGAGACGATGTCGATGATCCGGTCCGGGTCCTTGGTGTCCAGCTCGATGTCGAACACGTCGACGTCGGCGAACCTCTTGAAGAGGACCCCCTTCCCCTCCATGACCGGCTTGCCCGCGACGGCTCCGATGTCCCCGAGGCCGAGGACCGCCGTGCCGTTCGAGACCACCGCCACGAGATTGCCCTTCCCCGTGTACTCGTACGCGAGCTCGATGTCGCGCGCGATCTCGAGACACGGTTCCGCGACGCCGGGCGTGTACGCGAGCGAGAGGTCCCTCGCCGTGGCGCACGGTTTGGACGGGACGACCTCCAGCTTTCCCTTCCGGCCGGAGGAGTGATAGTCCAGGGCATCCTGCTTCGTAATGCTCATGAAGGGTTCCTTTCGAAGGGCCCGATTCTACATTGCGGCGCCACGTCCGCGAGGGCCCGGGGCTGCCGACTCCGCCGTCTTCCGGGGAGCGCGGCCCGTCTCCTCCCGGATCTCCCGGATCCGGCCCGATCCGCCTAGTCCGTCCGGATCTCCTTCGCCCAGGCCCGGTTTACGCGGTACCACGAGACGAGCTCGACGACTCCCTCCTCGATCGGGACCGCCGCCGTCCACCCGAGAAGCGTCCGGGCCTTGTCGACCCGGGCCCACGTGCGCGGGATGTCCGCGGGGTGCCGGGGCGACCGCTCGACGACTGCTTTCCGGCCCACGTTCTCCTCGACGAGCCGGAGAAACCGGGAAAGGGTGATCGGCCGGTCCGACCCCAGGTTGAAGATCTCGTAGCCCACCGGGCGGAGCGCGGCGATCGTCCCCCGGGCGATGTCATCCACGTAGGTGAAGTCCCGCTCCTGCGTTCCGTCCCCGAACAGCTGCACGGGAAGCCCCTCGAAGACCCACTTCACGAAACGGAACGGGCTCATGTCCGGGCGGCCCGCCGGGCCGTAGACCGTGAAGTAACGCAGGACCGAGACGTCCAGCCCGTACTGGTGGTGGAAGACGTAGCTCAGCTCCTCGGCCGCCTTCTTCGAGATCGCGTAAGGGGAGACCGGCTGGTTCGTGTCCCCGTCCTCGCGGAACGGGACCTCCGCGCCGAGGCCGTAGACGCTGGAGCTCGAAGCCAGGACGAACTTCGCCACGCCGAGATCCCGGCAGAGTTCCAGGAGCAGGAGAGTCCCCGTCAGGTTCGTCTCGAGGTAGACGAGGGGATTGAGCAGGCTCGCCCGGACCCCCGCCCTCGCGGCGAGGTTGACGATCGCCTCGACCCGGCCGCCTTCTCCCCGAAGGCGGTCGCCGATTCGCCGGACCTCTTCCACGCGGGAGACGTCGGCATGCAGGAAAGAGAACCCGGGCCCGCCGAGGCCCGCGAGCCGGCGCTCCTTCAG
Organism: uncultured Acidobacteriota bacterium; assembly: GCA_903845115.1. Taxonomy (GTDB): domain Bacteria; phylum Acidobacteriota; class Thermoanaerobaculia; order UBA5066; family UBA5066; genus CAIMWE01. Next base: position 4,884 of record CAIMWE010000144.1, on the reverse strand, counting down.
GCGAACGTCGTAGCTCTCGTCCAGGTCGTCGACCCCGAGGACGGAGTGGCCGGTGTCGAGGAGCATCCGGCAGACCCGAGAGCCGATGAAGCCGGCAACCCCGGTCACGACGTACAGGCTCACTCTTCTACGCTCTCCCGTCGATCATAGAGGAAGCCCCGCTGCCCCGGTTTCCTGCCCCGGTTTCCTTGACAGCCTCCGCCGGCCTCCCGCATTGTCTCGAGGATCGACGTTCCGTCCCGACTCCGCCCCCGAGCCGCCCTCGGGACCCTCGTGCTCGCCGCTGCCGTCCTCCTCGCGGGGGCCCCGGTGGTCGCGGGCCGGGAGCTCCGGGGGCACGACCTCGTCGCCTACCTCGTCTACGCCCAGCAGACCGCGGCGAACCTCCGGGCCGGGCTCGTCCTTCCGGCCTGGGCGGGGGACCTGAACGGCGGCTTCGGGGGGCCGGGCCTCCTCTTCTACCCCCCGCTCGTGAACACCGTCCACGCCCTCCTCCCCCTCGCCGGCCTCCCCCTCGGGACCGGCCTCGGCTGGCTCGCCCTCGGCGCGATGCTCCTGTCCGGTCTCGCCCTGCGGGGATGGCTCGTGGCCGCCGGGTTCGGGTCGGGAGCCCTGTGGGCGGCGGTCTTCTACGCCGTGGGTCCGTACCGGCTCGTCGACCTGTACGAGCGCGGCGCCCTCGCCGAGCAGTGGGCGTTCGTCTTCCCGCCCCTCCTTCTCTGGATCGGAGCCGAGAAGCGGCTCTCCCCGCGGCGCCGGGTCGCGCTCGGGGCTCTCGCCGTGGCCGCTCTCGCCCTGACGAACCTCCCGCTCGCCGTCCTCTTCGGCCTCTTTCTGGGCCCCGTCTTCCTCGTTCTCCCCTCCACGCGGCGCGCTGTCTTGCCGCTCCTCCTCGCCGCGCCCCTGGGCCTCTCGCTGGCGGCGTTCTCGCTCGGCCCTCAGGCGCTGGCGTCCCGGTGGCTCCGCGTGGAGCTCTGGTTCGGCGACACGGCAACGAACGCCTACCGCGCCTCGACGAACACCCTCTTCAACCCGGCGGCGATGGACGCCGGCTTCAACTCCCGGGTCTCGACCGCGCTCCTCGCCACGGTTCTCGTCGGTCTCGCGGCCGCAGCCTTGATGTCCGGCGAGCGCCGCCGAAGCGCAGAAACGAGGGTCTGGCTGTGCGTCCTGGCCGCGGGGCTCGTCGTCACGCTCGGACCCTTCGGCCCCGTCTGGGACGCCGCTCCCGTCCTCTCGAAGCTCCAGTTTCCCTGGAGGGTCGCCGCCCCGATCACCCTGGCGGCCGCGGCGCTCGTCGCGCTCCTGCCGCCGGGGCGGGCGGCTTCCGTCGCCTTCCTCGGCGCGGCCCTGGCGGTCCCGTTCGCCGGCACCGGGACGGCGCCCGCCCCTTCGCGAGCCCGGGCCGAGGCGCCCGCCGGCCCGTCCTTCCCGGACGCCCATGCCGTGCGCGAGTCCGCGGGAGACGAGGGGACGTGGGTCCAGCGCGGGATGTGGGACTACTGGTACGTCCCTAGGACCGCCCCCACCGCCTTCTTCGTCGAGATGACCGGCAACCGCTCGCCGCTCCTCGACCCGATCCGGTCCCGGGCTGCGCTCCTCTCGACGGCGCCGGCGACGTCGGTGGAGGTCGTCCGATGGGACCGCCTCGACAAGGAGGTCTCCCTGGCCGCCCCGAAGGCCGGCGCCCTCCTCTGGCACGTCCTCGCCTTCCCGGGAATGAGCGTCGCCGTGGACGGGCGGCCGGCGCCGCTCCTCCTCGACCGGTCGACGGGCCTGGTGGCCGTGAACGTACCGGCCGGACCGCACCGCGCCACCTGGCGCTGGAGGCCGTTCGCGCCGATGGGCCCCTTTCGATGGCTCAGCGGGCTGACCCTCCTCGCGGTCCTCCTGCTCCTCGGCTTGCCAGGCGCTACTCCCCGGGTGCAGTCTCGACCGGGCCGCGCGGGAGACCCTCGCACCGCCGAGACGACCGGCCCCCCGGAGGATCGCCATTCCAGCAGCTGAGCGCCCGCTCCTCAGTATCGTCGCCCCGGTCTTCAACGAGCTGGGGAACATCGAGCTGCTGGTGCGCGAGATCGAGGAGGTCCGCGCCTCTCTTCCAGGGGAGAGCGAGCTGATCCTCGTCGACGACGGGAGCCGGGACGGCAGCTGGGACAGGATCCGCGAGCTGTCCGCGAATCGTCCCTGGCTCCGGGGCCTCCGGTTCCTCGGGAACCAGGGTCAGACCGCGGCGATGGCCGCCGGGATCGAGCGCGCACGGGGCGAGCTGATCGCGTTCATGGATGCGGACCTGCAGAACGACCCGCACGACCTCCCGGGGATGCTCGCGACGATCCTCGACGGCCGGGCGGACGTCGTCTGCGGCTGGCGGGCGCGCCGGAAGGACCGGACCTTCTCCAGGGTCGTCCCTTCTCTGGTCGCGAACTTCCTCATCACGCACGCGCTCGGCCTGCGCCTCCACGACGTCGGCTGCACCCTGAAGGTCTTCCGCCGCGTCTACCTGGAGAACGTCGAGCTCTACGGCGAGATGCACCGGTTCATCCCCGCGTACTGCGCCGCGCAGGGGGGCCGGATCGCCGAGGTCGAGGTCAACCACCGCCCCCGGCTGCACGGGGAGAGCAAGTACGGCCTCTCCCGCGTCTACAAGGTCCTGATCGACCTCCTCACGGTCAAGATGCTCAACACCTACGGATCCAAGCCGGCCTATTTCTTCGGCAAGCTCGGGTTCCTCTTCTTCGGCCTCGGCACGGCGGCCTTCTTACTCGTCGCGTGGAGGGCGCTCTTCCGCTCCCACCCCGAGAGCACGCCGATGATCTTCTTCATGCTCCTGATGTACGTGGCCTCCCTCGTCTGCGTCACCTCGGGCCTCCTGGCCGAGATCAACATCAGGGTCCTCCACCGGGTCGGCGGGAAACGAACCTACAGGGTCATCGACGAGGTCGGAACGCCGGGGCCGGCCTGCGACGAGCCCCGGGCTCGCTGAGTCCGGCGCGCGGGCGTCCATGTGCGGCATTCACGGAGTCCTCGCTCCCCACGGAGACGTCTCGGAAGCGCTCGAGAGGATGGGCGCCCGGCTCGCCCACCGAGGACCCGACGGCTCGGGAATCGAGCGGTGCCCGAACGGTCAACTCGGCCACACCAGACTCCGGATCATCGACCTGTCCGAAGCGGCCTCCCAACCCCTCTGGGACGCCGGACACAGGGTCTGTGTCGTCTTCAACGGGGAGATCTACAACTACCGCGAGCTGCGGGCCGAGTGCGCCGGGGCAGGCATCGAGCTCCGTTCGGCTTCCGACACCGAGGCGATCGTGGGGCTCTACCTCCTCGAAGGCGAGCGGGCCTTCGCGAGGCTCGACGGCATCTTCGCGTTTTGCCTCCTGGACGCCCGCAGCGGCGAGGCGTTCCTCGTCCGGGACCCGATGGGAGTGAAGCCTCTCTACTGGGCGCAGCGCCCCGAAGGCCTCGTCTTCGCGTCGGAGCTCGGCGCCCTCGTCGGGAGCGGGCTCGTCCCCCCCGACGTCGATCAGGCCGGCCTCCAGGCCTACCTTCAGCTCGACTACGTCCCCGGACCGGGCTCGATCGTCCACGGCGTCGCGAAGCTCCGAGAAGGACATCTCCTCCACCTGGACGCCTCGGGCCGCCGCTCGGTCCGACGCTACGCGCCACCTCCGCCCTCCGTCGCGGACGGCCCCAGGACGCTCGAGCAGGACGTCGCAGAGTTCGACCGCCTGATTCACCGGACGGTCGAACGCCAGCTCGTCGCCGACGTCCCCGTGGGAGTGTTCCTCTCCGGCGGACTCGATTCGTCGATCGTGGCGCACACCGCCGCCGAGGTGTCGCCGTCGAGGGTCGCCACGTTCTCGATCGGCTTCGAGGACCCCTCCTTCGACGAGTCCCGCTGGTCCTCCCTCGTCGCAGCCTCCATCGGCAGCGACCACCACGCCGAGGTCCTCGGCCCGCGCGCGCTTCTCGACCTCGTCCCCTCGGTGGCCGACGTGCTCTCGGAGCCCCTGGCCGACGGATCGATCTTCCCCACCCTCCTCCTCTCGAGGTTCACGCGACGGCACGTCACCGTGGCCCTCTCCGGCGACGGAGCGGACGAGCTCTTCGCCGGCTACCCGACCTACCGCGCGGCCGCCCTCGCGCGGTGGCCGTCCCGGCTTCCGGGGGCGGTGCGGCGCTCGCTGGCCGCGGCGGCGGACCACCTCCTCCCGGTCGGCCACGGCAACTTCTCTCTCGACTTCAAGCTCCGGAAGTTCTTCGCGGGCCTCGACCCCGATCCCGTCCTGCGAAACGCGCGCTGGCTCGGGACGTTCGAGCCCGGGGAGCTGCCTCTCCTCCTGCGGGGCCACGACGCCGCCCTCCAGCCGGCGCTCGAGACGCTTCTTCACGAGCCTTCGGCGGAGTCGCCCGGGGTCTCGGGGCTCGAGTCCCTGCTTCGAACGGACCAGCGCTTCTACATGCAGGACCAGGTCCTCGTGAAGGTCGACCGGGCCAGCATGTCGTGTGCGCTCGAGGTCCGGGTCCCGTACCTCGCCCCCGAGATCGTCGCGTTCGCGCGCGCCCTCCCGCCCGGCCGGAAGCTCCGCGGCTCCCGGGGGAAGGCCTTGCTCAGGGCCTACGCGTCCAGACGCCTTCCGCCGGAGATCGTCGGACGAGAGAAGAAGGGCTTCGGCGCCCCTCTCGGGAGATGGTTTCGGGGCGAGCTGCGCGAGCTCGTCGAGGACGTTCTCTCGCCGGCTTCGCTCGATCGACACGGGATCTTCGAGGCGAGGTACGTGTCGCGGCTGCTCCGCGAGCACGCCGCCGGGCGCCGCGACCACCGGAAGCGCCTGCTCAACCTCCTGATGTTCCAGCTCTGGTGGAACGCGTTCGCGGCGG